>DAIQOA010000035.1:0-31758 GCA_036788095.1 bacterium | reverse complement strand
CGAATGGAGAGGGGCCCATGGTTCCGTTATTCATGTAGATTCGTGTCTTTTGCAGCGGAAACTGATCCCGCACCACGCGCCAGAAATTTTCATCCTTTGCGGAAAAATCGTGGTCATTGGCCACAAGATAGCGAGCAGGAGAGCTCTTGGGCATACTCAGCAGCGCCAGGCCACCGACCATTCCGCCGGTCACAGAACGAAAGAATCCCCGTCGATCCACGGTGTTTGAAATCATGATATCTCCAATATTATTTAACTGATAAACAATTTCCTGAACCGATAAATTATTAAAAACCTGTCATAAATGCAAGCGTTCGTTTCCATTCCGGTCCGGTGTACGACCATAGCCCGGACCAACACCAGTCCCCTGAGCGATGGACCGACAGGGGTGAGCGTTTAGTCACTCGGATTTAGCGAATGAGGCCGCCATGCTCTATCACCGTTTCTTTTATCTGCTAATGATCGTTGGATTGCCCGTCAATCCCATTCACGCGCTGGATCAGCCCGTCGAGTTGGAAAACCCAGAGATTTTTCAGATCAACCGCGAGCCGGCGCGCTGCTCCGGCATCCCGTATGCCTCCAGGGAACAGGCAAAAGCACATCAGATAGAGGCATCGACCTACTATCGTCTGCTCAGCGGTTCCTGGAAATTCCATTGGGTGAGCAGCAGCGCGGACCGGCCCGCAGATTTTTACCAGTCCGGCTTTGATGCCGCCGGCTGGGTTGATTTTCCCGTGCCGGGTCTCTGGGAGTTGAACGGCTACGGCGTGCCCCTGTATTATGACACCAAGTATCCGTTCGGCACGCCCAATCCGCCCTATATTCCGGCGGAGAAAAATCCCGTGGGTTCCTATCTCACCTCTTTTACCGTACCGGGGGAGTGGGAGGGACGGCAGCTGTTCATTCACTTTGGCGGCGTCAAGTCCGCCTATCAGGTCTGGGTGAATGGTCACTATGTGGGTTATACGGAGAACTCGTTCTCGCCCGCAGAGTTCAACATCACCCGCTTTGCCCGCCTGGGGGAAAACACCCTCGCCGTACAGGTTTTCAAGTTCTGTGACGGCAGTTACATGGAATGCCAGGGTATGTGGCATTACGGCGGGATCATGCGCGATGTCTATTTGTACGCCGGCGCGGACTTGCATCTGGCTGACTATTTTGTCCGTTGCGACCTGGATGAAAAGTTTGAAAGCGCCCGTCTGCTCATCAACGCCAGGATTAAAAATTATGCAGACCTGGTCGTCCGAGGAGTGCAACTGGATGTGGAACTCGTCGACCGCCACGGCAAAACCGTTGAAACCGATCCTCCTCTAACGGCGCAGTTATCGCAACTGGCCCCGTCGGGTGAGGCTGTTCTTGACATGACCTGTCGTGTGGATCGGCCGGCTCTTTGGTCCAGCGAACAGCCGAATCTGTATCAACTTTTTTTCACTTTGCGCGACCGTCGCAACCGACCGGCGGAGATACAGGAGTGCTGTTTTGGTTTTCGCGAGGTGGCGCTCAAGGACGCACAGCTCTTGATCAACGGCCGCCCGGTCAAGCTCAAGGGCGCCAATCGGCATGAACATCTTTCAACCAGCGGCCATGTGGTGACCTACGCCAGCATGGTCCATGACATCCAGCTGATGAAGCAGAGCAATTTCAACGTGGTGCGCACCTCGCACTATCCAAATGATCCGCGCTGGTACGATCTCTGCGACCGCTACGGCCTGTATGTGGTCGACGAGTCCAATCTGGAGTCGCATGGCGTCAACGGCATTCTGCCCAAGTCCAATCCACAGTGGCGGGAGGTCTCCCTGGACCGGCTGAACAGCCTCATCCAGCGGGACAAGAATCATCCCTGCGTGATCTTTTGGTCACTGGCTAACGAATCGGGTTCAGGTGAGAATTTTTTAATCATGCGCGATTACGCCCATCGTATCGATTCAACCCGGCTGGTTCACTATGAGGGCTATAATCAGGCCGGCGACATTAACAGCCGGATGTATGCCACGGTGGAGCGCATCATTCAATACGGCAAAGAGAAAAATACCAAACCGCTCTTTCTCTGCGAGTATGCGCTGGGCAATGGAAATTCCTGCGGCAATCTGAAGGAATACTGGCAGGCGATCGAGACCTATCCCTCCTTGATCGGCGGCTGCATCTGGGACTGGGCGGATCAGGGATTGCTGAAAGAGGATGAGAGCGGCCGTATGTACTATGCCTATGCCGGCGATTATGAACCGCCGGAACATCCGACCGACGCCAATTTCGCTTTTTGCGGGCTTTTGTTTTCCGATCGTTCGCCAAGCCCCAAGCTGTGGGAGGTCAAAAAGGTCTATCAATACATCGCCATGGAGGTGGTGGATGCAAAGCGCGGGCTGTTTCGTCTGCACAACAAATATGATGTCACCGACCTGAGCGCGTTCGATCTTGATTGGTGCCTGGAGCAGGATGGCGAAGAGCTGCAATCCGGCCGCCTGGATCCGGTCACGGCGGCCCCTGGGACCAGCGCCTTGGTGAAGACGCCGTTTGACACCAGCCGTTTCATCCCGGGCGCGGAATACTGGCTGCGGCTGAGCGTGCGTACCCGGAATGATCAGCTCTGGGCGCTGGCAGGGCATGAAGTGGCGTGGGAACAGTTTCTGGTGCACAGAAGCGAAAAGCCCTTTGCCCCTGCAACAAAGGGGAGAACGCCTGCGGTGAAAAAGAGCGATGGTCGATTGACGGTGGCGGGCAAAAATTGGCGGTTGGCTTTTGATCAGGCCAGCGGACTGCTGGTCTCCTATCAGGCCCATGGCCGGGAATATCTGCACTCGACGCCGGATTCAGCCGGCGGTCCTCGCCTCACCCTTTATCGGGCGCCCATCGAAAACGACGGCGCCGTTGCCCATCTCTGGCGCGAAGCGGGATTGGACCGGCTGTCCCCCCGGTTGTGCAATCTGGAGGTGCGGTCCGGCGATGGATTGGTCCAGATTCATACCCATCATTTCTACCAGGGTGCGTCCGGCTGCGCAGCGGATTTTTACACCACCTTTTCCGTTGACGCGGACGGCTGGGTGCTGGTGGATCATCAGATGGTTCCGCAAGGGCCGATGCCCACACTGGCTCGAGTGGGCGTTGAACTGCGTCTACGCCCAGAATGGAACACGCTGGAATATTTCGGCCGCGGCCCGCATGAGAATTATCCTGATCGAAAATACGGCGCTGCGCTGGGCCGCTTTCGCAGCGCCGTGGCGGACCAGTACGTGCCCTATGGCGTGCCCCAGGACAACGCCGCCAAACAGGATGTGCGTTGGCTGTCTCTCGAAAACGATCGGCAGGCCGGCCTGCTGATCGTCGCTCGCGGTGAACCGCTGGCCATGACCGCTCTGCCCTATACTACGGCGGATCTGGAGAAAGCGACGCACTTGCACCATTTGCATGCGCAGGACTTTAGCGTCCTGCATCTGGATGTCCGTCAGCGTGGCGTGGGCAACGGGGTGGACGCGGTCAAACGCGAGGATACGGAATTTTTGCTCAACCAATATGCGGTGGAGCCGCGGCCTTATACGTTCAGCTACTGGCTGCGGCCGTGGCAGGGCGACGCCAAACCGGAGGAATGGGCGCGTGAAGAGCGGCCAGTGGTGTCGGAACCGTTCATCACCCGCGATGAACGCGGTCAGGTTCTGATCACCTCGAACCTGGCGCAGACGGAAATCCGCTACGGCGTCCATCCCACCACGCCGTCTCCTGCGGCTGTCTATACACAGCCGTTTACGCTCATCGGCAACGGCAAGGTGCGCGCGGTCGCGATGTTGAAGCCGCACGGCCGCAGCCGGGTGACGGAACGGTCTTTTCCTCAGCTGGTCGTTGATACACCGCGCATCACGCCTGCCAACACTTATTTTTATCAGACCTGCCGTATCACGTTGAGCGCCGGCACCGAAGGCGCCGCTATCCATTATACAGTGGACGGCAGCGAGCCGGATCAGCGTGCGCCGCGCTATGAGGGTCCATTCTTCATCGACCGTGCGACGACGGTGCGTGCGGCGGCCTTTAAGGAGGGCTATGAAAAGAGCGGGACGGTCAGCGCCGCTTTCAAACCCTGCCTGATGGAAAAGGGGGTGCGGGTGAACTATTTTGTCGGCCGCTGGCGTGCATTGCCCGACTTTTTTCACCTGACGCCGGACCGGACCGAGTCGGTGACGCGCATTCGGCTGCAGGACATCGAAACCAACAAAGATCATTATGCGCTGCAGTTTCTCGCCATCCTCAATATCCGTGAACCGGGGGAATACACCTTTTACACCGGATCCAACGACGGCAGCCGTCTCTACGTCGATGCCCGCGAGGTCGTCAGCAATGATTTCCCCCACGGCTATTCGGAAGAGTCCGGCAAAATCCGTCTCCAGCCCGGCCGGCATCTGCTCGAAGTGCGTTACTTTCAGAACGGCGGCGGTCAGGATTTGCTGGTGTTCTGGGAAGGGCCGCAGTTCTCCCGGCAGGAGATCCCAGCCACGGCCTTTGAATGACCCGCGGCGAAAAGAAAAAGGGCTTGACAGTGATCGAAAAAAGTGATACGTTATCTCATTCACTTGTATAGACAACCATACCGTGAGATGCTCTCATGATGAACGGGAAACCGCTTATGAAACCTTATGATGTCGCGATTATCGGCGCCGGCGTGGTGGGATGCGCGATCGCCCGCCAGCTCTCCCGATACACCCTGCAGTGCGTGCTGATCGATTCCGAACCGGATCTCGGCATGGGCACGAGCAAAGCCAGCACCGCCATCTGGCACACCGGCTTTGACGCCAAGCCAGGCACCTTGGAAGCACGGCTGCTGACCCGGAGCTATCACCTGCTCGAAGACTATGTGCCGCAAGCCGGCATCGCCCATGAACGAAGCGGCGCGGTGCTGGTCGCCTGGAATGAAGATCAATTCAACGCGCTTCCCGGCCTGCTGGCCAAAGCGCACGAGAACGGCGTGCGCGATGTGCATCTGCTCAGCGTCGACCAGGTGTATGAGTTGGAACCGCATCTCAACACCGGCGCTTTGGGTGGATTGATGGTGCCGGGTGAATCGATCATCTGCACCTACGGCCTGCCGCTGGCCATGGCCACCGAGGCGGCCGCCAACGGGGTGGCGCTGCGGTTCGGTTTTCCGGTCACATCCGTTGCGGCCGGCGAGGACGCCACTCAGGTTTTATCCGGCCCGGCCGGATCGGTGGCCTGCCGGTATGCCATTAATGCCGCGGGGCTGTACTCGGATGAGATCGACCGCCTGTACGGCTATACCCGCTTCACCGTCACCCCGCGACGGGGCGAACTGATCGTTTTCGACAAATTCGCCCGGCCGTTGGTGAACCATGTGCTGCTGCCGATTCCCACAGGAAAAACCAAGGGAGTGCTGATCAGCCCCACAGTTTACGGCAATGTCATGCTGGGGCCCACGGCCGAGGACCTGAAGGACAAGACGCAGAAAGGGACTTCTAACGAGGGGTTGGATTTTCTCTGGAAAAAAGGCGAAGCGATCCTTTCGCCGCTGATGAAGGAGGAGGTGACCGCCACCTACGCCGGACTGCGCGCCGCAACAGAGCACAGCGATTATCAGATTTTTCCCTCTGCTGGACAACGCTACATCTGTGTGGGCGGCATCCGCTCCACCGGCATCTCTGCCTCTCTGGGCATTGCTGAATACGTGCAGGGTCTGCTGGAGGAGATGGGCGTTGGACTGCAGCCCAAGGCTGAATTTCAGAGCGTCCATATGCCTCCTTTGGGGGAGGCGCAGACAAGGCCCTATCGCTCCGAGTCCGCCATCGCCGCGGATCCGGACTATGGCCGCATTGTCTGCCATTGTGAACGGGTGTCGGCCGGAGAGATCAAAGCGGCGTTGAACTCCGCCATTCCAGCCACAACGCTGGATGGTCTGCGCCGACGGACCCGTTGCATGCAGGGCCGCTGTCAGGGCTTTCACTGTCACGCGGATGTCAGCAAAATGCTGGCCGATCATCTTGGTGTCAAACCGGCTTCGCTCATTGGATACAAGGAGTAGCATGAAACAGCGGAAAACGGATGTTTTGATCATCGGCGCCGGACCGGCAGGTCTGGCTGCGGCGGTTCAATTGAAACGGTTGGGCCTTACCGATCTCCTGGTTCTGGAGCGGGACTCTATGGCCGGCGGCATGCCGCGTTTTTGTCATCACACCGGATTCGGCATACTAGATCGCCACAGGCTGAAGACCGGCCCGGGATATGCGGCTGCCTGGGTTGCGGATGCGAAAAGACGGCAGGTGGAACTGCTGACTCAAACGACGGTGATTGACTGGACCGGTCCGCTGACCTGTTTGGCCACAGGCCCGGAAGGACTGCAGGAGATCGAGGCCCGCGCGGTCTTGCTCGCCACGGGCTGCCGTGAGCGGCCTCGGGCTGCGCGCCTGGTGGCCGGCAGCCGGTCTCAGGGAATTTTCACCACTGGTTCGCTGCAGGATTTTGTCCATCACCTCAACTGCAGGGTGGGAAAACGAGCGGTGATCGTCGGCGCGGAAAAGGTGAGTCTCTCGGCGTTGATGACGCTGGCCAAGGCCCGTTGCCGCGTGGCGGCCCTGGTGACCTCTTTTCCCCATCATCAATTCTACGGCATTTATCGTCCGGCAAAATTTGCACTCGCTGATCTGTTGCACCGGGCGCCGGTCAAAACGAACAGCACCATTCATCAGATTATCGGCCATGAACGGGTCGAGGCGGTGGAGATAAAAGACCGGCTCACCGGCGAATGCATGAGCATCCCCTGCGATACGGTTGTCTTTACCGGGGACTGGATACCGGATCATGAACTGGCCCGGCGCGGCGGTGTGCCGATGGACGGATACACGCTTGGCCCGTCTGTGGACCGCTGCTTGCGGACTGGCAAAACCGGTGTGTTTGCCGCCGGCAACCTTCTCCGCGGTGCAGAGACCGCGGATGTGGCGGCCAAAGAGGGGCTTCTCGTTGCCGGTTCCATAGAAGCCTATCTGCGTCATAACGATACGGCCTCCCCGTGCGTGGCCATCGTACCGGATGCCGCTGTCCGCTGGGTATCCCCCAACCTGGCCTCTTCTGTAGACCCATCGACGTCGTTCAGACCAGTGCGCTTCAGCGTCAAAGATTTTTGCCGTCCCGCGCTGGTGCGGATTGAGCAGGCTGGTCAGGTGTTGTTCGAACAGCGACTGGCCGCCTGTGTGCCCAATACCTCCTACGCCGTCCGTGATCACTGGTTGACGAAAGTGAACCTCGCCGCCGGCCCAGTGCGCTTTAGTGTTGTGCAGTGACTCGGCCGGTCGGAGATCGATGTATGCTTGACAAAAAAAGCTATATACCGCTCTATCACCAATTGGCGGATGAATTGCGCAAAAAGATGACCGGCCAACGCTACAAGGCCGGCCGCGCCCTGCCTTCGGAGAGCACGCTGTGCACCCGCTATGGCATCAGCCGGGGTACGGTGCGCGAGGCGCTGCGGGTGCTGCTGCGGGAAGGGTTGATCGAACGGCAAAGAGGATTGGGCACGTTTGTCGCTTCCACCAAAATCGTCCATGAAGCCGGCACGGTGATGAGCTTTTCCCGGGTGATGGACGCCTCCGGAAAAAAACCTTCAGCGCATGTGCTGGAATTCCGCCGTTATCCGGCGCCGGATTATATCCGCAGCAAACTGCAGCTCAGACCGGGCGCCGAGATCGTCTACATGCAGCGCCTGCGTTTCGGCGACAACGAACCGATTCTGCTGGAGCACTCTTATTTCCGTCTCGAGATCGGTGAGAAACTGCAGGACCTGGATCTCAACGGACCGATCTACAACATGCTGGAAGAAAAATATCACTATGTTTTTCTCCGGACCGAATATGCCATCGAAGCGGCGCTGGCCGGCAAGAATGAAGGCCGTTTGCTGACGATCGGGGCTGGTCAACCGGTGTTGATGATGAACCGGTTGGTGTATCTAAAAGACGGAATGCCCGTCGAATATGCCGAGGATGTCTATCGCGCCGATCGCACCCGGTTTAAATTCTCCGAACCCATTTTTAAGGAACAAACGTGACGGACTCTACGGTTACCTGTCAGGACGCGAATCCGGAGGTGGATCGCCTTTATCGCAAATGGCGTATCCGAGCGTTTTGGGGGACATGGCTCGCTTATGCGGGCTTTTATCTGTGCCGTAAAACCCTGACCATCGCTCAACCGGAACTGATGAAGGAGTTCGGTTGGGGCGCGTCGCTGTTCGGCGTGATGCTGACCGGTTATCATGTCGGCTATGCCACCGGTCAGTTCATCAACGGGCCCTTGAGCGACAAATGGCCGGCGAGGAAAATTCTTGCGTTGGGATTGACCGCCACGGTGCTGCTGAATCTGGCCTTTGGTTTTTCAACCTCGGTTTTTCTCATGGGACTGTTTTGGACGTTGAACGGCTATGCGCAATCCGCCGGCTGGCCCGCGGTGATCAAAGGCATGTCCAACTGGTTCTCCCTGCGTGAACGCGGCAAGATCATGGCGCCATGGGGCTCCTGCTACACCATCGGCGATGTGGTGGGCACTGGCCTGGCTGCTTTTGTCATCGGCCATACCGCCAAGGCGACCATCACCAATCCGGCCGGCCACAGCGTCACCTATTCGGAGTGGCAGTGGGTTTTCTGGGCCGGAGCAGCAGCCCTGACTTTGGTGGGCGTGCTGGCGGTGACGATGTTTCGCGATAAACCCCAGGATGTCGGCTTGCCGGACATCGAGGTCTATCACCAAATCGCCGAACCGGGTGATGAAAAGAGCTCCTCCAGCATCTGGCAGAACACCGCGGAGATCATGCGTCAGGGACCGATCTGGGTGCTGGCCTTCAGTTATTTCGGCATCAAGTTCATCCGCTATACGTTTATGTTCTGGGCGGTCACTTTTCTCACCATGGAACGCGGCATGGCCACAGACATCGCCGGCTATATCTCAACCCTGTTCGCTCTGGTGGGACTGCTCGGCACCATGGTGGCCAGCTATCTGTCCGATAAGGTGTTCGCCTCCCGCCGCGCGCCCATCTGCACGATCATGCTTCTGGGCCTCATGGCGTCGTTGATCTTTTTTTGGCGCGCTCCCAACTCGCTTTTACCCCTGGCCATCGGCCTGGTGGGCTTTATGACCTATGGACCTGATTTTGTCGTCTCCGCCGTGGCGGTGATGGATTTCGGATCGCGAAAAGGAGCGGCGACAGCGGCCGGGTTTGTCAACGGCATGGGCTCCATCGGTCAGGCGCTCTCCGGCGTGGTCGTGGGCTGGGTGGTCGCCGGCATGGGCTGGCAATCCGTCTTTTATCTGTTGACCGGCATTGCGCTGTTCTGCAGTCTGCTCATTGCCACACTCTGGAACCGCGTCGGCACTCATTAGGATAGAGCAACACACACTCTCACCATCGGACACGGAGAGAGGCATGCGTTCGGCTAATCTATTGTACGATACTTTCACGCAAGAGATCTGTTGGGACCTGTTGCCGGAATGGCACGGCCTTCCTGTCAGGATTCAGGAACTCTCCGGAGGCAACACCAATCGCCTCTATCGCGCTCAATCCGCCAAAGGCGATTATTCCATACGTATTCACGGGGAAAAAACAGAGCTGTACATCAACCGGGATAACGAGGTGCAGGCCATCGCCCGAATGGCGGAGCTGGGCATCGGCCCTGGCCTGATCAAGTATCTTCCTGAGCGGGGAATCACCATCGTCGAGTTTATCGGTCATGGCATCACCCTGAGCAATGCGGATTTTTTAAATCCCTCGCTGTTTGCGCAAGTCATGGCCCCCATTCGCCGCATGCATCAAAGCGGCGTCCGCCTCGATCGGCTGTTCAATCCGCAGACACAAGTGCACGCCATGGCTGATCTGTTGCAGCAGCGACTGGGCGTCCATTATCATGAATTTGAAGTGGACCGGTCGCTGGAACGCCTGGACCGGCTGGCGGAGCGAATCGCCGTTCCTGAGGATCGCTATGTCGCCTGTCACAACGATCTGGTGGCGGAGAATTTTATTCTGGTGGATGAAGAGTGGGTATCACACTATGGCACGCCGGTCTACCTCATCGATTGGGAGTATGCCGGCATGTCGCCCGCATACTATGACCTGGGCGATCTGTTTCAGGAGGTGCGTGTGCCCAGGCAGAACGAAAAACAAATGCTCGAGGCGTACTGCGGAGCGGATACGTTGGAACAGACCCTTTATGGGGTGGATCTGTTCAAACCCTTTGCGGACGCCTACTGGTTTCTCTGGAGCATGGTGCAAAGGCAGATATCAGCTAAATCATTTGATTTCTATAGTTACGGCAGGGCAAAATATGAGAACATGATCCGTACTTTCCAGTTTCTCGAGTCCGAGTACGGCGAAAAGATTTAATTTTTTCAGGAACTCGTTACGGCTTTGAGCGTAAAAATTTTGCAGGGGTATTGGAAATTGCCCTTCCAATATCTTCATTGATCCTCCTAAGAAAAGAGGCGTGTCGCTTTATGAACACGCCTTTTTTCTTGTGCGCTGGTCCTGTTCCCCTCCAGCAACGCGTTTTTGTGCTGATACGTCATCGAGTTTTATCAGCTAGTCATTCCGCTTTGATCACTTGATTTTGAGAATCCTGCGTGCATAGGCTACGCTGCGGCTCACCATCTCGTCCTCTTTTTCAAGGCTCTGCTTTGGCTTCTCGGCAACCGGACACGGTATTTCGAGAATGATCCGGTCGAGACTGGTTTTCGTTTTCAACAGCCGCAGCGCAGCGGCCAGATCGATCACGCCGTCACCGAGGGCGCAGCCGGCTACCGAGTAGCCGCTGTAAGTCATCTGCACGCAGTGATCCTTGAAATGGGTGGTCACGGCATAGGGCGCCATTTTAGCCGCAGCCTGCAACGGATCCTCCAGGGTGGCCATCGAGTTGCCCAGGTCCAGACAGATGCCCACCCAGGGGCTGTTCACCGCTTTTACCACCTCGACCAGTTCTCCGGCGCTGAAATCGCCGTGATTTTCCACCGCGATGCGAATGCCGAGTTGTTCGGCTCTAGCCGTCATCCGGCGCAGGGAGCGGATCGCCCGCTTGATTTCCAGATGGATGTGCGTGGTTTTTGCGTAGCGGTTAAAATTGGCAAAGGTGCGCAACACCGGCGATCCCAGTTTTGCGCAGACCTCCAATTCCGCGGACAGATAAGAGGGATCCAGCCCCATGGCGCCGTATTCGAGAAACAGCCCTTTGGCCTGTGCCTGCTGCGCGGTTTTACGAAGAGTGGCCTCGTCCCTTTGGGCCAGATGCATGGGATCGATCTGAAAGCCGTCCAGCCCCAGATCAGCGACACGGTCGATGAACTGAGGCAGCGTCATTTTCCGTTTCGGTGAAATATCCGCATGGCGGCCAAAGGCGAGGTGATAGCTGTAGCTGTCCAAACCCAGTTTCATGCTTGTCCCTTCACCATTACACCTGCATAATCGCTTTGATGATCTCCCCGCGGCCGATTTTTTCCACCAGTTCTGGATAGTGGGCAAAATCAGCGAGGGCGCTGATCATGGGGGTGGTGCGGATTTTTCCGGCCGTAATAAGGTCGACGACGCTCTGCAGATCCTCGTTGGTCAACCATTTGGAATTGTAGATCGTGAGTTCGTAATCGAACAGCGGCCAGAGCGGGATTTGCAGCTCTCCCTCGCTATAGCTGAAAATGACCACCGCCTGGCGCGCGATGCGAAAGACGCGCTGCATGGCTTTATAGTTGCCGGTGCATTCGATGACGATCTCCACGCCCTGGCGGCTGAGCGCCTCTACGGCTGCGTCCTCGTTTGCATCCACGGCGGTGTCCGCCCCCAGCGTCAACGCCAGTTGAATCCGGTCGGCTCGCACATCCACAGCGGTGATGGACCGGGCGCCATAGGCGCGGCAGATCTGTATCGCCGCCAACCCACCGGGTCCGCATCCGGAGATCAGAACGGTTTTGCCTTTGAGCTCGGGTACTTTGCGGCAGGCCCGATGTACGCAGGCGATGAGTTCGGACATGGCCAATGGCTCCATCGCCGCGCCGGATGGAGCACGCGCCACCAGGGTGCTCTTGCGGGTTACATATTCCGAGTACAGCGGCGGTCCGCCCAACCCGGACATGACGACCACATCGCCGATTTTAAAATTCACCACAGCGCTTCCCACCGCCTCGACGATGCCAGCGCCCTCATGGCCGGGGAATCCGGGTACGCCATACTCGAGGTACACCTGATCACGATACAATCCTTTATTTACTTTCCAGTCGTGCTGATTGCACAGGGATACATAGGCAACCCGGATCAGCAGTTCGTCGTCCGCCGGGCGCGGTATCGCCTGGTCAATGATCTCGAAATGGCCCGGCTGTTTGATCAAGATTGATTTCACAAAAGCTCCCGAGTTGAATTAGTTCTTCCCTTTTCCGCTTTTAAACCGGTCGACCAATTCCGCGGTCAGGTCGATGTAGGTGTAGCCAAATTCCTTGGTGGCTTCGATGTGACTCTGTTCCGCCAACTCGTTAAAGGTGGAGATGTGCAACCAGTCGGGGTTGGAGCTCATGGCGGCCTCGAAGGCGCCGCGATAGTAGGCGCCCTCTGCGTCATCCGGATAGACCGCGCCGAATTTGGTCCGATCCTTCCAGCCTGCGCCCAGCCAACCGCCGTTTTTCAGCCTGCGGCCGGGATGGGTGCGTTCGTCATAGCCCGGGCTGATGGTGGCATGATGTTGCGCCGGCCTGCCGTTTTTGAATCCGAATTCATTGTTATAGGCATCGATATGGCTGCGCATGGTCTGCATGTACTCCGCCAGCCGGCCGTCTTCGATATCGACCAGGGTGTACTCTTCAAGAGCACGGAACGGATCGAGGTATCGTTTTCCCTTGCCGCCTTCATAGCTGCCGGACATGATCGGGAAAGAGGCCAGGCCGCTTTTTTCCAGCCGGCCGAACAGATCCCGCCATTCCTCGGGCGTGTGCCCCCAGGCGGTCCAGATCATCACCACCGGCAGGCCTTCCACTTTAAGCATCGCCGGATGATCGTGATAGCGTTTGAGAAAATAGGAGAGATCCGAGTATACCTGATCCAGGGGGTGGCGGCCTCTTTCGTAATCGATGGTCACTTTGAGGTTTTTCGATCGGGCGGTTTCGAACACCCGATCGAGCGTCGCATTGGTTTTGTTCGGCGCCGGATCAAACCACCAGGAGACGGCCAGCGCGTCGATTTTGGCGCGCTGCATCTGCGCCAGGTGCTTTTCGATGATCGCCGGTTCCCAGGAGTTATAAGCGCCGGCCAGTGGAAAGATCTCTTTGAACCGTCCGTAAGGATCGTTCAACCAGCTGTCCTCGCTGAACCAGATGTAATAATAAGCCAGCACTACTTTATCGTTAAAAGCAAAGCCACGGGAGGGATCGGACGCAAACAGCGAGGAGAGGAGCAAAAGCAGGCCGAGGCCGGCATGGCAGAGGATTTTTCTGAGCATGGGGTCCCTTATATGCGGCCAGGACGGTTGTGATCGCCATGGCCGCGGTTTAAATGGATCGCTTAATTCGGTTTTTTTCGGAATGAACTGACGAGGATGCCGATGCCGATGACGATCAGCACGACGGGCCACAGGGATTTGATTTTGGCCAATTCAAACCAGGAGTAATCCAGATCGTGCAGAATCATCAGCAGGCCGATGAAGGAGAGAAGGCTGCCGGGAATCAACACCCCCCAATCCTTGGGTTTGAAAAAGTAGAGTGCAAAGAAGGCCAGGCCCAGACAGACCATGAGCAGCGACCACGGGCTCAGACTCCAGAGTGAATCCACGATGCTATAGTTGCGCAGAAAGGTCAAACCGCCGAACAGCAGCAGAAAGCCGGACCAGAATACGGAATTTTTATCGCCGCGGGCCACGGCCACGGCGGAAAAACCGCCCACGGCCAGAGCCACAATCGGATAGATCTGCTCAAAGTCAAAATTCAACAGGTCCAGGCGATGGAGCATTAATCCCAAGCCAATGAGGATAAGAATCAGCCCCAGACTGATGGACGAGTGATCTCGGTTCATGCGTTTTCTCCCTTTTACAGTTCGTTTTTTCGCCGGCCAATCCTGCCGACATCACGGCTGTACGATTTGTTCCTCTGGTCGCGGCTTTTCCGGAATCAGCACCAGCAGCAGAAGGTAGGCCAGTCCGCCGGCAGTGAGGCTGCCCAGCAGGCTGGTCAGAATCCAGATAATGCGAACCAGCGTGACGTCGATCTGCCAGTAGGCGGCCAATCCGCTGCAGACGCCGCCGATCATGCGGTCCTCGTGGCTGCGATACAACGGGTTAGATGGTTCGACGGCTGTTTTGGACGGATCATCGGATCGAGGACGGCGCAGCAAAATGGCCATTCCCAGAGCGATGAGCAGCACCGGCCACACCTCGCGAATATGAATGTTCAGCATTTCAAACCAACGCCAGGGCAGCCACCATGCCTGGCCGGTCAGGTTGTGCAGCAACAGGATGGCGCCGATGATAGTCAGGATCAACCCCAGGGTCCATTCGGGCCTTTTTCTCTCCTCGGCTGCGGACAAAACCTCTTCGCCCGCGTCCTGCGGGTTATCTTTCATGATGAACAGACAGACGATATACGCCAGAATGCCTGCACCGTTGAACAACGCGGCCAATAACCAGAACACACGGACCAATGAGGTGTCCAGTCCGGTGTATTCGGCGAATCCGCCGCAGACTCCGGCGATGACTTTATGCCGACGAGAGCGATATAATTTACGTTGCGGTGCGGTGGTATCCATCGTATTTCCTCGCTTTCCGGAAAATCCTCATGCACATTTGCGTCGAGGTGCGCTTGAACAGGCAACGGAGCAGTGCCGACAAGTTGTGAAAAAGCAATCCCTTTTCCTTCTATACATACGATTCGGACCGCGGGATGTTACAGGGCAACGGTCACTTTTTGTCGCCCTCGGGCAGACTGCGGGGGCCTCCGGTCATGGGCACGAACCGTACCGGCAGCAGGGTATGATGATGCAGACTGCCGTCTGCGGATTTTTCGATCAACACCAGCTCCTGTCTTTCTTCTCCCACAGGCAGGATCATGCGGCCGTGCACCGCCAGCTGCGCGACCAGGGTCTCGGGGATCGCCGCCGGCGCGGCGGTCAGAATGATGGCGTCAAAGGGCGCAGCCTCGGGCCAGCCCGCATAGCCATCTCCGCAGCGTACGTACACCCGGTCGTAGTTTAGCTTGCTCAGCCGTTCCTGCGCCTGGCGGCAGAGCGGTTCGATGATCTCAATCGAGTAAACCTGATCCACCAGTTCGGCGAGCACCGCAGCCTGATATCCGGATCCTGTGCCTATCTCCAGCACCTTGTCGCCGGGGGCGAGTTGGAGCTGTTCCGTCATGTAGGCGACGATGTACGGTTGCGAGATGGTCTGTTCATAGCCGATGGCCAGCGGATGATCGCGATAGGCCAGCATTCTGTATTCATCGGGAACAAAGAGATGGCGGGGGGTCTTGCGCATGGCCTGCAGCACCCGCTTGTCCCTGACGCCGCGTTCTTCGATCTGGACCAAGACCATCTGCTCGCGCAGCCGGCGAAACTGCTCCTCGGACGGACTTTCCGAATGGGGCGTATTGGATTCCATACAGGTGCTCCCTAGAAAGGCAGAAAATAAAAGAGCAACTTTTGCATGCATCATGCTATTCGCTCCTGACGAACACTACGGATCCCGCCAGTGCCAGTGCGCAAAATCCGCACAGCCAGTGCAGGGTGGCGGTAAAACCGAACATAGGTATGGCGAAAAAATTTACCAGCCACGCGCCCAGAGAGGAACCGATCAAGTCCACTGCATACAGACTGGACCCTTTTTTTTTGTCCTGATGACGCAGCAACCGGTTGAGCAGGGGAAACAGGGCGCCGGCGAAAGCGCCGCCGACTAGGAGCCAGAGAAAGAACAGGGCCATGCCGGAGTGAACCATGAACTGCCGAAAAACGGGCATGACCGTCAACAGAAAGACCAGCGTACCCAGGCAGATGCGCGGAATCCACCGCTCCGGAGCTGGTTTGAACCGGTGCACCGTCGCCGCCGTGATCGTCATGCCGGCCATGTAGGCGGCCACTGCCCAGCCCATGCCTTCGTACACATAGCCGTACAGGCTCTGCAGCATCAAAAGAAAAATGATGTTTATCGCAATGGCGATCAGGCCGTTGATCGCCATGATCATCAGCAGGCCGGCGGATCTACACCGGCGGATCCAGAACAGGACCATCAGCCCCAGGCTGAGGACAAAGGCGACCGGCAGCGCCGGCTGCGGCCGCAGCGTGGCGGCCGGGGCGGAAAAGCCGGAGACCTGCTTGAGCCAGATCAGCCAATCGAGATAGTAACTGACCGGCTGTTCATCCCGGTTACTCGCCGACGTTTGCCGCAGCGAGCGGCAGAAGTGATCAATCCGTTCCGGCAAAACAAGAGTGCGAAACATTTGCGGATGAAAATAGCGATCCTGGCGATGGAGATGGAGATAGCGCTGCGCCAGACTGTCCGGATCGCGGCAGAGGACAGCAGCGCGGTCGCAGGCGAAATAGTGCGCCGCGTCGCCGGGCAATGCCAGCACATGGGCAAAGCACGAGGCCAGGTCCTGGTAGAGCGCGCTGTTGAGATGATGCAGTTCAGGGCCCATCAAATTTTCACCCGCCGGGATCGCGCTAAAGGCCAGCACGCCGCCGGCGTTGAGCCGGCTTTTCGCCAGTTGATGGAATTCGCGGGTGTACAGGCGGTTGGTCAGCGCTGTGCCGGGGCGGCCGGCGTTGATGATGATCATGTCGTACTGCTGCCGAGTGGTCAACAGGAAACGTCGCCCGTCCTGAAACACCGTAGGCACTTGCCAGACCTCGTGTAAAAAAGAGGCCGTCTTCCGCAGCGCTTTCTCATCCATTTCGACATAGGTGAGATCGATCCCCGGCGCCAACGTCTGCGCGAGGCCGCCCAGTCCTCCGGCGATGAGCAGCACTTTATGCGGATGCGGATGTTGAGTTAAAATCTGTGCAGCCAGCCCCTGGTTTGTTACTGGGTCCGGCAGGATGCTTTGTTTCAGACCATTGCAGTAGAGCGCGGTTTCACCGCTCCAGTCGAGCACGGCCCATTGGCCATAGCGGGTGCCCCAGGTTGCTTTCACCCTTACACCTGGCGCCAGGGAGCGCCAAAAGCTTTCGTTCAGCGCGCGATCCCACGACGGGCCCTTGCAGACGCTCACGACGATAATGGCCAGCGCCGCCCAGGCCCAGCGCAGCCGCCGTAAAAGACAGGCCATGCTCAGACAGAGGAGCAACGAGAGAAAAAGAAGGATGTAAAAATTATCAACCCATTTAGCCAGGCAAAAGGTAAAGGCCAGGCCGGCCACCACAGCGCCGGCGGACTCGTAGATATAAACCAAGGTGGAGGCAGGACGGATGCGGTGAGCGGCCAAAAGCGCGGACAACCGGCTGAACCAGCACCCCCAGATAAAGCACGGCAGTCCCAGCGCCGGCGCCATGAATACCAGCATGCGCGGCAGCGAAACCGCCTCTGCGGCTGGAATCTGCGCCAGCACGCGAAGGTGCTTGATGCTCACAAAGACGATCCACAGGCAGAGGATAAAGGCAGCGCATAAAAACGACGGCGTGCAACGATCGCTGCCATACCGATCCCCCACTTGACAGCCTATGGCAACGAACAGCAACCAGCCGGACAGCACGAGGCCGATGATCAGTTCGTTGCCGTAAAAAACGGTCATCCATTCGCGCATCAAGACGAGTTGCCAGAGGGTGGCGGCCGATCCCATGATCATCGCTTGAGCCTTTAGGGTTCGAATCTTCGCCATAGGACTTAATTTAGGAATCCCGCCGCCAGATGCAAGGGATAAAAAAACCTTGGCAAATTAAGAATATTTTCTTAAACTGAAAGATTAACCAAATGGTCGAATCATTGAGTGCAAAGCGGTAGAGGGCATGTCGGCAAAATCGACGGATTTTACTAAAAAGCGGGCGGTGGTGGCCTCTTCGTTCTCGCCCCGCGCGCTGGCGCTGCTGAACGAAGCACAGCCGTTTCTGGCCTGCTTGGGCCTGTCGCCGGTCATTGTGCATGCCGGTGAACCCAACACGGAGAACCGGGAGCGGATGGTCAAGATGATCGAAGAGTCTCGTTTTGCCGGCGTAACCGATCTGGAGCTGGTGCTGCGCAGCGGCGCGGCGGAAGAGGTCTTGCTTCAGGCTGCCCGCGAGGTTCACGCGGATTTCATCGTGGCAGGGGTATTGCCGCGCGAAGGATTTTTTAAATACTATCTCGGCTCTGTCGGCCGTAATCTGGCCCGACAGGCGCCTTGTTCCGTGCTGCTGCACATCAATCCCGCGGATGAACCGGTCGGGTTTCGCAAAATCCATCATGCCGTGGAATACCACCGCTCCAGTGATATTGGAGTGGACTTGGCGGCCAAACTGGCGGTGTTGAACGACGCCAGAGATCTCTATTTCACCCACGCGTTTCGCATCCCGGAAAGCGCGTTGAAAAAGAATAAAGTCATGACTCCTGAGGATTATAAAAAGATCTATGGGCGGGAGGATAAAAAGCTGCAGCAGTATCTAAGCAAGCAGCTGGTCTGGGATATCCCTTATCATGTTCAGAGCCTGTATGAGAAGGAGCATTCTCCCTCCCTGGCTTTTGCCCGCGACATCGGCGCGGATCTCTTTGTCATCCATGCGCCGAAAAAAGAGCCGGCTCTGTGGGACCGGCTGTTCCTCAATGACCTGGAGCAAACCCTACACGATCTTCCCTGTTCCATTCTGATCGCCCGGAACCGGGTGTCGAGAAAACGCTGACCGCGCAACGGTTCAGCGGATTTTTTTTATCCACTGTAAAATATGGGTGGGACCGGATCCGGTGGATTCGATCACATAGAGCGAATCTCCGGTGGTCGAGACCGCGATATCGCGGGGCGCGTTCAATCCCGGTTTGCCCCCCAGCAGATATTCCACCGGTTTTCCGCTGCGGTTAAAGATAGTGATCGCGCCGCGTTGGCTGTGCGGCACATAGACATAATCTGATCGATCGCTGGCGATGCGGGCCCATCCCACATCCACAGCCGGCAGATCAGCCTCCTGCCAATAGCGCACCCGGTAACCCTCTATGGCCCCCTGCCAGCACTGGACGCCGCCGGTGCTGCGGTCGCTGATGAAAACACGGCTGCCGTCGTCAAGGACCGCAATGTCCTCGGCCGTGTGTTCGATGCCCAACGGGCTGCCCAGCATTTCAATCCCCAGATAAGAGAGCACATGCCAACGGCTGCTGCCGTTCTCCAGCACAAAGATGTGGCCCATTTTGTCGCAGGCCAATCCGGATGGTTGAAAGGAGAGCTCGATGGAGGGCAAAGGAGCGCCGGTGGCTGCATCATAGCGATAGATGCGTTGGCTGCCGCCGGAACTGACGCACATGACGTTGGGCGGACAAAAGGTCAGGCCTGAGATGGGCGCCAACGGTTCCTGATTGAAATCAACGTTCAGCCCGGTTTGGATGGGTGAAAAAGAAGCCGGGGCGCCGTCCGGTTTTACGATCTCGATCTGCCTGCCGGTTTGGGTCACCACCCACAGGTGATGACGCTGATCCATGGCAATGGCCAGGGGATCCCACACCTCAGGGCCAAAGGTTCCGTTGGACCGGTAGGTCTCCGTGGGCGACAGAATGCAGAGAGACCAGATATCGCTGAAACCGAGGTTGCGTTTGGCATGGCCGGCGGATTCATGATAGTCGTCCCAGGCAAAGATGCGAAAACGAAAATCGAGTCCGGCGTTTTCAGAACGCAGTGCTTCGTCGGTGATGTACCAGCCGGAGCGGTTTTTCAGCGGACTGAGCCGGACTTCCTGGCCCTTGTCCGGCGGCCAGACACGATCATAGAGTAGATAGATGCCCTGTCCGTTGGAACCCGTTTTGTCGTCAAAAACGCCGCTGGGATCGCTGATGCGCGCGGCGATCTTGAATTTGGCGTTGCTGTACACCTGCACCGGCAGGGTGTAGGCCTCGTGCACCTGCGGACCCTGCGTGTCGCGGCTTTGTGTTTTCCACACCATGGGCGCAGGCTGGCTTTCAGTCGGCCATTGATCCTGAAGAATCTCACGAAACCTGTCGAGCATGACATGGTTGGGATAAAGCAGCTCATAGGAGAACAGGGCCACTCCCTGGCAGCCCAGTTCCTGTGCGATCTCCAGTTGGCGCTGAAGCCGGTCGGCGTTTTTGATGTAGACGCCGGCGAACACATGCCTCCGGTGATCGTTGAGCCGATGGTCGGCCAGCAACCGTCGGAAACGAAGGTTGTCCGGCGTGTAGATCATAGGAAAGATGGCGTCGACGAGGTCAGCCGCCAGCCATTCATGGCTGTCCTGCAGATAAACGCGATAGCCCTCGTCATAATCGCCAAGGGCCGAGGCGGTGAGAATCATTTGCGGATGGTTCAGGCGCAGCGTTTGGCGCAATTGCACCAGCAAATCGCTGATCGCCTGGCGGCGAAAAGCGGACCAGGCCGCGTGGTTCTGCTCCGGTCCCACGCCGTGCTGGATGCGAAAACGGCCGACAGAAGGGATATCATAGGAAAACGCCGGGCCAGGGAAGCGGATATAATCCAAATGCAGCCCGTCCACGGGATAGCGGTCTACCAGCTCACGGCAAACGCTCAACAGATAAGGGGTCACCGCCGGGTGAGTGGGAGAGAGAAAAGCATAATGGTCGTTCGCCTGCTGGCGCCGTCCGGCGGCATCGACCATGAACCATTCCGGATGGGTGTGATACAGCTGGCTGCGCTGTCTCGGCGGATCGTCACCCATCCAACCGGGATACAGGTTGATCCAAGCGTGCAGCTGCAGACCGTGCTGATGGGCGAGTTCGATGGCCGCCTGCAGGGGATCCCAGTCGGCGGGCTGACCGGATAACTCGGCGGCCCGCGGTTCTAGGTCGGATCGATAGAACACGGTGCCGGCTCCGCGCACCTGAAAGAGAATGGTATTGAAATGGCCGGCGGCCGCGTTGTCGAAAATCTGTTGCAGGTCCGCTTGGCTGCGATAATCCCAGCGGGTCACCCACAGGGCGCGGGTTTGAAAGGTGCTGAAAAGAGAAGCGAAGGTTGCTGAGCAAAGAAGCAAAAGTAGTAATAACGATGAGCGGAATCCGGATCGCAACCTGGATCTCCAAAATTAAGGGGGTGGATGGATGATGTCATTTCGGCTAATTTACTTACAGTTTTTAAGACAGTCAATGATTTTATCGGCATTTTTCAAGCTTGATTCTTTTTGCCGGAGATAGTATATTGTTTTATGGAAAAATTCAACCTGGTGTCCCCGTTCACCCTGCAGGGCGATCAACCGCAGGCCGTGGCGCAGTTGCTGGACGGATTGCGCGGACCGGCGCGTTATCAGACGTTGCTCGGTGTGACCGGCAGCGGCAAGACCTACACCATGGCCAACGTCATCGCCGCCTACGGACGCCCCACGCTGGTGATTTCGCACAATAAAACACTGGCCGCTCAGTTGTACGGTGAACTGCGCAATTTTTTTCCGGAAAACGCGGTGGAATATTTCATCAGTTATTATGATTATTATCAGCCGGAGGCGTATCTTCCGAGCACCGATACCTATATAGAAAAAGATTCTTCGATCAACGATGAGATTGATCGTCTGCGCCTGCGCGCCACCGGCTCTCTGCTCTCCCGTGAAGATGTGATCATCGTCGCTTCGGTCTCCTGCATCTATGGGTTGGGCTCTCCGGAGGTTTGGCAGGAGCTGCTGCTCACCCTGCACCAAGGCCAGCGCATCGAACGCCAGGCGCTGCTGAAAAAGCTGGTGGACATTCAATATACGCGCAACGATCTGGCTTTTGAGCGCGGCACGTTCCGCGTCCGCGGCGATGTCGTGGAGGTGATCCCGGCGCATGAGACGGAAGCGCTGCGACTCGAGATGTTCGGCGACGAAATCGAAGCGATCCGCGCGGTGGATGTGCTCACCGGCGAGATCAAGCGCGACCTGGAAAAGGCGGTTATTTATCCGGCCAAACATTTTGTCACCACCTCGCCGCGTCTGCAGACGGCGATCAAGAACATTCGCGAAGAATTGGAGGAGCGGCTGGACTGGCTGCGCAGCCGGAACAAACTGGTGGAAGCCCAGCGGTTGGAATCCCGCACCCGGTATGATTTGGAGATGATGGAGGAGATCGGCTACTGCTCGGGCATTGAAAATTATTCCCGTCATCTGTCTCATCGTCAACCGGGAGAGCGGCCGGCCACCCTGATCGATTATTTTCCTAAAGATTTTTTGCTCATCGTCGATGAATCGCACGCCACCCTGCCGCAGGTGCAGGCGATGTATCACGGCGACCGGTCGCGCAAGGAGACGCTGGTGGAGTATGGCTTTCGCCTGCCCTCCGCGCTGGACAATCGTCCGTTGAATTTTGACGAGTTCAAAAGATCGATTCACAAATGCATTTTTGTCTCCGCGACGCCGGCTGACATGGAGCTCGAATTCTCCGAAGGGGTGGTGGTGGAGCAGGTGATCCGTCCGACCGGTTTAATGGATCCCGAGATCGACGTGCGTCCGGTTAAAGGCCAGATCGACGACCTGATCGCCGAGATCCAGGAACGGGCGGCGCGCGGAGAGCGCATTCTGGTGACCACTTTGACCAAACGCATGGCGGAGGACCTCACCGATTATCTGGCCAATGTCGGCATACGGGTACGCTATCTGCATTCCGAGATCGAAGCGCTGGAGCGGGTGGCGATTTTGCGCGAGTTGCGGCTGGCCGAGTTCGATGTTCTGGTCGGCATCAATCTGTTGCGCGAGGGGCTGGACTTGCCCGAGGTGTCGCTGGTGGCCATTCTGGATGCGGACAAGGAGGGTTATCTGCGTTCAGAGCGATCGCTGATTCAGACCGCGGGGCGTGCCGCGCGCAATATCGCCGGCAAGGTCATTTTTTACGCCGACCGCATTACGGATTCGATGAAAAAAGCCATTGACGAGACCGAGCGACGACGCAAGATCCAGGCAGAGTACAACCGGGTGCACGGCATCACTCCGCGCTCCATCTACAAATCCGTGCAAGAGGTGATGGGCGCCACGCGGGTCGCCGATGCCAAGGCCGCGCCCGGTCCGGCCCCGTCCGGCGCGCTGCTGGACGATCCCGACTTTATGCGCAAGTGGATCAAGCTGGCGCCCACGGAAAAAGAAGAGCTCTTCCGCGATCTGGAGAAAAAGATGTTCGATGCCGCCGGCCGGCTCGAGTTTGAGCAGGCGGCTGATCTGCGGGATCAGATCGACGGCTTGCGCATGAACGAGACGATGCGAAAACGATCAGGCGAAAGGGATAAGATCAAAAAATGAAGGTACTGGTCATCGGCGGCGGAGGCCGCGAACATGCGCTGGTCTGGAAGATCAAGAAAAGTCCCTTGGTCAAAAAGGTGTTCTGCTGCCCGGGCAACGCCGGCATCAGCCGCGAAGCCCACTGCGTTCCCATTGCCGCGGACCGGCCGCAGGAATTGCTGCAGTTTGCGGTCAAGGAAAAGATCGATCTGACCGTCGTCGGGCCGGAGGTCCCGCTGGTCATGGGCGTCGTCGACCTGTTCACCGACAACGGTCTGAAGATTTTCGGCCCCACTCGCCGTGCGGCAGAGTTGGAGGGCAGCAAGGCCTTTGCCAAACACCTCATGGCGCACTATCACATCCCCACGGCCGCCTATGAAGTGTTTGATGATCTGCGCAAGGCCAAAGAGTTTGTCAATTTACAGCAAGGGCCGCTGGTGGTCAAGGCGGACGGACTGGCAGCGGGCAAGGGCGTGATCGTCTGCCGTGAACCGTTGATGGCCCACGAAGCCCTGGAGCAGCTCATGGCTCTGAATGCGTTCGGCGAAGGCGGCCGTCGCGTGGTCATTGAAGAGTGCCTCAGTGGTGAGGAGGTCTCCGTCCTCGCGCTTTCGGATGGAGAGAACGTGCTCGCGCTGTTGCCGGCGCAGGATCACAAGCGCATTCTGGACGGCGATCAGGGGCCGAACACCGGCGGCATGGGCGCCTATGCACCGTGTCCGTTCGTGTCCGAAGCGCTGATGACCATCATGAAGCGGGACATCCTGGAACCGACGATCCGCGGTATGGCGCTGGAAGGAAGACCCTACAAGGGCGTGCTCTACGCCGGCATCATGTTGACCGCCGATGGCCCCAAGGTCTTGGAGTACAACTGCCGGTTCGGCGATCCGGAGACGCAGGTGGTGTTGCCGTTGATGAAAGGAGATCTGGTCGAAGCCATGCTGGCGGCCATCGACGGCCGTCTTGCAGGGATTACCTGGAAGCATTATGCTTCCAGCGCCGTCACCGTGGTGCTCGCTTCCGGCGGCTATCCGGAAAAATATCAGACCGGCCGGGTGATCCTCGGCAGTGAAGGCCCGTTCGCACGCGAGGTCAAAGTCTTTCATGCCGGCACCCGTCTGGTCGACGGCCGCTGCGTGACCGCGGGCGGGCGTGTGCTGTCGGTCACCGCCCTGGCGCCGAAACTGCCGCAGGCCATCGACAAGGCTTACGCCGCGGTGCGCAAAATCACTTTTGATGGAGCGTATTATCGCAAGGACATCGGCGCCAAGGGATTGGCCTATCTGTGAAAGATCGGTCTTGCGCCTTGCACAGCTCCAATACTTCTCACGGATATTTTTTGCTGTTGGGTGAGGGCGTCGGTCATTATTTATCGCCATCACCGCGATGCTCCGTTTTTCGCTGATCTATTCTTTAGGCGACCAGGCGGCAGTGTAACAATCAATGATCCCATTCCTATTCAAGAGGTCCTATGAAAATACTCATCACCGGCGCCGCCGGATTCATCGCTTCTCACATCGCCGATGCCTACATCGAGGCCGGTCATGAGGTCGTAATCGTCGACAATCTGTCCACCGGCCGCGAGGAGAACATCCACCCCAAGGCCGTTTTTTATCAGATGGACATTCGCGACAAGAGCCTGAGCGCAATTTTTGAGCGGCATCGGTTCGACATCGTCAACCATCATGCGGCGCAGATGGATGTGCGGCGTTCGGTGGAGGATCCCATCTATGACGCGGAGGTCAACGCGTTGGGCTTTCTCAACCTGTTGCAGAACTGTGCGCATACCGGCGTAAAAAAAGTTATCTTTGCCTCTTCCGGCGGCGCCATCTACGGTGAGCAGGATGTATTCCCGGCGGATGAGACGCATAAAACCCAGCCCTACTCGCCCTACGGCATCACCAAACTGATCGGTGAAAAGTATCTGTTCTTTTACCATCTGACCTATGGCTTGCAGTACGTGGCCCTGCGCTACGCCAATGTGTACGGCCCGCGGCAGAATCCGCATGGCGAGGCCGGCGTGGTGGCCATTTTCTGCGAGCGCATGCTTGCCGGTCGTCAGCCGGTGATCTATGGCAGCGGTGAACAGACCCGCGATTTTGTCTTTGTCAAAGACGTCGTCGCCGCCAACGTCGCCGCTTTGAGCGTGGCGGGCTGCGATATGTTTAACATCGGCACCGCGGTGGAGACGTCGGTCAATCAACTTTTTCAAAAGCTCAATGAGCTGACCGGCGCGCGGATGCCGGAAAAGCACGAGGCGAAAAAAGAGGGCGAGCAGATGCGCAGCGTCATCAACGCTGGTAAAGCGGGTCGTGGGCTGGGGTGGAAGCCCCGTTGGTCCATCGACAGCGGTCTGGCGGAGACCGTGGCCTATTTTCGTCAGAGCAACTAGGACGGACCGGTCGTGATGAATGGACACACGCCCCCCAGCCGCTCTCCGGACCGCCATCGGCAGCTGTCCCTTAAGACCGGCATTCTGGGTGATTCGGAAAAAATCGTCCAGCTGCTGGAGACCATCGAACAGGTGGCGCCCACGGACATTACGGTTCTGATCAGCGGCGAGAGCGGCACCGGCAAAGAGCTGGTCGCCCGCGCCATTCACCTTCTCAGCCGGCGCCAGGACCAGCCGTTGGTGACCGTGAATTGCGGCGCCATTCCCGAAGGGATCATCGAGTCGGAACTCTTTGGTCATGAAAAGGGCTCTTTTACCGGTGCGGTGAGCAGCCGCCGCGGCTATTTCGAGCAGGCCCATCATGGATCCATTTTCCTCGATGAGATCGGCGACCTGCCGCTGACGACTCAGGTGAAACTGCTGCGCGTTTTGGAATCCCGTGAGTTTATGCGCGTGGGCGGTACGTCCGTGCAGCAGGTGGATGTGCGCTTGATCACCGCCACGCACAAGGACCTGGAACAGGAGGTGCGCAAAGGCCATTTTCGCGACGATCTCTTTTTCCGGCTCAACGCCGTACGCATTCATGTGCCCAGCTTGCGGGAACGGCCGGAGGATATCCCGCTGCTGGTGCGCAAGTTCGCCGATGATTTCTGCCGGGACAACCACATCGAATTCGACGGCTTGACCGAAAGCGGCCTGAACCGGCTGCAGCACTATCATTGGCCCGGCAATATCCGTGAATTGAAGAACATTGTTGAAAAGATGATCGTCCTGGAACGCGGGCGCCGTTTGGATGAACGTCTGGTGGAAAAATACCTTAACGAGCCCGCGGTGGCGGGCAAGAATCTGCCCATGACCGTCCACCTGACTAAAGAGGAGATGGAGCGCGAGTTTCTCTTTCGCCTTCTCCTCGAGATAAAAAGTGAAATCGCCCAGTTGCGTGAGTTGATGGTGGCGCAAACGCGTCCCAGTTATCATCTCAATCCGTGGCGCGACGACCAGACCATCGATTATTTTGAGACCACGGAGGAGGAGAATGGCGGCAAAAAAGCGGAACGCAAATCCGTGGCCGACATGGAGAAGGAGATGATCCGTGCCGCTCTGCTGCGTACCGGCGGCAACAAACGCAAAGCCGCGCAGCTGCTGGGATTGAGTGAACGAACGCTCTATCGTAAGATTGAACGCTATGAAATCAAGTAATCCGCGGGGAATCGGTGTTCGCGCCGGCTTTCACGGCCCGGCGCGAAAACGCCTGATGCCGCTGTGGCTGTTGTTGACAGCGACCGTGTTTTTGCACTGCGGCCTCTATTCGTTTTCCGGCTCCTTACCGCCGCATCTCAAGACCGTGGCGGTGCCGCTGTTCGAGAACCGGACCGCCGAGTTCGCCATTGCCGAAGACCTGACCGATGCGGTGCTCAGAGAGTTCACCCGCGACAACAGCCTGAAAATTGGTGAACGAGGTTCAGCGGATGTGCTGGTGGAGGGCGCTGTGATCAGCCTTGAGGATCGTGCCGGCGCTTTTGATGCCGCTGAACAGGTGGAGGATTTCAAGGTATACCTCACCGTGCAGGTGCTGTGTACGGATCAGACGAAGCGGCTGAAATTATGGGAGGAGCGCATCACCCAGTGGGGCAGCTTTGACCCGAATCTCGGCCCGGACAGCCGCAAGGACGGCCTGAGCGAAGCCATGGCCAAAATAAGCCAGGAAATATTGAATAAAACCGTGGCCGGGTGGTAAAAAAAAATGGTCCGGCAAGGAAAAGTGTTGGAATTGTTTAGAATTATTTAGTAAGTTATATGCGGCATCCGCACCGCCCGGCGCTTGTCGGTATGAATAGCAGCCTATGGGGCATTTCAAGCGCATTAACGCTCAGATCTAAGTTTCGATTACTGACCCAACGATGGGAGGGGGAGGCGGAGACCATTTTCCCCGAACTACACCCGGCGGGGGAAGTCGCGTGCGAGGAGAAGGTATGCAAGGCAATCTGACCACTGAAATAAAAAAGCTCAACGAACAACTGCAACAAAATCCGTCTTCCATGCTGTTCGCCCGGTTGGCGGATCGATATCTGGCATTGAACGAAATTGAAAAGGCCATCGATATCTGTCAGAACGGGCTGCGCCATCATCCGGATTATTCCAGCGCCTATTTCGTCCTGGCCAAATGCTACTTTGCGCGCAAACAGTATGATGAGGCGGAGCGCCGCCTGAAAAGGGTGCTCAGGCTTGAACCCACCTTTTTGCAGGCCCACAAACTGTACAGCGATCTGATGGCAGAGATCGGTTGGACCCAGTCCAGCCATACCAGTCTGCGTAGAATGCATGAGATCGATCCGCTCTTTCCATTCACCGTGGAGGAGGAGCCCGCCGGCCCTGCGACCGATGCCTATGCCGCTTCTCCGATGACGCCCTCTGCACCTAGTGCATTGGAACTGGACACGGTGATGGACGCCTATCCGGTGGATGCGGACAAGGTCAGCGACGAGCTGTTTGAAGCCCCGCCCGCTGTCCGTGCAACGCCGGCGCGGACCGCGCCCTCGCCGGACCTGGAGCCGGAATCAGCCACGGAACTGCCGGACGATGATTTTGAAAAAGAAGAGGCCCGTTTTTCCCAGATCCTCGATGATCTATTCAGCCCGCGCATGGCGGAGGAAGAGCGCGCTCAGGATGAGACGCGGACCGTCATCGAGCGCGCGGCGCGCAGCCAGGAGCCGCCTCCGCTCGAACCGCCTTTTGTCAAGCCGGAACCGGTACTTCCGCCTCCTTCGCCTACCCTGGCAGACCGGTTAAGCGAACGGACCGCTCCAGACCGGTCCGCCCGCATCGAGGTCACGCCGCCGGTTCGACCGCCGCTGCCGAAAGAAAAGCCGGAACCGCCCAGACCCGTTCCGCCGTTCAGCGCCCCTCCGCCAAAGCCGGTCCGGGAGGATCCCTTTGCGTCCAGGCTCGATGAAGAAAAATCCTTTGAAGCCGAGGAGAAAGAATTCGGTTCTTTTCTCTCCACGTTGGATGATATGGACGAGGCGGATGAGCCGATCTCCTTCGATAGTCAGCTGTTGAATCCCTCCGCGGATTCCGAGATCGTCGAACAAACAGACGACTCGGCCCTGGATTTTCCCGCGGATGAGGTGGATACCCCCATCAACGCCAGGAGCCGCACGGAAAAACCCAAAGAAAAATTCGTCACGCCCACGTTGGGCGAGATCTATGCCGCTCAGGGTCAGTACGCCAAAGCCATCAGCGTGTTTGAACTGTTGCTGAAAAAGAATCCGGAAAACGAATGGTATAAAACCAAATTGGAGTATTTGAAGAAAAAAAATCAGGAAGAGAAATCCTGAGCGCTATGCCTCCTTCCCCGCAGCCGGGGTTGACCTTAACACCTATCCGCCATTTACACCCGTGTTGCCGGCGCACGCGGGTTTTTTTTTGAGTGTGCATTCATGTTTGATCCGTCCCATACCTCAAATCACACAACCGGACGGCCTTTGGCCTCCGCTCCCGGCGAGTCCTGTCCGCTGCGAATCGCGGTGGTGATCGTCGCTTATAACAGCCGGGATGATCTGGCCTTGGCGTTGCCGGCATTGCGCCAGGGTCTGCAGAGTCACCGCTATGTCCTTTGGATCATCGATAACGCGAGCCGGGACGGCAGTGTGGACTATGTGCGGGAAGAACAGCGCCTGGATCCTCATATACAGCTGGTGCTCAATAACCGCAACCGCGGCTATACGGCGGCGATCAATCAGGGGCTCGACCAAGCGGGCGATGCCGAGTATGTGTTGCTGCTGAACCCGGATGTGTTGATTCCGCCGACCACGATTCCGACGCTGCTGCAGGAGATGGAAAAGGATGCCGCCATCGGCGTCATCGCTCCACAAATGCGGCGCAGGAACGGCGCGGTACTTTCCTCGTGTCGAAGGTTTCCACGATCCCGCGATGTGTTCGGCGAATGGCTGCCGCATCGTCTGCTGCATCGACTCTGGCCCAGCTACACCGACTGGAAGATGAGCGACTTTGATCACCTCACCAGCCGCGACGTCGATCAACCTCAGGGCGCGTGTTTATTGGTGCGGCGCAGTACTCTGATGCAAGTCGGGCGGTTGGATGAACGCTTCTTCATGTTTTTCAGCGATGTGGATTTTTGCCGACGCGTGATTGAGGCCGGCTGGCGGATTCGTTTTTACGCCGGCGCCTTTGTCTATCATCAGGCCGGCAGCGCGGTGCGCAAATGCCGGCCGGCCATGCTGACCTCTTCGCACCGTTCCTTTGTCGACTATTTACGTAAACAGGCGCACCGGCCTGCGCAAAAGTATGGCATGCTAGTTGTAGCTTTATGGTTGCTGATTTTGCTTCCACCCCGGCTGTTGCTGGCGTATTCGCGGGATGGATCGTTTTTGCAACACCAATAAAAACAAATCGAGATTCGCATGAAGACGGGTGGAATGATTAGGATGGCGATGAAGCGGCGGTTGATGGGACTGCTTTTCATTTGGCTGTTTCTCATGAGTCACACTGTTACACCGGCTGCAGCGGCGGAGCGATCGGTTTTAATCCGGCTGCGCGAGCTGCCCGGCGCGTTGGCTAAATCAGCGACGCAGGATCACACATCGTTCGGCATTCCCAGCCTGGATGCCGTGGCGCGCCGCTATCCTCCCGTTCGAATCGAACCTGTGGCGCCGGTCGCCCACGATCCGAATAGCCTGCACAAAGCCATGTTCACCGATCCCGCGTTCCGCTGGGTTAAATGGGTGGCGCCCGATACCGTGGACCCGCAACGGTTGCTCGACGAACTGATGCGGCTTGATGAAGTGGAAGCGGCTGAGTTGAACCGCGCTTTTCGCCTGCATCATCTGCCCGACGATCCCCTGGTCGGTTCACAGTGGGCTCTGTCCCGCATCCGCGCGTTCGACGCCTGGGAGGTGGAGCGCGGCAATGCGGAGGTGCTGATCGCGGTGATCGATTCCGGCATCGATTACACCCATCCGGATTTGGCCGGGAACCTGTACGTGCATGCAGGCGAGGATGTGGACGGCAATGGCGTGGTGGATGCGGCGGATTTCAATGGGGTGGATGACGACCGCAACGGCTTTATCGATGACGTGCGCGGATGGGATTTTACCGATGCGCCCAATTATCCCAGCGGCGGGGATTATCTCGAACGCGACAATGATCCGATGGATGAAATGGGCCACGGCACAGCAGTGGCCGGCTTGATCGCGGCGGTGGCGGATAACCGCATCGGCATCGCTGGATTGGCGCATGGCTGCCGCATACTGAACCTGCGCTCCATGAACGCCGGCGGTTATGGGGAGGAAGACGATGTCGCCTCGGCGATTTTGTACGCGGTGAGTTTGAAAGCCGCGGTGATCAACATGAGCTGGGGCGATACCTTTGTCACCCGTTTGCTGGATGATGTGGTTCGCTATGCCGCATCGCAAAACGTGGTATTAGTGGCCTCGGCAGGCAACTCCAGCTCGGAAATGATTCACTATCCTTCCGGCTTTGAGCCGGTGATCTCTGTGGGCGCCACCACTGCAGAAGATTACTATGCCGCCAGTTTCACCAACTATGGGCCGACGATAGACCTGGTGGCGCCGGGTCAGGAGATCCTTTCCACCACCTTGCACAGCCGTTACGACTCGACATTGCGCGGCACTTCCTTCTCCGCCCCCTATGTATCCGCCGCTGCCGCACTGGTGCTGAGCCGGCATCCCTACTATTCTCCCACGGTGGTGCGCGATATTTTGACCGCCGCCGCGGATGACCTGGGCGATCCGGGCTGGGATCCGTACTATGGCGCCGGCCGGCTCAATGTCTATAAAGCGCTGGTTTCGCAGCAGCAGGCCAATGTGCAGATCAGCTCGCCGTGGCTGGATGACGGGTTCCGTCAAGGCCCGATCGATATTAAGGGCAGCGCCTGGAGCTCTGGTTTTGCCGGTTATGATCTCTATTACGGTATGGGCGACAACCCGCAAAAATGGTCTTCGATCGTCACTAATAAAACACAGCCGGTCCTGGATGGTTTTTTAGGCGCGTGGAACTCGCTGCCGGCCACGGACGGTCC
>DAIQOA010000034.1:0-31996 GCA_036788095.1 bacterium | reverse complement strand
GTGAAGCGGTGAAAGAGGAGGAACCGCTGCTGTCCGCGGAGATCTGGCAGGGCGTGCAATCAGAGCATACGAAAGAGCTGATCAACCGCATTCATCGCCAGGCCGCGGAACATCAGCTGGAAAAAACGCATCGCGATTACACCGCCACGGCCAAAAAGATCGAACAGATCGAGTCCCGCGGCGACCGCAAAGCGGAGGACGAGCTGCAGCGGCTCTGGCAGCGCCAGCGTGAGCTCTCCGCCAGGCTGCAGAGCTGCACCCGTTCCATGTCCCAGTGGATTCAAGAGCTGGTGCACAGCCTGGACCAGGAGCCGGCCAAGGTACGGCTGGCCATGGTTCCCTTTCTACGCTTTTGGGGTGCGGATTTTTCACAGGCAGAGTGGAGCCGGGCAGAGAGCAAAACGGGCGGCGGCAATGATCCGCTGACCCAAACGTTGCTGTTGCTGGGCATTCGCAAGCAGGATGTGGAAAACGCAGATCCTCTGCGCTGGAAATTATTGCTGCCGGAAGAACGAAAATGGCTGCAGGATTATTTGTCCCGCCGGTAACGTCATCAACCTGAAGGGACGCTCAAGGTTTTTTCTCGCCAAAGAGATTGAGCCACTCATCCAACTCGGCGCGCGACAGCGACGACCGTTTTTGTTCCTCAGCAGCGTGTGTGGATGCTACGGCCATTTTGCCTCTAAACTCCTCAGTGCTGCAATGTGTGCAGCCGCAGGATTTAACATACGCAGCGATGGCGCGGTCAGAAGTCACCACCGTCACGTGGCGCGCCGGCTGTTTTTCCTTCTCCACCAGCTTTTTGATCAGCGTATCGGCGCTCTCCGGATAACAGGAGAAAAGCAGCGAGATCCCCCGGGGTGGATTCGGCGCAGGTTCGTATTTTCCTTTGCGGCCGTCAAAGACCAGGACGATCTTGACCTTTTTCATGGCCGCATAGCTGCTCAAACGGTTGACGACCAGCTTGCGGCTCTGCCACAACTCTTCCGTTGGCAGAGTTCCTTTTCCAGCCAAAAGAAAATTATAGCCGTCCACGATGATCTTTGCGCCGGCCATATCTTACCCCGCGGCCAGAGCGGACAGGGTCTGGTCATAAACCATGGCCACGCTGATCGCTTTCATACAGGTCATGGTCTCACAAAAATCGCGGTGACAACGGCTGCAGTCGACCTGCTGATAGACCAGCCGGTGCCCGTCCGCGGCATCGTAGGGGAACCAGATCTCCGGCTCGCCTGGTCCAAAGATGCCGATCGTGGCTGTGCCCACGGCCGGCGCCAGATGCAGGGGGCCGCAATCATTGCTCACGAATGCGGCCAACCGTTCAATCACCGCAGCCAGTTGCCGCAGAGACAGAACGGTCACCGGCGGCAGCGTCAGACCACTCAGCTGCACAACCTGCTCAAGCAGCGTTTCCTCGCCCGGGCCGCAGGTAAAAAGGACCTGCACCTTCGCTTCATGGTGCAGTCTGCGGGCCAGCTCGGCGAACCGGTCCGGGAACCATTTTTTCGCCGGCCAGGTGGCGCCGGGATGCAGACCGACGATGGGCCGGTTCGAATCATATCCCGCGGCAGCCAGATAGTCCGCGGCCCATTGCGATTCCGCCTCGGTGACCTGAATCATCGGCTTTTCTTCCGCCACCAGCAGATGGAGCGGCTGCAGATAGGAGAGATGAAATTGAATGGCGGTCAACACACCGTCTGCCGCAGCGATGCGGTGCGTATAATAGTGGCGCCTGCCGCGAAAATCCCCGCCGATGCGCATCGCCGCGCCGCTCAGAAACGTGAGCAGCGCCGAACGTGGATTGCCGAACAGGTCGATGGCCAGGTCCCATTTTCTCCGCCGCAAAGAACGCAGCAGCTGAAGCGGCAGGCCTCCCTTGCGGCGGTCCAGTTCATACACCGAGTCCACCCAGGGATGAGGCCGCAGCAGTTGCGCGTAGGGCGCCTCCGCCAGATAGCCGATGTGGGCATGGGGATAGGCTCGACGGAGAACGGACAAAAGCGGCGTAGTCAGAACGATGTCGCCCATGAACCGCAGCCGGGTGACCAGAATGGCTTCAAGATCATGCGTCATGGTCTGCTCCGCTTTTTACTTGAAACGACCGGACGCCGATACGGCGAAGGCTCAGGCAAATCCGCCAATGCATAAACCTCTTTTCTTCCATTTTCAATTTTCACTTGGCGCAGAAAGTCCTGTTGCTGCAGATGATCCAGGAGTGTTTGCACAACCTCCACCGGCCAGTTGAACAGGCGCCGGCAGGCGGCCGCATCGCTGACCCAGCGCAGACGAAAATACTGCCGCAGGATGTTCTCCCGTGCCGCCTTCAAGGAGAGCGACCGGGCGATCTCGATCTCGGGCTGAAAACGCGAACTGACCAGATCCCACAAAAAAGAGAAAGGGTCATAGAACTCGTCGATCTTGACCACATACATTTTCATCTGCAGCTCCGCCATGGCGCGGTCGAACTCAGCCCGCTTGCGCGGATGGCTCATGCTGGAGTTCATCTTGAGTTCAAAAGTGACCATAGGCGACCGCTGGCAGAGCGCCTCCATGATGCGCCGGGCGGCGGGCGACAGCGCTCCAGCCTGATAATCAACCAAAAACTGATCGGGTGAAGCGGGACGGTCTAGCAGCCGATAAAAACTAGGAAAAAATTCCAGCGAGATCATACTGGGCCGGCTTTTGATGGCCTTGCCGTAATAGATGGAACGGTCGCGGGCCAGATCATCCTTGGCCTGCCACACCAGTCCGATCGCGGGATCCGAATGGGTGTGCTCCGGATAGGGCGGATGGCGCTCACCGCAGGCGGCATGCCAGAGACAGGGCAGCTCCGAATTTTTGGCGGTGAAGGCAAAGCAAAAGCCAACGGTATTGACAAAGCGGCGCGCCTGGGCGATGGTGGAAACCCTAGTCTTGGCGGTCCGGTGATAGGTGAGATCGCGCAGGGATTCAATATGGTCCCAGGTCAGCATGCTGGCTAAAAGTCCTTTTCCATAAAACAGCTCCATCCACGGGTAAAGTGTAGACCTTTTCACCTAAAAAGTCAAGCAAATTTAAAGATCGTGCTTGCATGGCAGCCGCAGTATTGTTAAAATAGAAAAATCAGGAGAGTGGAATGATAGAACCCCTGGATCCCATGACGTTTAAAAAAATAGTTTTTTTCACCGGCGCCGGCATGTCGGCTGAGAGCGGCGTGCACACCTTTCGCGGCGCCGGCGGCATCTGGTCTCAATATCACTGGCAGGAATACGCCTGCCAGCAGGCATTCGAGCGCGATCCGCAAAAAGTGCTGGACTTTCATGAACTGCGCCGCAAGGAAGCGCTGCGGTGTCAACCCCATGCCGGGCACAAGGTCATCACCAGCCTGCAGCAGCGACATTCGGCTGTTTTCATCATCACCCAGAACATCGACGGCATGCATCAGCGGGCAGGCGCCAAACAGGTGATCGAATTGCACGGCAGTTTGTGGCGGGTGCGCTGTCCCAAACACGGCGTCATGCTGGACATGGCGGAAACCTATAGCCATCGTCGCTGTCCGGATTGCGGCCAATGGTTGCGGCCGGATATTATCTGGTTTGAAGACATGCTCGACGAGGATGAGGTGCAGGCAGCGCAGTATGAGCTGAGAACCTGCGACTTGTTCATCAGTATCGGCACGTCGGCGGTCGTCTGGCCCGCTGCCGGCTATCCACTCATCGCACGAAACAGCGGCGCTCTTTGCATCGAGATCAATCCCGAGCCGTCGGAGAACTGCGAGCTGTATCATCGCAGGATCCGCGGCAAAGCCGGGGAGGTTCTGCCCCAGCTCTTTGCCGCGGCACAATAAAAAAAAAGGCCGGACATCATTGACGTCCAGCCTTTCGAGCATCCGGATCTCCTTCGGGATCAACCGGCTTTTTCACCTTTTTCAAACTTGTCGGCAATGGCGGTCAACGTAGTGCGCACCGTCTTGTTCTTGTCGATCTTGGCCTGCTCCTTGATCTCAGCCACTGCCCGCGATTCGCCGATCTTCCACAGTGCGTTGGCGGCGATGATGCGCACCGAAGCCACATCATCCGTTTTCATCATCTGCACCAGATGGTCCACCGCGTGCTTGCAGCACTGTACGCCCAGCTTTTCCGCCGCTTTAGCGCGCACCTCGGCCTTGTCGCTGTTCAGAGCGGTCAACATCTCTTTCTGCTTTTCGGTCATCTCCCCGTTGGGAGTCCCGTAGATATCACTGGCCCAGCAGGCTGCCCAAACACCGATCGCCAACACAGCCATCATGCTGAATCTGGTTTTGCTCTTCATGATACACCTCCTGTTAAAAGGATGAACGCTTCTGTCCTTGCTTCAGCAACACCCGTGCCAATCAGCGAAGAATGCAGTCACCGTACATCCACACAACTTTTTATTTTTCAAGATGGGAAAAATAGATTTTTCAGAAAAAAAGGGGGGAGGAGAGCAGCTTTCTTTTTCTGGCACCTTCGGTACCAGTGCCGGAACCAAAGGTACCAGGTCCAGGTATTTTGAGAATCAGGAGGAAGAAGGGCCGAGCTTTTTACGCAGGGTTTTGCGGGCAATCCCCAGACGGCGCGCCGCCTCGCTTTTATTGTGATCCGTCTGCTGCAGCACAGCCAGGATATGCTGGCGTTCCATCTCTGCCAAACGCTGGCTCTGTTGCGCCGGATCCGAGGAGTGGATCATGCGACGGATCGCTTCGGGATTGTTGTGAAAGATCACTGCGCGCTCCACCATATTGCGCAGCTCACGCACATTGCCGGGATAATCATAGTTCAACAAAAAGCGGTAGAGCTCCTGATTGATCCGGGACAGGCCGGCATGATATTTTTCATTAAACTGACTGAGGAAAAATTCGACGAGCAACGGCACATCCTCAAGATGGTCGCGCAGCGGTAAAAGTTCGATCTGTACCAGATTGATGCGGAAGAACAGATCTTCGCGGAACCCACCCTGTCGGATCAACTCGTGAATGTTCTTGTTGGTGGCGCTGATCAACCGCACATCCGCCTGCACCGAGCCCTCGCCGCCCACGCGCTGAAAAATGCCGTCCTGCAGCACCCGCAGCAGTTTCGCCTGAGCCGACAGGCTCATATCGCCGATCTCATCGAGAAAAAGCGTAGAGGTGTGGGCGAGTTCGAATTTCCCCTTGCGCCGGCAGATGGCGCCGGTAAACGCCCCCTTTTCGTGTCCGAACAGCTCGCTCTCCACCAGCGTTTCCGGAATCGATGCGCAGTTCATCACCACCATGGAGTGGTCGCTGCGCCGGCTGGAGCGGTGGATGGCGCGCGCCACCAGTTCCTTGCCGGTGCCGCTCTCGCCGGTGATGAGCACGCCGGCCTCCGTGGGTGCGATCTGCGCGATGATCTTTTTGATCTCCTGAATGGCCGGAGAGACGCCGATAATATCGGCATAGGGGTCCACGCAACGCAGCGGACGCCGGCCCACCGGGGAGGTCGCCTGGTTTTTCTCCACACCGGAGAGCGACACCGCCCAGCGGCTCAACAGGCAGCCCAGAATGCGCAACAGCTGCAGATCGACAACGCTGAACTCTGCGCCGTTTTTCTTTTGACCCACACTGAGCAGGGCAAAGTGGTTGCCATCCCAGAACAGCGGCAGATGCAGTTCGCACTGCTGCCAGGGACCATCCTCTTCATCCAGCAGTATCAGAAAACGGTCCGCTTGCTGCGGGTCGCAGGTGAGCACCGTGCCCTGTTGCAGCACCGCCTCATCGATCTGCCGGCAGACCAGACAAGGCCAATGCGTCACCGGACTGTCGAGCGTAGAAATGTTTTTATATATAAGCTGTCCAGAGGGCAGTTCAAAGAGAAGGAGCGAGGCGAAGGTGGTTTCGGTCAGCTGTGGCAGAAATCGACAGGCCCGTTCAAACAGGATCAGCGGATCACTGATCGTTTCCATCTCTTCACAAAAGTCGGCCAGAAGGGAAAGAGAACGCGCGCTGTTTATCGTGTCGTCATTCATCTCTGATATATACCGCGTTTTTGGCCGGAAAGTTTCACTTTATGTCAAGAGAAAAAATCTTGCCCAGTGCCATGAGCGCAACGGCGCCGCGCATATACCTCAACGCAGATAATAGGAGAAAATCCAGGTCATCTCCAGCGCCTCATCGGGAAAATCAGCGGGCAGCGGTTTGAAGGGATTGGAGGCGCGGACGGCGTTGATGCTGGTCTGCACGAAAGAACCATGTCCCTGATAGCCGAGCATCTCCAGACCTTCTACCGTGCCGTTGCGCAGCAGTTTAAAATGAAGGCGGACTTCGCCGCTGATGGCGCCCATCACGTAAAACGCCGGAGGCGGATAGATGTGAGCGCGCAGCCGGCGCCGCATATATTCGATGTACGGGGCCCACTCCCAGGCGTAGGTGCTGAGCGTGACGTCGCCGAACTCGGGGGCAGAACTTTTGCGGTTGTCGAACTGACCGTCGTTGCTGTACGCTCGGTTTCCGCCACTGCCGCCGCCGTGCAGCAGATCCCGGCTGAAGGGTTGATAGGTCTGCGAGGCGGGAACAGGTCCCTGTGCGGATACGCCCTCGGACTGTTTTCTCAGCTGCTCCCAGGGAATGAGACCATCCCCCTCATACGGCTTTCCCGCAGAGCCTGATCCTGCGTCCGCCAACTGGGGATCACGCTCCGCCGTCCTTTGCCCGCCTCCTGGTGCAGAAGGGGCGCCGGTAGAGGAACCGCCGGGCGGCATGCCATCCCCGCCCTGAAAAACAGGCAAGCCGGTGTTGCCCTCACTGTAGGGCAATCCCTCGGGCAGATCCTTTTTGGTATAACGATCCGCCGCCTCTGCGTTTTTATCCGACATGAAAAGAGTCGGCTGTTTGGTCGTTTTTTCTTTCACCACATCCGGCGTCTCGATCAGCTCGATGGGAATGTAGTGAAAGCGGGGAAAACGGGCTTGAATCGAATCAGGGTACGCCGGCTGCGCCGGCAGCTGATAGGTCTCGGATTCCAGACTGGGCTGCAGCATCACCAGCAACAGTGCATGCAAAAAACCGGAAAGGAGCAGAGCCAGAAGCATGGTGCGTTCGGAATGTGAGGGCTCGCGATAATACACGTCTTATTGCCAATCCGCCAATTCCGTCTCTTCGTGTATCCAATCCAGATACTCTTGATGGCCTTCATCGATGGACCAGGCAATAATCTCCGGCACTTTGTACGAGTGCGCCGACTGTATCCACTCGCTGAGCTCTTTGAAATACTTTCTTCTGGTCTTCATCACCACCAGGCACTCCGCGGCCGAGGTGATGGCGCCCTTCCACCAGAAAAAGGATTTCACTCCCGGCAGGATGTTGGCGCAGGCGATCAGACGGGCTTTGAGCACCTTTTGTACGATTTTTTCCGCTTCCTCCTGCGAGGCGCAGGAAGTGAGCACGATCAGATAGCTTTCCATAAGGCCTTTTAATAAATAGGGTACCAACTCATCATGCAAAATAATTGCAAATGCGATAAAAGTCAAGTAATTTAGTAGGATGAGAACCAGGAACCTTGCAGCGCATCTCTCGTAAAAAGAAGAGTCGAGAACAATTCAATAGGTCCATGAAAAAATCCCTGTTATTTTCTCTTTTCTTACACGCTCTGGCCGCCCTTCTGTTCTTGCGGATTTACCTGCCCCAAAGCAGGCCTGGCGCGAAGACCGAGATGGAATGGCATTTCGAAGAGGCTGTGCAGCCGGCGCCCGCCTCCCCAAAGGCGCCCCTCGAGGAGGTTGCGGGCATGGCGGAAGGGGGTCCGGCCCGTCCATGGCATGAAGCTGCCGACGAGACCGCTTCCGCGGACGAGGTGGCGATGGCGCCCCAGCCAGCGGCAGCGCCGGACTCTGTGCCGCACGCCATCGCAATGGTCTATTCCTCCAGCTATTTCAACCAAGAGCTGCTGCAAAAGCCGGTTGTGGACAGCAGCCGGCGCAGCCTGATGGCCATGAACCCCAAAGCGGTTGGTTCCAACCTGGAACCTCTCATGGGTTCGAAATACGATGGCCTTGCCGAGCGTTCCAGAGAGTCGCATAGCCGCAACCCGACGAAACCCATCCCCTTATCGGACATCGGCATGGCCGTGGCCCGACAGCTCAAACCTAAACCGCCAAGCCGGCCGGCGGTCATGCGGTTTGTACCCAGCCATGACGAGTTGGCGGTGCTGAAGACCATTTGGGAAAAGGGAAGCATCACGGACCAGGAGGTCTATGCCCGTCTGGACACCTCGGTTAAACTGACCGCGGTGGATGTGAACGCGCTTTTAAAGGGGCTGGAGGCAAAAGGGGTGTTGACGTCCGAGCTCATCTCGCCGCGTGATGAATTTACGTTCAATACCCCGCTCGGCGGCGTGGCGGTGGAAAAAAGCGCCCAGAACCGGCGCAATCGCGTTTACCGGTATCAGAGCCGCATCGATCGCAAACACATGATCCGCTATCTGCAGGCCAAGCTGGACCAGGCCCAAAACCGGAACTATTCATATACAACAGGCCGGCGCGACTCTATGGCTGTCGTCGCCGGCCTGCAGAAAAAAATACTTCAAGTGCTGGACTAACCCGCCCGCTTCATCGCAGGGCGCTGCAGAAAACTTCGGTCTTAAACATGCGGGCCTGCTGCCAGGGGCTGTGATCCAAATCATGGAAGGACCGAACCCTGTCCCGCGGCATTAGCGCAGCAGGATCATCTTTTTCCAACTCACCTTGCTGCCGGCAGCCAGCACATAATAGTACACTCCGCTGGTGAGCGGCAGCCCGTTGTCGTCCCGCGCTTCCCACGAGAGTTGATGAGCGCCCGCCGGCATGGTGCGATCCAGAATCTGGCTGACCTTCTGGCCGGCGAGATTGTACAGCGCCAAGGTAACGCGTTCCGCCGCAGGCAGGTTGAAGGAAAAGAGCGTAGCGTCGTTGAACGGATTGGGATGGTTCTGCTGCAGAGCAAAGGTCTGCGGCAGAGCCGTAAGCGCCTCATCGGACACAGCGGTTGGATTGTTGAGGACGAATTCAGAGGTGTTGCCTAAAACATCCATCGTGGTGGCGGTCAACGAAGGCTCGATCACCGGCAGCTTCACGGAAAAATTCCCATTGACATCCGCCGTGGCGCTGCCGAGATAACGGGCGCCCTCTCCATCGCTGGCGCCAAAGATCTCCACTACGGCGTAGGGATGCGTATTGCCGTAAACCGTCCCATTGGCCCGTGGAGCAAAGATCGGCGGCAGGAGTTCGAGGTTTGCGCCCAGCAGCAGTTCGATGCCGGCGCCGCCGTTGCTGTGAATGGAATTGCGCGTGATGGTGTTAAAGACGGTTCGGTCGCCCGTCGCCCGTACGCCATCCTCTGCGTTATAGGCGATGACGTTCTCGGGACCGATCTTGTTTTCCATGCTGCCGTTGGCCAAATAGACGCCATGCCCCGTGTTGCCGAACGGCTTGTCACCCGCCGCTCCGATAGAATTTTTCATCACCTGGTTGTCCTTGGTTGCCGTGCCGTCAAGAACCAGGCCGGATCCGGCGAACCCCTTACGGCCGTTGGCGGCGATGACATTGGCCGGGCCGATGATGTTCCCAGCCGCTGCATTGTAGATGAAAACTCCGTGCTGCGCATTGGGCAGCGCCTGGCCGCGATCCGGCGACAGGCCGATAGTGTTGTTGGCGATCGAGTTCAGGTCCGAGTTGCCGCGGACTTGCAGGCCGCTGAAACGGTTGCCCGAAATCACATTGCCGGACGCCCGGTCTGCGCCGCCGATGAGGTTGTGCATGGCGTGATCCGCCAGCACCAGACCGGATTCGCCGTTGGCCAGGCTGTCGCTGCCCGCGGCATTCACACCGATCCAATTGCCGGCCACCACGTTAGAGTCGACCCCCGCCCCTTCCAAGCGGATGCCGGTGCGGCTGTTGCCGGAACAGATGTTGCGGTATTCGGCCCCGCTGCCGCCGATGAGGTTGTTCGCCGGCCCCTTTTCCAGACGGATGCCGTCTTTCAGGTTCGGCAGCGCTTTACTGCCCGATACATCCAATCCCACATAGTTGTTCTGCACACGGTTGCCGGTGCAGGAGAGGCCGGAGAGCAGTATCCCGTGCAGCCCCATGCCGCCGATCACGTTGCGCAAACCTTCGCCGGCTCCGCCGATGATGTTCGAGTCCGCGGAGGCGATGACAATGCCGCTCCAGCCGTTGTTGGGCAGAGCGCTCTTTCCATCCGCTTTCAAACCGACAAAACACCCGGTCACACGATTATGCCGGCAGGCGTCACCGTACAGCACGATCGCATTCTGGCTGAAACCACCGATGCCGATGTCGTGCAGCCAATTTTGCGCCGAGCGAATCTCCAGCCCTTTGGTTCTGTCGCCGGCAGATGAGCCGTCGATAAAGATCTCCGGACCAAACGGATTGCTGTCGCCATGCCCCGTGGTCTGCGAACGGCCGTCGATCTCGACCTGCCCGCCGGTCAGAATGGGCAACGGCTTGGTCGGTTTGATCACCCAGATGCCCTCAGCGGCCTGATAGCCCGGATCAGTCTGAGAAATGTCGAATAAAATTCGATCTGCATCCGGAGTGATGTTGGAGCCGTTGATGGCCCAGCGCAAGCTGCCCTCCACCGAATCGAGCGTGGTAGTGACGACAAAAGGCAGAATCCGCAGCGGCGGGCAGAATTCGGAGGTGTTGCCATCCCCGTCCGTGACCGTGGCCGTGATGCTGGGCCCTTTGGGCACGCCGGCCCAGAGAAAATGGCCGGCCCGGTCGCTGGTCACCGCTGCTTCAAACCACGCGCCCTCCTCCGCCGGGTCTGAATAAATCTCCACCACCGAGCCGCCCGGCGCAGTGCCGCTCACGCCCTGCGCTGCAACCTTCAGGTTCGCTGGAGGCAGAACTCCTGCATTGGCGCCGGAACTCAATTGCACGGCGCTCTGCACGTTGTTGGAAATGGAATTTTGCAGAATCTGATTGCGCAGCGTATAGGAGCCGGCGATGCCGATGCCGTATTTTTTATTAAAAGCGATATGATTGAACGGTCCGATGGTATTGTCCGATGAGCCGCCATAGATATACAGGCCGTAGCGTTCATTGCCCAGATCGAGCGTGCCGGCGGCATCGACGCCGATCAGATTATTGCGCAGCACACAGTTTTTAACCAGACTGCCCTGAAAAAGAATTCCGTGTCCGAGATTGGCGCTGATGACGTTTCCCTCCGCCGCGGTCTCGCCGCCGATCCGCGTGTTAACAGCGGCGGTGTAAAGATAAATTCCATGCAGCTGATTGCCGAGTTTGCGTGAACCGCTGACATCACAGCCGATGTAGTTGCCCGCCACCACCGTGCTGTCGGTCTTTTCGATCTGAACGCCGTTGACCCCGTTGCCCGAGATCACGTTGCGGAACTCGCTGCCCACGCCGCCCAGGATATTTCCAGGCCCGGCGTTCTTGAGGTACACGCCATGGCCGGCGTTGGCCTGGCTGGTAGCGCCGTCCGGCGCCACGCCGATGGTGCAGCCGTAAATGTGATTCTGCCGCGCCTTGGCATCGGTGATGAGTATGCCGTTGTCGGTAAAGCCGATGATGCCCAGGCCGGCGACGGTGTGATGGCCGGAAGAGATCACCAGGCCGTTGGCAATGCCGGCAACCGCCCGGCCATCGAGAAAGATTTCCGGACCTGCCGGATTGGTATTTCGCTGCGAGGCGCCGTTGATAAAGGTCGCTGAATCCGACAGCGCTGGCAATGCCGATTGCAGCGCGATGATCCAGGCAGCGCCGTTATACCCCGCAATAGAAGTGGAAAGATTGAACGTAATCGTATCCGGCCCGGCGTGGGTGTTGGTCTGCTCCAGGGCCCAACGGAAAGAATGCTCGCCGCCGTCAGAGGTGTTGCGGACGTTAAAAACGCCCGAATAGACGGGCAAAGCCAACAACAATACCAGAAGAATGATCTTGACTGCCTTCATGTTTATCGCCTCCTTGACTGTCCAACCCACTGGCCTCTGCCGATGATTCATTTCATCCAAAAAAAGCAGGCCTTTTAACATAATACTTATAGTACATCAGAATCAGCTTGTTACGGAAAAATATCGCGGGTATTTGCCAAATAATCGCCAAAATCCGGCAGCCGACGCAGGAATCGGACCCATCACACTGGAATACCAACGTGTTCAAAGTCCTTGCACCGGGCAGCAGGCCGGACAGACAAAACCCCGGTGGGATCATCGGGGTTTTCATGCTGTGCAAAAGGTCGTTTAGCGGGTCAGCCGCTTGTATTTGACCCGGTGCGGTACGTCCGCGTCCTTGCCCAGCCGCTGCCGACGGTTCTCCTGATAATCGCTGAAATTGCCCTCAAACCACACCGCCTTACTGTCCCCCTCAAAGGAGATGATGTGTGTGCAGATCCGGTCGAGGAACCAGCGGTCATGGCTGATCACCACCGCGCAACCGACAAAATTCAGCAATCCCTCTTCCAAAGCGCGCATGGTGTTGACATCGAGATCATTAGTGGGTTCATCAAGCAGAATCACGTTGGCGCCCTGTTTCAGCGCCATGGCCAGATGCACCCGGTTTCGCTCACCGCCGGACAATTGGCCGACTTTTTTCTGCTGATCGCTGCCGAGAAAATTGAATTGGCCCACATAGGCGCGCGAGTTCATCTCACGAGGACCCAGCTTGATCTTTTCCGCTCCGCCGCTGATCATCTCCCACACCGTCTTTTCCGGATCCAGGGAAGCGCGGCTCTGATCCAAATAGGCCAGCTGCACGGTTTCGCCGATGCGGATCATACCCCCGTCCGGTTGTTCGTCCTGTACGATCAATCGGAACAGAGTGGTCTTGCCCGCCCCATTGGGTCCGATGACGCCGATGATGCCGCCGGGAGGCAGATTGAAGGAAAACTCTTGAAACAAAATTTTATCGCCAAAAGACTTGCTGATGCTCTCCGCCTGAATCACCACCTTGCCCAGGCGTGGACCGGATGGAATGTACAGCTCCAATTCCTTTTGCCGCTGGGCGCTCTCCTCTTCCAGCAGCTGTTCATAGGCGTTGATGCGCGCTTTGGATTTGGTCTGCCGCGCTCTGGGCGTCATCCGGATCCATTCCAGCTCCCGCTGCAATGTTTTTTGCCGCTCGGTCTCTTTTTTCTCCTCCTGCAGCAATCGCGCCTGCTTTTGCTCCAGCCAGGAGGAGTAATTCCCCTTCCACGGAATGCCCTGGCCGCGATCCAGCTCTAAAATCCAGCCGGCGACGTTATCGAGAAAATAGCGGTCATGGGTGACTGCGATGACCGTGCCCGGATACCGGTTCAATTCCGCCTCCAGCCAGAGCACGGTCTCGGCGTCCAGATGGTTGGTCGGCTCATCGAGCAGCAGGATGTCGGGCTTTTGCAGCAGCAGCCGGCAAAGCGCCACACGACGCCTCTCGCCGCCGGAGAGCACTTGGACCGGCGTATCGCCGGCCGGACAGTTGAGCGCGTCCATGGCCAGCTCCAAACGCGAATCCAGATCCCAGGCGTTCAACTGATCGAGCTTTTCCTGAACCTGGCCCTGCCGTTCGATCAGGCGGTTCATCTCGTCATCGCTCATGGGCTCGCTGAATTGAGCGTTGATCCGTTCATACTCGGCAAGAATGTCGACGACCTCCTGCACTCCCTCCTGGACGATCTCTTTGACGGTTTTGCTCTCATCCAGAACCGGCTCCTGCTGCAGCAGGCCCACGGTATAGCCAGGAGAGAGAACGGTCTCGCCGATGAAATCCTTGTCGATCCCGGCCAAAATCCGCAACAGCGTGCTCTTGCCGGAGCCGTTGAGTCCGAGCACGCCGATTTTGGCGCCGTAGAAATAGGAAAGGTAGATATCTTTCAACACGGTTTTTTGCTGATAGATTTTGCTGACGCCGATCATCGAATAGATGACCTTGTTGGGTTCATTAGCCATGGAGCCTCTTGCGGTTTAGAATGATGGTGGATGAGAAAGTGCAGCCTGCCGGCGACATTTAAATACATGCTATAAAACGAAAGTCTTTTAGGAGGTACAATACCTGGGACAAGCGTCACGCGCTGACAGTCTGGTAAACACACTGGGTTTATGGCAGGTGCAAATTTTATCTATTGCATGTTTTTTTTAATTCGATGTAACGAAATCAATACAGATGGAATATCTTCAATTGCTGTCTTCCAGACAACATCGATATCAACGCCAAAATAGTCATGGATCAATTTATCCCGCATGCCAGCAATCTCACGCCATGGTACATCTGGGTAAAGAACCTTGATATGATCCGGTATCTTTTTGGAGGCCTCCCCGACAATTTCCAGAGCCCTGATGACGGCAAACTGAGTTTTGTTATCTTGAGAAAAATTTTCAAAATCAAAATCAGAGAGAAACGTCTGTATCTTGTAAATGGCGTCTAACATATCATCGATGTAATCCAGGTATTCGGCTTTTATCATATAGGTATGACCTCAGAACGGATCACTTTTCCAATTCGATTTTTCAAAGCACTGGGCATCACCAAGTCGACTTTGATTCCGAGGAGGTCACTTAAATAGTTTTCAAGTGCTATAAATTTGAACAATCCGGGTTTTTTAAAAAACGTGACCAGAAGATCGAGATCACTTTTTGAATTTTGCTCGCCTCTGACAAAGGAGCCGAATATCCCAATGCTTTCTACATCATACTCTGATTTTAGATAGAAGGCGTTTTCGCGCAAAATTAATTTGATTTTATCAATATCCATAAAAATCTCATTTTATGAAAGGCCTACAATTAAGATAAAAAAGACAGTTACACCATGCAACTCTTTTCTGAATTTTCAACACTTTATTGTGTGAAATGATACAATCACTTTGGGATTACTTGACCAACGTCCACGTGCCGCTCAAGCGCTGATCCCGCCATTGCACGACATACAGATAGGCGCCGGTTCCGGCCTGCCGGCCATCCGTCGTCTGTCCGTTCCAGTGCAGAATGTACGATCCCGCAGCCTGCCGGCCCGCCCGGCGCTGATAGACCTCCTCTCCGCGCAGGTTATAAAGCGTAAAGGCGACCTCCCCCTCATCCGGCAGCACATACTGCAGAAACGTGCCGTTGTTAAAGGGATTGGGATAGTTGGCGGTGAGGAGAAAACGCTCGGGCGTCTGCAGGCTCACGGTCAACACCGGCGAATAGTTCACCCGGCCGTCGCTGTCGATCTGCTTCAAGCGATAGTACGTTTTCCCCGTCCTTGCGCCCTGATGCAGATATTCGTACGCGTGCGCCAGACTGGTAGTGCCATAGCCGGCGATAAACGTCAGCCGCTCAAAGACGCGGCCATCGATGGAAAATTCCACGTCAAAACCGAGATTGCGGGTCTCCGCGGCGGTCTGCCAGCTCAGCAGCACGCCGTCGCTGCGCACGTTGGCCTGAAAAGCGCTCAACTCTACATCCAAAATCGTGGCGTTGCCCTCCAGCAGACGCACCAGAGCGTCCTTGCCGCCGGCGATCACTTCAGCGACGCCATTGTTGCGCACATCCGGCAACACATCCAAAGAGACAGCGTCGTCGGAGCAGACCACGCTCCACAGCTCTTTGCCGGCTTTAACGCCGCCGCCGGAAAGACAGACAATGCGGTTGTCCGCACTGGTCACCACCACATCCATTTTACCGTCCTGGTTCATATCAGGCATACCCGCCGCGGTGAGCGCATCATCGGAAAAGGTGGTTGACCAGATCAGCGAGGCGTCGTTGCCGTCGAGGGCGTAAACCTTGTTGTCGGCCGAGCAGGCGATGATGTCCGGAAATCCGTCCTCATTGATATCATCGATGCGCTTCACCGCATGGATGCGGCCCTGAGCATAATAGCTCAGCAGTTCGTTTGAAGTGACCGGGGAATACCATCCGATCAGGCCGTTGGCAGCACCGAGTACGCAATCGTCCTTACCATCTCCATCCACATCAGGTACAGAGGCCACGGACGTCGCCTCCACACTCAGATAACGAGCCATAATCAACTGCCGCCCTCCTTCGCCGTTGCCTACTCCTGACAGAAAATAAATAAACTTGTCCAGACTGGCGACAAACACATCCGGTTTATCGTCCGCATCGATCAGCGGCCCGGTCTCGATCGCAGTGACCGCTCGGCTGGCGCTCCCCTGCCAGAGCGTGGTTCCGGTCCCGGACAGGCAGATGATCTTTCCCAACGTGGTGCCTGCCAGGCAGTCCTGTTTAGCGTCGTTGTCCACGTCATCGATGCTTTTAACCACCGTCACATCCGCAGACAAGTTTTGTTTCCACAGCAGCCGCGGCTGGGCGGTCGCGCTTGCGGAAAGACAATAGACCGAATCATCCGCTGAACCGACCAGACAGTCAGCGATTCCATCGCCGTCCAGATCGCCGATGGTGCATAACGACAGAACCGCGCCGCTGGTCTTGTAGGACCAGAGCACCAACCCCGCGTTGGCGCCGAACCCCTGCAGACAGTAGACATAGTTGTCCGCAGAGCCGGCCAGCACATCGGGCGAACCGTTGCCATCGACATCATCCGTCGCCGCCACCACATTCACCGCGTTCGGCGCCGTATAGTACCAGATCAAGGAGGTGCTGGTATCCTGAGCCAGGGCTGCGAAGGCCGAAAACAACAGGCCGATGAAAACGCTCCATTTAATCGCTCTTGACATGGTGTTCACTCCTTTGTAAAACCGGCCTCCAAACCGCCGGCGGTATCTCCAGTGAAAGCCCATTGATTAAAGGTATCATCTTTTCCAACTTATTCAACTCTTTTTTAACTGCAGGCTGACGAAATGTCTCACCATGGCACAATCGAAACCACTGTGCAGAGTTCACCCCTGATCGGCGCTGTTTTCGCGTTGATAGATCAATAAAAAACAGGTGCTCTTTTCGCCGGGCCGATGACCCGGGCTCATCTTAAGAAAAAGCAAAAAATATACCAAAGAATGACGGCTGTTTTCTTTTTTCTGCAAAATCAGCGCCCCGGCGCTTTTTCTGTTGCAGTTACTTTCGGTATTGGCTAAATTAAAAAATTGTAATCGTGACAGCAAAGGAAAAGATCTTGAGTACCTTGGGATATCAAGCTTTGGGGGTGTCGCTGGCCCTTTCGGTTTACGCCGCGGCGCTCTATATCCGCGCAACGGTTCGTCCGGGCCCAGCGCTGCTCGCCAGCGCTTTTCGCGCCACCTATGCGATTTTTGTTTTGACCACGCTCAGCAGCGCGGCGCTGCTGTATGCCCTGATGACCCGTGACTTTCAGGTGGCCTATGTGGCCCACTATTCCAACCGCAGCCTCTCCTGGGCCTACACCCTGGCCGCCTTCTGGGCCGGCCAGGACGGTTCCCTGCTGCTGTGGACCTGGCTGTTGTCCCTGTTCTCCGCCCTGGTGCTGTTCATCAACCGCAAGCGCAATCCGGACCTCCTCCCCGCTACCCTGGCGGTCATGACGGTTACGACGCTCTTTTTCTGCTATCTCACGCTGTTCAAAACCAATCCCTTCGCCAAAACGTCGATCACGCCACTGGACGGCGTGGGGCTCAATCCCCTGCTGCAAAATCCGGAGATGATCTTTCATCCGCCGGCGTTGTACATCGGCTTTGTCGGCTTTACAGTGCCGTTCGCCTTTGCCATCGCCGCGTTGATCAACAAACGGCTGGACGAAAAATGGATCAAAAGCATCCGTCGCTGGACCCTTTTCAGCTGGCTGTTCCTCACCATCGGCAATCTCCTCGGCATGCAATGGGCGTACGTGGAATTGGGCTGGGGCGGTTACTGGGCCTGGGATCCGGTCGAGAACGCCTCTTTTATGCCATGGCTGACCGGCACCGCTTTTCTTCATTCGATCATCGTGCAGGAGCGCAAAGGGCTGCTGAAAATGTGGAACCTGTCCCTGATCACCCTTACCTTCAGCCTTACCATCTTTGGCACCTTTATAACGCGCAGCGGCCTGATCGCCTCTGTGCACGCCTTTGGCGTATCGGACCTGGGACCCCTGTTTCTCGGATTTCTCGCCCTGGTCCTGGTCGGCGCCGCGGCTTTGATCATTCATCGCGCGCCTCTGCTGGCCGGCGGCAAAGGCATTGACTCTTGGAGCTCTAAAGAATCCAGTTTTCTCATTAACAACCTGCTGTTCATCGCGCTCACCGTCGGCGTGTTCATGGGCACCATCATGCCCAGCCTCAGCGAATGGCTGCGGGGACAAAAGATCACGGTCGGCGCCGAATTTTTCGACCGGTTCTCCACGCCCATCGGTCTGGCGATTTTTTTACTCACCGGCGTGTGCGCGCTCCTGGCCTGGGGCAAAAGCGATCTCAAACGCCTGCTGAAGAACGCCGCCCTGCCGGCCGGCGTGACCGCAGCGATGTTAGCCGCATTGCTGCTGTTGGGCGTGCGTGGCGCCGCGGCGCTGACGGCTCTGGCCATTCTGCTGTTCAGCCTGACGACCACGCTGGTGGAATTCATCCGCGGCGCGCGCGTCAGAGCACGTACGGACCAGCTCTCTTTTCCCAGAGCGTTGCTCAGCCTGGCGCTGCATAACAAGCGGCGCTACGGCGGCGCTATCGTCCACCTGGGCGTGCTGCTGCTGTTTCTCGGCATCACCGGTTCTTCCGCGTTTTCCGTGGACAAAACCGCTACGCTCAACAAGGGCGATGTGATCGAGCTCGCGGATTACCGTCTGACTTACAAGGGGCTGGCTACAATCGAAAAACCGGACCGGGAGATTCACCGCGCCCTCTTCAGCGTCAGCAAGGGCGGCCGGCTGCTGGGCGCTATCCATAGCGACAAACATTTGCATGAAAACTTTCAGCCCGCCACTGAGGTGGGCATACGCAGCACGCTCAAAGAGGATCTGTATGTGATTCTGGCCAACTATGACCAGGGGACAGAGGCTGCCACGGTCAGTGTGCTCATCAACCCGCTGGTGCTGTGGATGTGGATCGGCGGCGTGATCATGGTGCTGGGCGCCCTGCTGGCCCTTTCGCCGCAGAGTCGCAAGCAACAGCGCGCCGGTTGAATGGCTGTTCATCTTTCCCGGTCGGCCAGCGGGCCGTACTGTTGAGACACATTTTTCTAAACAGGAAATACCGATATGGTTATTATTGCAGCGGTGGTGCTCTCGGGCCTCGCCGTCTCCTATGTCGCCTGGCCGCTGTTTCGCAGCGGCCCCATTCACCCCGGCGTCGACCCCACTGTGGATCATACAGACGAACTGCTCTTTCAAAAAGAGATGGCGATCGAGATGATCCGGGATCTGGACTTTGACCTGCACACCGGAAAATTTTCCGCGCAGGAGCACGCCGGCCTGGTCGCCGCTCAGCAGCGACGGATCAACCACATCGACGGCCGCCTCGCGGGCCAGACGGGCAAATCGGCCAAAGAAAAAAATAAAAACAGCCGCGAACGGCGAAATCTCTGCAGCCGGTGCGGCAACCAGGCTGAGGGCAACGCCCGTTACTGCCCCCAGTGCGGACAGGCTTTATCCCAAACCCAGTAACCCATTCGAGACTCTGCGCTCATGAAAAAAGGTTGGCTGCTTTTCTTTTTTGTGCCAGTGCCCCTGCTCTGCCAGGTGCTGATTCAGGGGCAGGCGGTAAACGGATCAAAAGACAGCACCGCTGTCAGCGGCCTGCGCATCGTGCTGCAAAGGATGATGCCTCAGACCGCTGAGACCGGCATGCCGGAAAAAACCGCGGACCTGCTCTCCGGCCGGGACGGCCGTTTTGAATGTACCGTGCCCCAGCCGGATTCCACGGCCCACTATTTCGTCACCAGCGAACACCAGGGCGCCTGGTATTTCAGCGAGCTGATCACCGTGGAAGCGACAAGCCGCCGGATTCCCACCCGCATCGTGATCTTTGATTCTTGCCGCAGCGCGAGCCAAATCGTCACCCTGATGCACCACATCATCGTCGAGGACAACGGATCAGCGCTGCTGGTGCGCGAAATGCGCATGCTGTCCAATCCGCTCAACCGCACCATCCTCGCCGCCGTGCAGGATGAGCATGAATCCGCGGCTACGCTGATGTTTCAGCTGCCGGCCGCTGCCCGCGGCTTTACGCCGGAGAATGCAGACCCGGACGCCTTTGCCCTGCACGGCCATACCGTCTATTTCAAGGGTGTTCTCGAACCCGGCAGCCATCAACTCAGTTTTGTTTACGAATTGCCCTGGCAGGACGGCCGCGCCGATCTGACCGTCATCGCCGCCACTGAAACCCGTTCTCTGGATTTCTTTGTCGCGGACGCCGGCCAAGTGGCGTCGACAAGCCGGCTGGTGGACCACGGCCCCTTCACCATCCGCGACCGCACCTTTGCCAGATATGGAGGCCGGGATGTGCCGGCCGGACAGGCACTGCGGATCCGTTTTCAGCGTAAAAGTCAACCGGATACGGGCGAACATCCCTATTATGCCCTGGGCCTCACCGGCGGTCTGCTGCTCGTGGCGCTGATGGTTTATGAGCTGAAAAAAAGAAACCGTGTGCCATGATCATCGCCCAAGGATTGTGGAAAAAATTCGGTTCCCTCGATGCGCTGTACGATGTCTCTTTTGAGATTGGCCAGGGGCAGTGGGCGACGCTGCTCGGCGCCAATGGCGCAGGCAAAACGAGCCTGAGCCGCATTCTGGCTGCGCTCAGCCGACCTTCCGCCGGCCGGGCCTGCGTGGCTGGTTCCTGGACAGATGAAAAGCCGGAACAGGTGCGCGAACGGATCGGTGTGGTCAGCCATCACACCCTGCTCTATGATGACCTCAGCGCTGTGGAGAACCTGAAATTTTACGCCGCCATGTACCGAGTCCGGCAAGCCGATGAACGCATCGCCGATCTGCTCAACCAGATCGGATTGTGGACGCGGCGCAAAGACCCAGTCCGCACTTTTTCACGCGGCATGCAGCAGCGGCTGGCCCTGGCGCGCGCCATGCTCCACGAACCGTTGGTGCTGCTGCTCGATGAACCCTTTACCGGCCTGGATATTCACGCCGGCCGGCTTCTCACCCATTTCATGGAACAGGCCGTGCAGCAGAACGTCACCGTGTTCATGACCACCCATGATGTGGAATACACGCAAGCCCACAGCCAGCGCACCCTGGTGCTGGTCCAAGGCCGGCTGTGTCTGAATGAGGAGAGCCATAAAGTCGCGGTCGGCCAGGTCCTCGACCTGCTGCGCGAAACCGGCCCCATCGGAACTGCACCGGCCGCAAGCCAATAGAACGGCCCTGTTTTCAGGAGTGCCATGAATTTTCTTCAACCCATACGCAGCATTCTGCTCAAGGACCTGCTTCTTGAATGGCGCAACAAGGACATCCTTGTCAGCATGCTGGTATTCAGCCTGACCGTGGTGATTATTTTTAATTTTGTTTTTGATCCAGGGTCGCCGGAGATGCAGGCCACAGTCCCCGGCATCCTCTGGGTGGCGTTTGTCTTTGCCAGCCAGCTGGGCCTCAGCCGTTCCTTTGCCCGGGAGCAGGAGAACGGCCGGATGCACGGCCTTCTGCTCTGCCCCGTGGATCGCAGCCTCATCTTCACCGCCAAGATGCTGAGCAATCTGCTCTTCATCCTGCTGGTGGAAGTGGTGACGCTGCCGGTCATGACGGTGCTGTTCGATCTGCGGTTCCATCAGCAATGGCCGCACCTGCTGCTGGTCCTGGGACTGGGCGCCTGGGGCCTGGCCACGGTCGGCACTCTGTTCTCCGCCATTGCCGCCAACACCCGCTCCCGGGAGGTGATGCTGCCCATCCTGCTGTTTCCTGTCAGCGTGCCCATCATCCTGGCTTCGATCAAAAGCACCTCGTATCTGCTCAGCGGCCGCAACGTTCAGGACATCGCTCCCTGGATCCGTCTGCTGATCGCGTTCGATGTGATCTACTTTGTCGTCTGTTACCTGCTGTATGAATATGTGGTCGAGGAATAGTCCGGATGCGCGGCGCCCGCACCCGTCCGGCGTCCATCGTACCGACTCTTATTAAAGGGCGATCCTATGAACCGGTATCGATATCACTTGCTGGTGGCACTGTGTTTTGTCATGCTGGAAACAGCCCTCTACCTGGTGTTTATGCATGCGCCCACTGAGAGCAGCATGGGCCAGGTCCAGCGGATTTTTTATTTCCACGTCGCCTCCGCCTGGATCTCCTTTCTCGCCTTTTTTGTCGTGTGTGTGGCCGGCATCGTATTTTTAAAAACCGCATCCCCGGACTGGGATCGGTTGGCCGCCTGTTCGGCGGAATTGGGCGTGCTGTTCATCTCTATGGTCCTGCTCACCGGACCCCTTTGGGCCAAGCCGGTCTGGAACACCTGGTGGAGCTGGGATGCCCGGCTGACCACCTCCCTGGTGCTGTGGTTGATCTATGTGGCCTATCTCATGGTGCGTCGATACAGCACAGATCCAGAGCGCGGGGCCCGCTTCGCCGCAGTGTTCGGCATCATCGGCTTTCTCGATGTGCCCATCGTCTATCTGTCCATTCGCTGGTGGCGCACACTGCACCCCTCGGCAGTCATTGCCGGCGGAGAGGGCAGTGGGCTGGCGCCGGCCATGTGGACCACGCTCGTGGTTTCGCTGCTGGCGTTCACCGTGCTGTATATCACCCTGTTAACCCTGACCTATCGCATCAAATCTTTGGCCCGCCGGGCGCAATCCGCTCAACAGCCATCGCTGCGCGGGCCGCTGGCATAAATGCAAACGAGGAACCTATGCAACTGACCTATCTTTTCGCCGCTTATTCGCTCATCTGGCTGGCCCTGGCCGCTTTTCTCTGGCGCATGGCTTCGCAAATCAACCGGATTCAAAGCGATCTCGATCGATTGGAAGGGAAATAACGGTTTTCTGCTCCCACTGTCATGCGGCGCACGCCGTCCGGAGCGGTGCGCCCAAGCGTGAACCGCCGGCCGCAGCTCTGCGGCCGAACGCCCCCCATCATAATCTCTTGATTCTGTTAAAATTTCTTGCTAAATTTCCTTTCAAATTCACTCGTTTGCCATAAAAGGTCCCTATCATGTTCGAAGATCTTGTAGACCGTATTGACAATTACCAGGAACGCTTACAAGCGCTCAGGAGGTCTCTTTGACATTGACCAGAAAAGTCAAGCCATAGAGGCTCTGGAGGCGAAAACCCAGCAGGCCAATTTCTGGAACAACAATGAAGCGGCGCAAAAGGTGATGCGAGAGATCACCGAGTTGCGCCAGTGGGTGGACACCTGGAAAAAGCTGGACAGGCAGCGCCAGGATGCCGCGGACCTGCTCACCCTGGCCGCGGAAGAGGCGGATGAAACCATCGGCAATGAGTTGACCCGGGATCTGGACCTGCTGGAAAAAGCGGTGTCGGAGCTTGAATTCCGCCGCATGCTCGGCCATCCGCAGGACATCAAAAACGCCATCCTCACCATCCATCCGGGCGCCGGCGGCACCGAGTCGCAGGATTGGGCGCAGATGCTGATGCGCATGTACCTACGCTATATCGAACGCAGCGGCTTTAGCTCAGAGATCCTCGATCTGCAGGATGGTGAAGAGGCGGGCATCAAAAGCGTATCCATCGAGGTGACCGGCCAGTATGCCTACGGCTATCTCAAGGCCGAAGCCGGCGTGCATCGTCTGGTGCGCATTTCGCCCTTTGACGCCAACAAACGGCGGCACACCTCCTTCGCCTCGGTCTTTGTCTATCCAGAGATCGACAATACCGCGGAGATCAACGTGGATGAAAAAGATCTGCGCATCGACACCTACCGTTCCAGCGGCGCCGGCGGCCAGCACGTCAACAAAACCAGCTCCGCGATTCGCATCACCCATATTCCGACCAACATTGTGGTAACCTGCCAAAACGAGCGCTCGCAGCACCGCAACAAAGAGTCGGCAATGAAAATATTGTTGTCCAAATTATATCAGATGAAACTGGAGGAAGAGGAGGCCAAGCGGGCCAAGCTGGAAAGCACCAAGCGGGATATTGCCTGGGGCAGCCAGATCCGTTCCTATGTTTTTCATCCCTACAATCTGGTCAAAGATCATCGCACCGAGCACGAGACCAGCAACATCTCCACGGTCATGGACGGCGACCTCGATGACTTTATCCACGCCTATCTGATGCAGCAATAAGGGAAGCGGACCGTGCAGCAGACAATCGCCAAAGTGGATCTGTCCGCCATCGCCTGGAATTTGCAGGGCGTGGCTAAAAAAGTGGCTCCGGCCGAGGTGATGGCGGTGGTCAAAGCCAATGCTTACGGACATGGCGCGCTGACCGTGAGCCGCACTGCCCTGGCGCAGGGCTGCACCCACCTGGCGGTGGCTCGGGTGGACGAAGCCGTAGAGCTGCGCAAAGCGGGCATAGAGGCGCCGATCCTGGTCCTCGGCGGTTTTTCTCACGATGATGCTTTTTTTATCCCGCGCTTTGAGCTTCAGGCCACTGTGTTTGAGGAACAGGGATTGCGGCAGCTGTCCGCCGCAGCCAGAAAAGCCGGATGCTCGATACCGGTGCACGTGAAAGTGGACACCGGCATGGGGCGCGTCGGCGTGGTCTGGGATAATGCACTGCCCTTTGTGCGGCGCCTGCTGAAATACAAAGAGCTGCCGCTGCAGGGGCTGTACAGCCATTTCGCGACTGCCGACTGGCTGGACAAGAGCTATGCCGAGCTGCAGCTGGAACGGTTTCGCGAAACCATAGAACAGCTGCAGCAGTCCCGCATCCAGGTCCCGCTGAAGCACATCGCCAACTCGGCGGCGATTCTCGACATGCCGGACAGCTATTTTGACCTGGTGCGGCCCGGCGTGATGATGTACGGCTACTATCCGTCGCGAGAGACCACGGAGAGCATTCCGCTGCGGCCGGCCATGACGCTGCAGACCCAGGTCCAATACGTCAAAACCATCGAGCGCGGCGAGAGCGTCAGCTATGGACGGCAATTCATCGCGCGGGAAAAAACCAACATCGCCACTCTGCCGGTGGGCTACGGCGACGGCTATAACCGGTTGCTGAGCAACTGCGGTGAAGTGCTGATCCACGGACAGCGTTTTCCGGTCGTCGGCCGGGTGTGCATGGACATGATCCTGGTGGATCTCGGCCGCTGCACAGACGTGGCCATCGGCGATGAGGCGGTGCTGTTCGGCAACCAGGGCGACCAGTGGATCACCGTGGACTCGATCTGTGAAAAAATAAACACCATCCCCTACGAGGTGACCTGCTGGGTGGCTAAACGGGTGCCGCGGATTTATTGGAACGCGGATTAGAAGCCTAAAATAAAGTGACGCTCTGGCAGAGGAATTAACCAAATGGGCTGAAACCTGGCGTAAAGCCGGCAAAGCTCTGCTTTCACATTTTGCCTCCAAGATCTCCGCTGGCGAGAATTTTGCTCGAATTTATCGCGTGCTGTTGTTATCCGCCTCGAATCAAGTGGCAGTTGATATCACGCTATCCGGAATACCCTTGGAAGTGAAGATGAGCCAAAGAACAACCGGAAATCCTCGACAAGCTTGTACGAGTATTTCAAACTATCGTCTGAATAAATAAAGAGAATGCCCACAGCAATAAAAGAGGAACTATGTCAGAACCGCAGATGGAAGACCTGAATGAAGTCATGAAGATCCGCCGCGCCAAACTGGAAAAATTGGCGGAGATGAACGTCAATCCCTTCGCCTACCGGTTTGAACGCACCCATCACGCCCGCGAGGTCGTCGCCCGTCACACCGAGCTGGAGAATCAGGCGCTGCGTCTGGCCGGCCGCATCATGGCGGTTCGGCGCATGGGTAAGGCCGCCTTTGCCCACATCATGGATTCGAGCGACCGCATTCAGATTTATGTGCGCCTCGATCAGGTGGGGGAAGCGGCCTACGAACTATTCAAACTGTACGACATCGGCGACATCATCGGCGTGGAGGGCACGGTGTTTGTAACCCATACCGGCGAGGTAAGCCTGCTGGCGACAAAAGTGCAGCTGTTGAGCAAAAACCTTCGGCCCCTGCCGGTGGTCAAAGAAAAAGTCGAGGACGGCAAAGCGGTCACCTACGATGCCTTTGCCGACACCGAGCTGCGCTACCGGCAGCGCTATGTCGATCTGATCGTCAACCGGCCGGTGCGCGATGTTTTCATCAAACGGTCGCAGATCATCAGCGCCATGCGCCGCTATCTGGACAGCCGCGGCTATCTGGAGGTGGAGACGCCGGTACTGCAACCGCTCTATGGCGGTGCGGCCGCGCGGCCGTTCACCACCCATCACAACACGCTGGACATGACGCTGTACCTGCGCATCGCCGACGAACTGTACCTCAAGCGGCTCATCGTCGGCGGCTATGAGGGCGTTTACGAGATCAGCAAGGATTTCCGCAACGAGGGCATCGACCGCACCCATAATCCTGAATTCACCATGATGGAGCTCTACGTCGCCTATGAAGATTATCAGTTCATGATGAATCTGGTGGAGGAGATGATCACCACCCTGGCCCAACAGATCAACGGCTCAACGAAAACGATCTATCAAGGCCAGACAATCGATTTCGCCGCTCCCTGGCCGCGCATCACCTTTTACGACGCCCTGAAACAATACACCGGCTATGATCTTTACGGAAAATCCACCGCCGAACTGCTGCACATCGGCAAAACCCTGCACTGCGAAGTGGAGGAGGGCATGAGCAGCAGCAAAATCCTCGATGAGATCATGAAGGAAAAGGTAGAGCCCCATTTCATTCAGCCCACGTTTCTCTGCGATTACCCGGTAGAGTTGTCGCCCCTGGCCAAAAAACACCGCACCCAGGAGGGACTGGTGGAACGCTTTGAATGCTTTGTCGCCGGCCGTGAAATCGCCAACGCCTTTTCCGAACTCAACGATCCCATCGATCAGCGCAGACGCTTTGAAGCGCAGGTGGCCTTGGCCGATGCCGGCGATGAGGAAGCGCATCAGCTGGACGAAGACTTTCTCCGTGCCCTGGAATACGGCATGCCGCCCACCACCGGTCTGGGCATGGGCATCGACCGGCTCACCATGCTGTTCACCGATGCGGCGTCCATCCGCGACGTGATCTTTTTCCCGACCATGCGGCCTGAATAACCCATGCCGTACGAGCTCTACATCGCCCTGCGCTATCTGCGTTCCAAGCGCAAGACCGGCTTCATCTCGCTGATCACCTACATCTCAATCGTCGGCATCACCATCGGCGTGGCGGCGCTCATCATCGTCCTGTCGGTGATGAATGGATTGGAGCGGGAAGTCCGCTCCCGCTTTCTCGGCGTGGACAGCCATCTGCGCCTGGTCCGGCAGGACCAGGAACCGCTGGCGGATTATCAAAAGCTGATGGACCGGCTGCGGAGCCTGCCCCACGTACGAGCCGTCAGCCCCTATGTGGAAGGCAAAGGGTTGATCAAGTCACGGGAGCAGCAGACCGGCGTGTTGTTGCGCGGCATCCTGGCGGAGAGCGCCACCCAGGTGACCGACCTGGCGAAAAACATCAACTTTGGCCAGTTGGAGCTGGGCCCCACCGCTGCGCCCGGAGAAGCGGAGCTTCCCGGCATCGTTCTGGGATTCAACCTGGCGGACCGGCTGATGGTAACGGTGGGAGATAAAATCTCCATCGCCTCCTTTGACGGACTGTTCACCTTTGGCCGTATGCCGCAACTGATGCAGTTTCGCGTCACCGGTTATTTTGAAACCGGTCTGTTCGAATACGACGACGCCTATGCCTATGTCTCGGTCCCTTCCGCGCAAAAGCTGTGTAAAACAGGAAGCAGCGTCACCGGCCTGGAGATGCGTCTGGATGATTATGAAAAAGCGGATGCGGTGGCCCGGGCCATCCGACAGACCTTGCCGCCGGAGTATCGACCGCTGACCTGGCGCGAGCTCAATCCCAACCTGTTCGCCTGGATGCAGATCGAGAAATGGGCGGCCTTCATCATCCTCTGTCTGATCATTCTGGTGGCGGCCTTTAATATTCTCTCCACGCTGATCATGGTCACCATGGAAAAAACCCGGGAGATCGGCATCCTCCGTTCCATGGGCGCCTCGCAGAGCAGCATTCAGAAAATTTTTACTTTTCAAGGTGCGCTGGTCGGCATTCTCGGCACGCTGCTGGGGGATGTGATCGGTTACACCCTGTGCCGTCTGCAACAGGTTTACAAGTTTTTCAGTCTGCCGACGGACATCTACATCATCAGCTGGCTGCCGGTGGACATGAAAGTTCTCGATTTTGTCTTTATCACCGTGGCGGCGTTGCTGATCTCGTTCGTCGCCGCTGTGCTGCCCGCGGCCAGGGCGGCGGCTCTGGATCCCGTGGCCGCCCTGCGCTATGAATGAGCGGGCGCCTGGTCGGTATCAGAGTGTTAAGAATTTTAGCGACGGTTTGGAACTGCCATGTCTTTTGAATTTTTCGTAGCCCTGCGTCATCTGCGCTCCCGCCGGCAATCGGGCTTGCTGTCGGCCATCACCTATATCGCCATCGCCGGCGTGATCGTCGGCGTGGCGGCGCTGATCATCGTTCTGTCGGTGATGAACGGCTATGAATCGGAAGTTCGCTCCCGTTTCATGGCCATGGGCAGTCATGTCAAAGTAGTGACCTTTCATGACCGCGGCCTGAGCGACGTCGAGACTGTCACCAAGACCGTACGATCGCTGTCCGCCGTGCAAGCCATCACCCCCTATCTGGAGGGCAAGGGGCTGATCAAGCACAAAAAGCACACCACCGGCGTGGTCATCCAGGGCATCGAACCAGCCACCGCCGGAGAGGTGGTCGACTTGAAAAGCTGCGTAATTCAGGGCGGCTATCTGGCGGATGTGCCCGAGGCGGGCATTCTGCTCGGCGTCTTTCTGGCGGAAAAACTGCAAGCACTGCCGGGCGATACCGTGCTGGTGGCCAGCTATATGGGCAATCCCTCGCTGCTGCAGATGCCGCAGATGATGCGCTTCGTGGTGCGCGGGCTGGTGAGAACCGGCCTGTACGGCCTGGACGACAATCTCACTTACATCCATCTGCAGGAGGCGCAAAAACTGTTTCTCTACGGCAATCGGATCAGCGGGTTGGAACTTCGGCTGCATGATTTTCAGCAGGCGGAGACCGTGGCGGCGGAACTCCGCAACCGCCTCGGCTATCCCTATCACGCCAACACCTGGCTGGACGTGAACCCGAACCTTTTTGCCTGGATGAAAATGCAAAAATGGACAGCGGTCATTGTGCTAAGTCTGATCATTCTGGTGGCCAGCTTTAATATCATCAGCATCCTCATCATGATCACCATGGAAAAAAAGGCGCAGATCGGGGTGCTGAAATCCCTGGGCGCCTCGACGCGGCAAATTCGGCGGATTTTTACTTTTGAGGGTATATTTATAGGCGTATTCGGCGCGCTGCTCGGCAGCGCCATCGGCTATGGCATCTGCTGGTCGCAGCAGGCCTTTCGATGGCTGTCACTGCCGCCGGATGTCTATATCGTCTCGTGGCTGCCGGTGCTGATGCGCAAAAGCGATTTTGCGCTCATCACCCTGATCACGATCCTACTGGCGTGGCTGGCTTCGGTCTATCCGGCCCTGCGCGCCGCTCGCTTACATCCGGTGGAAGCTCTGCGAAATGAATGAGACCTTACTGCAAACCTATGATCTGCACAAGCGGTACCGCACCGGCAAGGATTCGGAACTGCATGTGTTGAAGGGCATCACGCTGGAGGTGGCAGCGGGAGAGATTGTCGCCATCGTCGGCCCTTCCGGCGTGGGCAAAAGCACTCTGTTGCACCTGATCGGCACATTGGACCGGCCGTCACAAGGCCGGATCGCGTGGCAAGGCCGGGACGTCAACCAGCTCGCCGAAGCCCAGCTGGCCCAGTTCCGTAACAAAACCATCGGCTTTGTCTATCAGATGCATCATCTGCTGCCCGAATTCACCGCTCTGGAGAACATCCTTCTGCCCGGATTGATCGCCGGCCAGCGGCTGCCGGCATTGACGGAACGGGGCCGACAACTGCTCCGCCAGGTCGGCCTGGAAGCGCGGGCCGGGCATCGGCCCAGCGAACTCTCCGGCGGTGAGCAGCAGCGCGTGGCCGTGGCACGGGCGCTCATCAATCAGCCGCGACTGATCCTGGCGGATGAGCCCTCCGGCAATCTCGATATGGCATCCGGCGAACAACTGCATCAGCTGCTCTGGCAGCTGTGCCGCGCCAACGGCCAGACCCTGATCATCGTCACCCACAACCGGGAATTAGCCCAGCGGGCAGACCGGGTGGTCGAACTGCTCGACGGCCGGATCAAGAGCGACGAGAAAAATCATTAATATTGCTATCGAGGAATAATTCCTATATATTATAGTATATATGGCATGGTATTTGAGAATTAACGAATGCATCCGGCCGCGTCAGCGCGCAGTTGCACTTAATTAACTCAATAATACCAAGAATTTATCCAGACACTGTCCGGGCCAGTGCGAGAGGAGAATTGTCAAAATAAACAGACAACCTGTACCGGGATCACCGCAGAAAAAAAATGGAACCCTCCGGTGGAGTGGTGCTGTTTAAAGTAAAGAGCGATTGATAGAATTCTTCCTACGCTTTTCGTTATCAGGAGCTTCCTATGAAAAACAATTTTTCAAGTCGCGTGCAAATGGTCATACAGTTTGCGCGGGATGAAGCGTTGCGACTTGGACATGACTATATCGGCACCGAGCACCTTTTGCTCGGCCTCATCCGAGAAGGGGAGGGCATTGCGATCGAGATTCTGCATGCCCTGGGTTGTGATCTGGAAGAGATCAAGACCGCAGTGGAGGATGCGGGGCGCGTTTCCGGCGATACCATGACCATCGGCAACATTCCCTTCACCAAACGGGCGGAAAAAATCCTCAAGAGCGCCTATGTAGAGGCGGACCGGCATAAATCTGATATCATCGGCACCGAACACCTGTTGTTGGCGCTGGTGAAAGAAAAAGAGGGGTTGGCGGCCCAGATTCTCAAGAGTTTCGGCGTCACTTATGAAGCGGTGGCCGAGGAACTGGACAGAATCATGCAGGGGGCTAATCAATCCCAGGCGACTGCGGAGAGCCAGCAAAAATCGCAGACGCCCGCGTTGGACCATTTCGGCCGGGATCTCACCGAGATGGCGATACACGGCGATCTGGATCCCATCATCGGACGGGACAAAGAGATACAGCGGGTCGCTCAGATTCTCAGCCGGCGCAAAAAGAACAATCCGGTTCTGATCGGCGAACCCGGTGTGGGCAAGACCGCCATCGCCGAGGGCCTGGCTCTGCGCATCGTGGAAAAAAAGGTGCCGCGCATTTTGCACAACAAGCGGGTGGTGACGCTGGATCTCGGCGCCATCGTAGCGGGCACCAAATACCGCGGTCAATTTGAAGAACGCATGAAAGCGATCATGAACGAGCTGGTTCGCACCCGCGACATCATTTTGTTCATCGATGAAATGCACACCCTGGTCGGCGCCGGCGGCGCGTCCGGTTCATTGGACGCCTCCAACATGTTCAAGCCGGCTCTATCGCGCGGCGAACTGCAGTGCATCGGCGCCACCACACTGGATGAGTACCGGCAATTTATCGAAAAAGACGGCGCCCTGGAACGCCGCTTTCAAAAGGTGCTCATCGATCCGCCCAGCAGCGAGGAAACCTTTGAGATCATCAAAGGGCTGCGCGGACGGTATGAAAGCCATCACCGGGTCAAGTACACCGACGAAGCCATTCGCGAGATTGTAAAATTATCCGACCGCTACATCACCGACCGCTATCAGCCGGACAAGGCGATCGACGTGCTCGATGAATCCGGCGCCCGCGTCCATCTGGCCAACATTGTAGTGCCCCGTGAGATCACGGATCTGGAAGAGCAGATCAAGCGCATTCGCGCGGAAAAAGACGCTGTCGTACGGCTGCAGAATTTCGAAAAAGCCGCAATTCTGCGCGATCGCGAAAAGAACCTGCTGCGAGAACTGGATGACACCAAACGGCGCTGGAACGACGATCAGGATGCGGCCTTTGCCCAGGTTACCGAGCAGGACGTTTCCGAAGTGGTGTCCATGATCACCGGCATTCCGGTGTCGCGGGCGGCGCGGACCGAGTCCGACCGCTTGCTCAGAATGAGCCAGTTCTTAAACGGGCTAATCATCG
>DAIQOA010000033.1:0-32830 GCA_036788095.1 bacterium | reverse complement strand
CAAGCCGCTGCTGCTCTGGGTCAACGATGGTCTCATGGCCCTGTTTTTTCTTCTTGTCGGCCTGGAGCTGAAACGCGAGTTTCTTCAGGGCGAGCTGTCGAGCCGGAAAAAGGTTGTCCTGCCGGGCCTGGGCGCTCTCGGCGGCATGATCATGCCCGCGGTCATCTATGTCTTTTTCAACGCGCAGGATCCCATGGCCTTGAAAGGGTGGGCCATCCCGGCCGCCACGGACATCGCCTTTGCACTTGGCGTGCTCGCCCTGCTGGGCTCGCGGGCGCCCGTCGGACTGAAAATTTTTCTCACCTCCCTGGCCATCTTTGATGACATCGGCGCCATTCTGATCATCGCTTTTTTTTATACCAGCAAAATTTCTTTCGCCGCCCTGATGATCGCGGGTGTCTGTCTGTTCGCTCTTTTTATTCTCAACCGCCGCGGCGTCGCACAAAAAAGCGTTTACTTGACCATCGGCGTCGTCATGTGGATCGCTCTGCTTAAATCCGGCGTGCACGCCACTCTGGCGGGCATCCTGTTGGCCTTGTTCATTCCATTGAAATCCTCCGCACCGTCCGAACCATCGCCGCTGCAAAGCCTGGAGCACGATCTGCACAGCGCGGTGGCCTTAATCATTCTGCCCCTGTTTGCTTTCTGCAATTCCGGAATTCACTTTTCCGGCATGGGCTGGGAACAGGTGCTTCATCCCATCCCCCTCGGCATTGCCCTCGGTTTGTTTGTCGGCAAACAAGTGGGCGTTTTTCTCTTTTGCTGGCTGGGGATCAAATGGGGATTGGCCGAGTTGCCGACCCGGGCGACCTGGCTGTCCTTCTATGGCACGGCGGTGTTGTGTGGAATCGGATTCACCATGAGCCTGTTCATCGGCTCGCTCGCTTTTGAGGAGACCGGCGTCAATCTGCTCATCGATGAGCGGTTGGGTATTCTGGCAGGTTCTTTGGCCTCCGGCCTGTGGGGCTATTGGATTCTGCGTCTGGCCAGCAAATCCGCACAGTCGGCAAACTGAGCTTGATCAGGCCACCGGACTGCCGCTGAGCGACATCGGCCATGCAGGTAGAAGCGCAGGGCCGCGGCTGGGCGCACCGCGCGAACTTCGACGCGGGTGATCGCCTGCGAAAAAAAACGTCATTTCTCCTGCTCTTTCGCACTTCTGGTGCTGTACGCGCCGCCCCGCATGATTTCGACGGAGGTTTCTTTGGTGGTTAAGCCAGGCATAGAGCAATACCTCAATCCCATCCTTTTTTCAGACTATTCTGACCCGGATGTCATCCGGGTCGGCGATGATTTCTACCTGGTCTCCTCCAGTTTCAACCATGTGCCCGCTTTGCCGGTGCTGCACTCTTGCGACCTGATCCACTGGCAGATCATCGGTCATGCGCTGCAACGACTGCCCTCGCCGCGCTATGACCTGGTGCAACACGGCAACGGCGTCTGGGCGCCCAGTCTGCGCTTTCACCAGAACCAGTACTGGATCTATTACGGCGATCCGGATCTGGGCGTTTTCATGGTAAAAAGCGAAAATCCAGCCGGGCCCTGGAAACCGCCAAGGCTGGTGCAAAAGGCCAAGGGCTGGATCGATCCTTGTCCCCTATGGGATGACGACGGTCAGGCCTATCTCGTGCACGCATGGGCCAAAACCCGGGCCGGCTTTAACAGCCTGCTGACCGTTCATCGAATGAGCCCGGATGGGGAAAAAGTGTTGGATGCAGGCGTCACCGTGTTCGATGGACATGAGAATCATCCGATCATCGAAGGGCCGAAATTTTACCGGCGCGATGGCTGGTATTATCTTTTCGCCCCGGCCGGAGGCGTTCAGACCGGCTGGCAAACCGTACTGCGATCACGCTCCGTGTATGGGCCCTATGAGGACCGGGTCGTTTTAAAACAGGGAAACACGCCTGTCAATGGTCCGCATCAGGGCGGTTGGGTGGAACTGGCCAACGGCGAATCCTGGTTTGTCCATTTTCAGGACCGCGGCCCCTATGGCCGCATTCTCCATCTGCAGCCCCTGCGCTGGGAAAATGGATGGCCGTTCATCGGCAACGACCACGACGGCGACGGCATCGGAGAACCGGCAACGTCTTGCGCCTTACCCGGGACCAACAAGGCGTCGCCGGAGCTGCGCATTCCGACCTCCGATGAATTCTCCTCGAACCAGCTGGGACTGCAATGGCAATGGCAGGCCAATCCGGATGCCACCTGGTATGATCTCTCCAGCCGGCCGGGATTTCTCCGTCTGAACGCGGTCCCTCCCCCAGGGCGTTTGGCAAATCTGTGGCATCTGCCCAACATCCTGGCGCAAAAATTTCCCGCCGAACGGTTTGCCGCCAAGGCCTGTTTATCCTTACACTCCTCCGCTCTTGGCGATTGCGCCGGGTTGATCATTCTGGGCTGCGATTATGCCTGTCTCAGTCTTCACCAGCGCCAAGGAGGCATGATGCTGGAATTGGCCCTCTGCCTGAATGCGGACCAGGACGGCGAAGAATCCATCGTGGCCGCTGTTCCGCTCACACAGTCTGAGGTTTATCTAAACGTGCGGGTCCAATCCGGCGGCCATTGCACCTTTTCCTATAGTCTGGACGATCTTTTATATGCGCCTCTTGCCGGCGCCTTCATCGCGGCGCCCGGCAAATGGGTCGGCGCCAAGATCGGACTCTATGCGCTTGCTGCAACCGCAGAGCCTTCTGCCGGCGCCGCTCCTTTGCCTCGCGGCCCTTCGGACGAGTCCACCGGCTGGGCTGGTTTTGATTTCATCCGCTTTGACTGCAGCTGTCAAATAGAGCAAGATCCATCGAGTGGCGTGCTCGATTCCCAAGAGGTCTTTCGCTGACCTACTGCCGTCCCGGTGAACATAAAAAAACATTGCAGATTAGAGTTATTTTTGTCATTTTTATGTGGGTTTATGTCGTGGTTCAAGTCTTGGAATAACTGACCTAAAGAGGGAAATGCTGATGAGAGGGAGATTTTTTATTCCTGCCGTCGTCGTGCCGCTGTTTTTGGCATGCAGTTCCATGTATTTCGCCGGGATGGAAAAGCTGGGCGTTCATAAACGCGAGATCATGGTGGACCGGGTCAAAGCGGCGCGTGACACACAGAACGAGGCCAAGGAGCAGTTTCTCTCCGCCATGGAGCAGTTCAAGAGCGTGGTGGCGGTGCAGGGCGGCGACCTGGAGGAAAAATACGAAAAACTGAGCGCCACGCTGGAGAAAAGCGAGAACGAAGCCGCTGCGGTGCGCAAACGCATCAAGTCGGTGGAGGAGGTCTCCGAAGCCTTGTTCAGCGAATGGAGCGAGGAGATCAAACAATACAACAGCGAGAGCCTGAAGAAAGCCAGTCAGCGCAAATATGACCAGGCCAAAACAAAGTACGTGGAGCTGATGAAGGCGATGAAAAAAGCCGAGTCCAAACTGGAGCCCGCTTTGGTCCCCTTACGCGATCAGGTGCTTTTCATCAAACATAATCTCAATGCCAAAGCCATCGCAGGGCTGAGCGACGAATTGATCAGCGTGCAAACCAATGTCGACAATCTGGTCCATGATATGGAGGTCGCCATCGCTGAGGCGGACAAGTTCATCGCCGCACTTCAGGAGGAGTAATCGAGGAGTGACCTGTTGAAACACGGTGATAAATATTCTGTGATCGTCTGTTTGCTTTTATGGGCTGTTTTACTGCATCCGCCGTATGGATGCTGCACCACCCCGGCGGGTGTGGGCGTCATGGTGGGAGATCCCACCGGGATCACCGCCAAATACCGCTTCGATGCGACCAACGCCATGGACCTCGGTATCGGATTGGATGATTTCTCCATTCATGCGGATTATTTGTGGCATGATTGGAACTTGTTCCCGCAATCGCCCCAAACCCGTCTCGCGGCCTATTATGGATTCGGCGCCGGTCTGGAAGACCGCAAGCATGATTCCATTCTGATGGCCCGCGCTCTGGGCGGCGTCTCCCTGTTTTTTACTTCACAACCATTTGAACTTTTTGCCGAGCTGGTGCCGGTGTTGAAACTGACCGGCGACAGCGGATTGGACCTGGACGCCGCCATCGGGGTGCGCTACTACTTTTAAACCATCGCCCGCTCTGCATGCAGCGCCAAGACACCGCCGCCGTTTTGGCGGGATTTTGCGAGATTAAACCGGTGGCAGCGCATCAGGCCGCTGAAGCACTGCGCCGGCTGAGGAGCATGCTGTAACGGCAGAAGACTTCCCAGGCCGCTGCAGCCGGCGCTTGAATCGAACCGGGGAATCCATGAGGATCGAATGAAAAAGCGATGTTTTCTGTTTTTAATCTCTCTGCTGCCACTGAGCCCAGTCCTGCCACAAATCCACGCCGAGTCGCCGCACACTCGTTCCGGCCGCGTTCAAACCCTTCGCAGCGCTCTGCCGGTCATTGAAAATATCTATCGAGATCATGCCCAGGCGCACCATCTCCCAGGTCTGGCTTTCGGCGTGGTGCTCGACAGCACGCTGGTCTGCTCCGGCGGCATCGGCTATGCGGATCTATCGCTCAAGACGCCGGCCACTCCCCAGTCGCTTTTTCGCATCGCCTCCATGACCAAGAGCATCACGGCCATGGCGATCCTGCTGTTGCGCGATCAGGGAAGGCTATCGCTGGATGATCCGGCTGAAAAGTATATTCCGGAAATGAAAAACCTGGAATATCCAGTGCCGGATGCGCCAAGGATCACTATTCGCCATCTGCTGACTCATACCGCCGGTTTTCCTGAAGACAATCCGTGGGGAGACCGGCAACTGGCTGTCTCTGACCAGCAGCTGCTGGACATGGTGAAAAACGGCATCTCGTTTTCCAATGTACCCGGCGTGGCTTATGAATACAGCAATCTGGGATTCGCGCTGCTGGGCCGCATCATCGCCGTGGTGTCCGGACAGCCCTATCAGGAATTCGTGCAGACGCGGATTCTCCATCCTCTGGCGATGAATCATTCCGTCTGGGATTACTCACAAGCGCCCAGAGATCTGCTGGCCTGGGGCTACGACTGGGAAGGGGGCCAGTGGATCCCCATTGCCCTGCTGCCGGACGGCGCCTATGCTGCCATGGGAGGATTGATCACCTCCATTGATGATTTCAGCAAGTACATGGTCTATCATCTCAGCGCCTGGCCGCCGGGCGCCAATCATGGGAACTCGCCGGTGTCAGCCGCTTCTTTGCGTGAGATGCAACAACCCTGGATCTTTAACAATCTCAATGCCTCTTTTCGCTATCCGGATGGCCGCTCGAGCCCGCTGGTTTCGTGCTATGGATATGGTTTGCGCTGGATGAAAGACGGCGAAGGCAGAGTATCCCTGAACCACGGCGGCGGTCTGCCCGGATTCGGCAGCCAGTGGCGGATTCTGCCCGAATATGGTATTGGAGTGGCGGCGTTCAGCAACCGGACCTATGCGGATTTGGGGGCTGCGAACGATGCGGTTCTGGATACCTGCATCGCACTCCTGGGCCTGTCCAGGCGGCCGACGCCGGTGACCGCCATTCTGCAGCAGAGACGGGATCAACTGGCAGCCCTGCTTCCGGATTGGCAAGTGACCGAGCCGGATCTGTTCGGCGACAATTTCTTTCTCGATCAATCCATCGACACGTTGAGAAAAACCTTCCATAAACTGTATGCGGAGCTCGGTCCCGTCTCCGGCATCGGCGAGATGAAGGCGCAAAATCGATTGCGCGGCAGCTTTATCGTGGACGGGCAAAAGGCGGATCTGGAACTCACCTTCACTCTCACGCCGCAGAATCCGCCGCGGATTCAACAGCTGAAATGGAAACTCATTCGCTGAAAGACCGGTGTTCATGTCTTCATTCGTCAAAGGGCTGTGCGCTTTTCTCCTGGGAATATGGGTGCTCTTGGCTCATGCCGCGGAGCAGCGACCGCGCGCCCGCGAATTGGGCATCATCGTTGGGATCCTGCCGCCCGGGCCGTTGAACGCCATCACCGATGTAGCCGGCGTGGCCGTGGGCCACGCCACGCTGATCCGTGGCGAGGACGTGCGTACCGGTGTGACCGCCATTCTGCCCCATGACGGCAATCTGTTTGCAGAAAAAGTACCTGCCGCTGTCTTTGTCGGCAACGGCTACGGTAAATTGATGGGATCGACCCAGGTGAACGAGCTCGGCGAACTTGAAACCCCGATTCTGCTGACCAGCACGCTCAACGTGGCACGCGTCGCCGATGCGCTGCTGGATTATATGCTGGCGCTTCCGGGAAATGAAAAGGTTTTTTCCATCAATCCGGTGGTGGCTGAAACCAACGATGGATTTCTCAACAATGGCCGGGCGCGTCCGCTCGGCGTTGAAGAGGTGTTCGAAGCGCTGCGCTCCGCCTCCGGGGGAGCGGTGGCCGAAGGATCGGTCGGCGCCGGCGCCGGCACCATGGCGTTCGGATTCAAAGGCGGCATCGGCACAGCGTCCCGGATCATCCCTCCGAGTCTGGGCGGTTATACAGTGGGCGTTCTGGTGCAATCCAATTTTGGCGGTGTGCTGACCATCAACGGTGCGCCGGTGGGCCAGGAGCTGAATCGCTATTATCTCAAGGATCAATTGGATTCTCTGCAACGTGGGGAAGAGAAGGACTCCTTGAACCGCTCCGATGGCTCGATCATAATCATCGTGGCCACGGATGCCCCGCTGGACCACCGCAATCTGCAGAGACTGGCGGCGCGCGCCATGCTTGGACTCGGCCGCACCGGCTCCAGCGCCGGAAACGGCAGCGGCGATTATGTCATCGCCTTCAGTACAACGCGGACCAATCGCATCCACAGCGTTGGATTGACGCGGAACGCCGTGGCGATGAACAACTCGGCTCTCTCTCCATTGTTTCAGGCGGTCATCGAAGCCACGGAAGAAGCGGTGTACAATTCTCTGCTCGCCGCCACCACGGTGACCGGCCGGAACGGGCATCGGGCAGAGGCGCTGCCCATCGATCGCACCAGGCAAATTTTAGCCAAATATAATGTCCTCAAACCCCATCAAGCCAGATAAATCGAATATGACCAACCTTACGGAAACCATCAGCATGCGGAATGCCGTGGCAACGGATGCGGCTCAAATCGCTTCGATCTACAATTATTATATCTCGAATACTATCATCACGTTTGAGGTGAACGAGATCACAGCGGCCACCATCGTTGCTCGTCTGCATCATGTAACCGCCGACGGCTTTCCCTGGATCGTGTTGGAAAAGGAAAAGACTCTCCTTGGCTACGCCTATGCGACGAAATTCCGCGATCGGGAGGCGTACCGCTACACGGCGGAGAGCACGGTGTACCTTGATCCCGGACAAACAGGGCGCGGATACGGCGCCATGCTGTATCGGGAGTTGCTCGACCGCTTGAAACACATGGGCATCCATGTGGTGATCGGCGTCGTCAGTCTGCCCAATCCGGCCAGCGTCCGGCTGCATGAATCGCTCGGCTTTGAACAAACGGCGCATCTGCGGCAGGTGGGCTTCAAGTTCGGTCAATGGATCGATGTCGGCGACTGGCAGGTGATCCTGTAAGATTCAGGCGGATGCGTGCAAAGAACCCGTCGCAACGACCTGTCCGTTGAACGCGGTTTTTCAGTTCTTCGTGTTCTTCCAAAGCTTCGTGGTTAATGGGCTGCCGGATTAGGGAAAAAATCCACAAGGAAACCGAGATTTGCGAAACGTCGGGCTTGTCTGCGCAGCGATGAAAGATAGCGTAGGAAGGATCGGCCGGTACGGTCGGCGGCGGGAGGGACCGCATCAGCCGAAGACCTGTAACGAGCCCGGCAGCACGGAGACGGTGATGGGCGTGGCGCCGATAATTTCACCATCCGGTGTGAGCGCCTTGGTCGCGGATGGCCGAAAACTCGCCTTTCGCGCGACGAAATGCTCCACCTCCGGCATGCGCAGATGGGCGCCGGTGAATATTTTCGGCAGAGCGGACAGCAGCCGGCGCCGGGTCACCTGATTCAAGATCACCACATCGAGCAGGCCATCGTCGATTTTCGCCTCCGGCGCCATGAGCATGTCTCCCCCGGTTTTGCGCGAATTGCAAATCTCGACAAAGATATTGTTCCGCTGATAGGCGACCCCGTCGATTTCAAAATCCAGAGAATAGGACTGAAGGCGTCTAGTGATCAGGAATACGCCGATGACATAGTTGAGCGCGCCCCATTGGCGATAGCTGTACGCCTTTTTCGCCACATCCGCGACAAACCCAAAGCCGAGAATATTGATAAACACGAAGGTCTGATCGCCGCAGACGCACTGTCCCAGATCCACCGGCCTGGTTTTGGCCTGGATAATTTTTTCCACCGCGTCGGCATGGCTCTTGATATCCAGGTCCCGGGAAAAAGAGTTGCCCGTACCCGCGGGCAACACGCCCAAGGGCAGAGGCAGCTTGGGATTGCCCTGCATCATGCCGTTGATGACCTCGAACAGCGTGCCGTCGCCACCCAGGGCGATGATGCCGTCCCAGTCGTTGTTCACCTCGCGTTTGGCCAGTTCGATCAGATGGCCGGGATATTCGGAATAGAGGTTGTGCACCGAAAGGCCGCGCTGTTTAAACAGGGCCAGCGATTTTTCCGCCACGGTTCGGCCCTGCCGGCGGCCGGACATGGGATTCGTGAGCATCAATACTTTCAAGATTCACCACCTGTTTGATTAACCGGCGTCCGCCGGAAGCTGCGACAAACCCTGCGCCAGGTTCCCAGAGCAGCGGGCAGCGTACGCCCGCTTTCCGTTCTGACGTGGAATCGCACGCAGCATATGAGTGGCTCGATCACAGCATATGCTCCAGCAGCCATCTCATCACCGGATACATGTTTTTGTAATGCCGGAAGCAGTACTCGATCAGCTCTGGCGAATGGATTTCCGCGGGGATCGGCGCGGCATAGACGGTGTACAGCGTGTTGTAACGGAGAAAATCGCGCGGATCCTGCTCTGCGCTAAAGCCCTTGGGAACACGTTTGTAATGCAGGTCGCCGAGCTGATAGAGCGAATGGGCCTCCACTCGTTTCACCGCCCGCAGCAGCTCGCGCCCGCTCTGCGGCTGAACTACAGCCTGACGGTATTTATCCAGCATGGCGCCGTCAAAAACATACATGCCGCCGTACAGGCCCAGTTTTTCCGCATCGAGATGAAAATAAAAACCCGGCTGATTGCCTTTGCGCGCCGATCCATGCCAAAAAAAGACGCCTAAATTGGTTTTATAGGGTGTTTTGTCTTTGCTGAAACGCACATCGCGGTGTATGCGGTAGATAGAGCCGGAGCCATTGCCGCGCGGATCGGCGATGACCTGCGGCGAAATTTTCCGTAACCGTTCGCCCATGGCCATCACAAACGCCTGCGCCGGCTGGATCACTACGCGCTGATAGCGTTCCCGGTTTTGCGCAAACCAGGCGCGATGGTTGTTGTGCGCCAGCTCTGCAAAGAACGCGATCGTGTCCTGGGTGAACCCGGAAAACGGCGTCATGCTTCTTCCGCCTCATGGTCCGGGTTTTCGGAATCCACTTCACTGCGGATCGCTTCAATGACGGTGCGGTACTTTTCCGGGGCGTACAGCACTCCCCAGCCTTTCTGCATTTGAAAAAGACCGTCATAGGCGGAATCGTGGTAAGAGCGCAACACATGCGGAATTTCACGCTCCTGTAAAACCATCTCCCAGAAGCTCGCTTCCACCTCGTTTTTGACGATGAAAATTTTCTCAAAATCTTCCAAGGGAATTTTCCTTTCTATTCAGAGGGAGCTGACTGAATGGCGTTTCAGTGAGCGTCGGCAGCGGTCCGGGACGATCAGTACAGCCGCCTGTCCGATTTTTCCAGCCAACGCTTAAAAACCTGCAGACAGGCCTCGCGCTCGATGGTCTCGGTCTCGATGCGCTCACGGTTGCACCGACCGGCGAGGATTTGATAGATCAGATTGTCGTCGAACCCGATCTCCGCCGCATCCAGACGGGTGCAGCCGTAGTAGATTTTATCGATCCGCGCCCAGTACAGTGCCGCCAGACACATGGGACAGGGTTCACAGGTGGTATAGATCTCGCAATCAGAGAGATTAAAATGCCGCAGCTTTTTTGCCGCCCGCCGCACAGCCAGCACTTCGGCATGAGCGGTGGGATCATGATCCCGGAGAACCTGATTATGAGCGGCGGCGATCAGGGCGCCATTGCGCACAATGACAGCGCCAAAGGGACCGCCGTGGTTCAAACGCACCCCGCGCTGCGCTTCCTGAATGGCCTTGGCCATGTACACATTCTTCATTCTGTTTCCCGTTTTCTTGTTCCTTTAAAAGGTACTGAACAAAAAGCACAGATGCCAAGAGTATTTCTTCACTTGAGCATATGAATCATAACAAGTCAGTGAGTGCTTTTTGATTTCAAAAAGGTAATCCGGCGAAGGAATGCAGCGGCGGCAATCGGCTTAACTCTAATATTTACATATAGGCTGTGGCGTGAATTTACAGATTAGGATGGTATGTTTTTTGCTGTATTTATCTATCATAAAAAAATGACAGGATCATGCTATGGCCGTTGCCGCGAAACAGAGTGAAACCTTTCCGCTCCGCCTGCCCCAGACCAGGGAAAAGGCCTCAGGGCCTCACATCGTCGCTGTGGGCGGCGGAAAAGGGGGCGTGGGCAAATCTTCCATCGCGCTGATGATGGGACTTTACCTGGCTGAAAAAGGCTGCCGGACCATTATGGTGGACGCGGATTTCACCGGCGCTAATCTGCACGGGTATCTGGGCGTATGCAACCACAAGCCGGCGCTGTCCACTTTTTTAAAAAACGACGGCATGACACTTACCGATCTGGTGCAGCCGACCTCTTTCCAGCGGTTGTCCGTGATCGTGGGTTCTCTGGGCATGAACTGCGCTGAAGGCCATCGGCATTACCCTGCTCAGCGGTTGTTGACGGGTTTATCCACGCTGCCGGCAGACTATGTGATCCTGGATTTGGGCGCCGAGGGGTCAGCGGTCGAGATCGATCTTTTTCTCGCCGCCCATACCGGACTGGTGATCTCCAGCAACGATTCGCTCTCGCTGCATACGGTGTTCAACTTTATCCGCGCAGCGCTGTTGCGCAGAATCCTGCAACAGGCGCGCGGTCAAAGCGGTCTGCGGGAAAAAGTGGGCGAGTTTTTGCGAACCGCCGACAGCAGCGGTTCCATGCCGCTGGAGCAGGCGTTTACACGCTGGGGCTATGATCTCACATGGGTGCGAGCGCAGACGCAAAGCGTAGGTCCGAAAATTTTGCTGAACATGAGCCATGGGAGCGATTCCTGCGAACCGCTGCAGGCGCTGCGGATCGCGGTGAGTCGTCTGCTGTCCACCCGTCTGGATTATTGGGGCCTGGTGCACACCGAACCGTTGGTGCGGCAGGCGATTCGCGGTTACAATCCGTCCCTCTTGTGCACGGAGAACAATCTCGCCTATTCGGATATCCGCCGCATTGTTGACCGGAAGCTTTTGCAGCCACGACCGCCGGCACAGCGTATCAGACCGGATCAGCGGCCTGGCGCAACTGGAGAACGGTCCGATCTATACCGCGGCGCCTTGTGTTCCACACGCTGTCTGGCCTGGCAAAGCTGCCGCCTCAGGAACGGCGGCATGCCTTGCGCCATGAATCCTAAAGAGGTGCTCATGCGCGAAGCCTGTTATGCTTAGGAGAAACAGTCCGGCCTGAAAAATTCAGGTAAATCGTCCTTGGTCAAGATGTTTCCTGCGTTATCCCACGTTGCTCGATCATACCGGAATTTTTTTTTCGTTTGATTATCAATTCCTTTTTAACCGATTCGCCTGCGCCCTGATTGGCGCAATTTCACCGCAAAAAAATTTTCACCATTACAGGACGATCGTGCGGGTTCGACGGACTGGTCGGATTCGTTCGTCCAGGCGGTCGAGATAATCGCTGCAGGGAATAGGCGAGTGCAATGAGAACAAGGGGATAGGCCGCAGCTATGTTTGGCACGTACCTTGCTTAGCAAGAGGGTGTTCCGGCCTGGAATAATCAAACACATCATTAAGCAAACTTTTTCTTTGGAGGTTTATCATGAAACGCACAGCATTGTTTTTAGCGGCTCTGTTTGTACTGTTCGCAACCACCGGTACGTGGGCGCAGACCGATACGCTCAAGACGCCAGCGGTCCAGCACGGCAAAAATTTTGTTGACCTCAACAACGACGGCTATAACGACAACGCGCCGGATGCGGACGGCGACGGAATCCCCAATGGTCAGGACCCTGATTACGTCAAATCGGGCGCCGGCCAGGGTGCGGGCGCCGGTTTTGTCGATGAGAACGGCGACGGTCTCAACGATAACGCGCCGGATGCGGATGGCGACGGCATTCCCAACGGTCAGGATCCGGATTACGTCAAACCGCAGGACGGCAGCGGCGCCGGTCAGGCCAAGGGTCAGGGCAAAGGCAACGGCAAGCGCATGGGCATGGGCGGGTTTGTGGATGAGGACGGCGATGGCGTTAACGACCGTCTGATGGATGCGGATAAGGATGGCGTGCCCAACTGTCAGGACAGCGACTGGGTCAAGCCGCAGGACGGGACCGGCGCCAAGTACGGCCGCGGCGCCCGAATGGGCAAGGGCTTCGGCAGCGGTCAAAGCACGACCACCGGCGAGCCGGCAGGCAAAGGAGGCAAGCGTGCAGGTAAAGGGAATTGAGGTTCCCCTCCTCACGATCTAATTCCTGGATTTTATTACGATGTAACAGTTTTAGCCATGGCAGACGATCGCTATGGCTAAAACTGTTGCTGTTTTAATGGCGGTCTGTCGGGTTGTGATGATGCAAATGAAGCCACCTGTGGTTCTTAAACGATGGCTGCTTTCTAATTACAGGAAAGGATTGTAATGATGTGTAAGCTGCCTTTGCTAAAATTATCCTTGCTCGTTCTATTCGCCATTTTGTCGCTTTGTCTGGAAACGACCGGTCAGGAACTGCCCAGGCAGAAATCACATTTATTTTCCGGTTCGGGCAATTGCGCGGTCTGCCACCGGGCGGGCAATGGTGCTTTTACGACCGCTTCGGGAACAGACATCAGTCCAACGGAACTCTGGCGGTCTACGATGATGGCCAACTCTTTCAAGGATCCGCTCTGGCAGGCCAAGGTGGCGGCAGAAGTCAGTGCACATCCTGCCCTGCAATCCACCATTGAGGATAAATGCATCACCTGTCATGCGCCCATGGGGCGGACGGAGGCCATTTTCAATGGCTCGACTTCCTATTCGTTTTCACAGGCCCTGTCTGATCCGTTGAGCGGTGACGGCGTTAGCTGCACTCTTTGCCATCAGATTCAACAAGATCGCTTTGGTCAGGAATCCGGTTTTTCCGGACATTACGTGATCTTGGACCAACGCACTATTTTTGGACCTTATGCTGCTCCGACCGGCATGCCCATGTTCAATCAGACTGGTTATTCTCCGGTTTACTCCCAGCATGTGCAGCAATCGGAACTATGTGCGGTCTGCCATACGCTATTCACTCCGTACGTCGATAATCAGGGGCGGATTGCGGGCTATTTTCCAGAACAGGTTCCCTACCTGGAGTGGAAGAACAGCGGCTATCCTGCAAAGGGCGTGTCGTGTGCAAGTTGCCATATGCCGTCGGCTCTGGAGCCCATGAAGATCGCGACCAGTCCGCCCTGGCTGACAACCCTGCGTTCTCCGGTTTACGCACATGATTTTGTCGGCGCCAATATTCTGATGAATTCCATTTTCGCCAAGTTCCCCGATGAGATCGGGATCTCCGCGTCTGCCGATAACCTGGCTGCGACAAAAAATAAAACATCAAGTATGTTGAACGATGCAACGGTAGCTCTCTCCGTTGATGGACAGATAGCCGCTGACACTCTGGCGTTGATCGTTCGCGTTGAAAACCTTGCGGGGCATAAATTCCCGACCGGTTTTCCCAGCCGGCAGGCTTGGCTGCATCTGGTGGTCAAAAATCAGAATAACCGTATTCTTTTTGAATCCGGCAGCTGGAATGAGTCTGGAGATATTCTCCGAAAACAGCAAGGAGTGGAACGGCATCATCAGGTTATCCGTGATCCCGAACAGGTACAGATCTATCAGGCCGTGATGCAGGATGTGGATGAGCGGGTCACCTATACGCTCCTGCGCGGCGCCAAATATGTGAAGGACAATCGCATACCGCCCAAAGGATTCACGGCGCAGGGGCAGGGATATGAGACGATCGCTGTAATCGGCGAAGCGGCGGTTGATCCTGATTTCAACCGCACGGAGGCAGGCGAGCAGGGCAGCGGCGCTGATAATGTTCATTACCGAGTATTCATCGGCCAAGAGTCCGGTGAATTATCCGTTACCGTCGAATTGCGCTATCAAACGGCCTCCTTCGATTTTATGGATGATCTATTCACCTATACGGCCGATCCGGTCCAGCGCTACAAAACGTACTATGAGGCGGCCGAACGTGAGCCGATGCTTGTCCGTTCTACTGTAAGAAAATTTTTAACCGCCAGCCTGGATTCGCCTGAGGAAGAAAAGTCAATTCCGCTGCATTATGGCTTGTTGCAGAACTATCCCAATCCTTTCAATGGGTCGACGATGATTCAGTATACGGTTCGCAGACCGGCGCTGTTCGCTCTGAGCATCTATAATCTCTCCGGTCGCAAGATTAAAACCCTGGCCCAGGGCAACATAATTCCCGGCGTCTATCAACAGCAATGGGATGGGACCAATAGCAGCTCTCAGACAGTGCCGTGCGGCGTTTATTTCGCCTGTCTCCAACTCGATGGGGAGAAAAGGATATCTCGAATGCTGTTTTTGCAGTAACGCTCCATCTCGACCGAATGGTCGAAACAGTTCGTCAACCTAGTCGAAAGAGCAGTTGGTCAATAGGATTTCCGTTAATAATAACAAGTAGTTACGAAAATAATATTTTTGGCATGTCAATTGCAATCTGCTGAGTGTTCGGGCCTGATAAAATTGACTGCCCCACTTAACGAACTATTAGGATTTGGAGGTTTATCATGAATCGCACATTATTGTTTTTAACGGCTCTGTTGGTACTGTTCGCAACCACCGGTACGTGGGCGCAGACCGACACGCTCAAGACGCCGGCGGTCCAGCACGGTAAAAATTTTGTCGACCTCAACAACGACGGCTACAACGACAACGCGCCGGATGCGGACGGCGACGGAATCCCCAATGGTCAGGACCCTGATTACGTCAAATCGGGCGCCGGCCAGGGTGCGGGCGCCGGTTTTGTCGATGAGAACGGCGACGGTCTCAACGACAACGCGCCGGATGCGGACGGCGACGGCATTCCCAACGGTCAGGATCCGGATTACATCAAACCGCAGGACGGCAGCGGTCAGGGCAAGGGTCAGGGTAAAGGTTTCGGCAAACGCATGCATGCGTTTGTGGATGAGGATGGCGACGGCATCAACGACCGTCTGATGGATGCGGACAAGGACGGAATACCCAACGGCAAGGACAGCGACTGGGTCAAACCGCAAGACGGGACCGGCAACCAGTTCGGCCGCGGCGCTCGAATGGGCAAGGGTTTTGGCAGCGGCCGCAGCACTCCGACCGATGGAGCTACCGGCCGAGGCCAGGGTAGGGGCGGCAATGCATCCGGTAAAGGTAACTGATCTTCACAGACCGTGCAAAGGCGTTCAGCCTTTGCACGGTCATAGAGGAAACTAACATGCTGCGCATGATCCAAATACTCGCGCTGATTCCACTGTTGCTGTCGGCGCAGATAACAATAACGGCCGACAACGAGAGCGGCTACGCCAGCAACGCGTTTGCCAACTATCTGGAGAGCGGTGATTGGTACAGCGGGTTGACTCTGCAGATGAATCAGGACTGGCTGCGGCAGACCTCCGGCTTGCGTCTCTTTTATCAGGGAGAAGCGGAGACCTTCCGCCGATACAGCGAGCGCTCCTTTCACCAGCACGGCATCGGCGTCGCGTATTATCGACAGAAGCACGATTCTGCAGCGCGGCTGCAATCCGGACTCTTTGCCCAAAAACGCTTTCATCGCGATAGCTATGACTGGTACGAACAGCAGCAGGTCAGCGGCTATGCCAATCTGCGCTGGATCCTGAAGCCGTCTCTCTATCTGTATCTGGGCTCCACAACCAAGTATGTGCATTATCCCTTGCTGTCGGCTTTTTCCTCCATGCAGCCGTCTTTGTTTATGCGTTGGGGCTGGTTTTCCGAAAGGGGCACTACCGTGCTGGCGGAAGCGGACTTTTCGTCCAAATGGTATTCGCATGATCACGATCTCACTGTGCCGGACGCTTTTGTCGAGATGGTAGCCCTGGGCAAGGACCAGAGCCTGCAGGGCCTTTTCAGCGTAAAAGTGGCGCAGGCGCTGACGCCGGGCGTCGGCGCCAATGTCCTGTTTGCCGTCCGTCATAATTTCATCAACTCGGTGCGCTATCTCGGCACCGGCGACAGCACTTTTTATTCCGATGAAGAGCTGTTCGATGACGTGTTCGGCTATCACGGTTTTTCTTTGGCGCCGTCGCTAAAAATGCTCTTTGTCCCAGGCTGGACTCTTCAGCTCGGCGGCGCCCTGCTGTGGAAATATTATGATCAGCGGCAGGCGGTGCAATTGGACGGCGTGCCGTTTGCGGACGAACGGCTGCGCGAGGATCGCCGTCTTTTATGGTCGGTCTCTGTAGAGAAAAAAGTGCGGCTGGCGAAGAACTGGCAACCGCTGGGGATCACGTTCGGTTATCAGTATGTGCAGAATGAATCCAATGATCCTTATTATCGTTATCGGGCTGACTTTGTCACCCTGGGGATCTCCACCGGCTATTGATGCCTCGCCGGTCCTGCCTGGCCTTTTATTTCATCCCGTATTTTTTCAATTTGTAGCGCAGATGGCGTTCGCCCATGCCCAGACGGGCGGCGGCTTTGCTTTGATTGCCCGCCGCAGCCTGCAGAGCCTCCTGGATCAACTTTTTTTCAAACCAGGCGACCTGCTCTTGAAAAGAGGCGCCCGCCTCCGGCTCGGCTGCGGCCGGCGCTGACAGGGCTTGCAGGGGCAGGTCCCGGCTGGTGATGAGTTCGTCGCGACACAGCACCACCGCCTGCTCCACCAGATTTTCCAATTCGCGCACGTTGCCCGGATAGTCATGTTTGAGCAAAAGGTCCATGGCCTCGCGGGAAAAGCCATGAACCGGCTTGTCGTTCAGCCGTGCGAAGCGGTTTAAAAAATGGCCGGCCAGCGTGGGGATATCCATACGGCGTTCGCGCAGCGCCGGCAGGCGTATCTGCACGACGTTAAGGCGGTAATAGAGATCCTGACGAAAAACGCCCTCCTTTACCAGAGTCTCCAGATTCCGGTGCGTGGCTGCGATCAGGCGCACATCGACCTGAATGGGTTGCGAGGATCCCAACCGTTCAAAGGATTGACTCTGCAGAACGCGCAGCAGTTTGACCTGCAGCCCGGCCGGAATATCGCCCACCTCATCGATGAACAGCGTGCCGGAGTGCGCCATCTCGAACCGGCCCTGGCGGAATTTTTCCGCGCCGGTAAAAGCGCCCTTCTCGTGGCCGAACATCTCGCTTTCCAGCAGCTGTTCCGGCAGCGCGGCCATATTCACCGCCACAAAAGGCTTATCACGCCGCGGTCCGGCCAAATGAATCGCTTTGGCCACCAGCTCCTTGCCCGTGCCGCTTTCGCCCAGAATCAGCACGGTCGCCTTGCTTTCAGCCGCACGGCCGGCGATGCTCAGGCTCTCCTGCATGAGCGGACTGGAGGTGATGATGCCATGGAACGTGTGCTGCTCCTGCACCAGCTCGCGCAAACGGGCGTTTTCGGAAAGCAGCTGCTTTCTTTCAATGGCCTTGGCCACGATCAACTCCAGCTGCTGCAGATCGATGGGTTTGGTCAGAAAATCCAGCGCCCCCTCTTTCATAGCCGCCACAGCGCTTTCCAGGCTGCCAAAGGCGGTCATGACGATCACCTCGACCTCGGGATTGATCCCTTTTACTTTTTGCAGCAATTCGCGGCCATCCATGCCCGGCATGCGCAGATCGGTGAGCAGCAGGTCCACCGGCATACGTTGGACCATCTCTATCGCCTCCTGGGCAGAGGCCGCTTGCCTAATCTGATATCCTTTTTTCGTCAAAAAGCCCGCCAGCGATTCTCGCTGGGCCTGTTCATCGTCGATGATCAACAGCGTATGGACGGCCATTTTTCAATCCCTACTTGAAGTGAGCTGCATCGTCTGGTTGCAAACCGGCGGCTAGGACAGAAAGGTCTGCACCAATTCGACCACCGCATAATAACTGGTCATCAGGGAAAACAGAATGACAGCCCAGATGCCCGCTTTTTCACCCGGGGTGGCCTGATTGGGCCCCATCAGCTTTTCTCTGCTCAACAGGATCAGGGCGGGAATGGCCACTGCCGGCAGAATGCAGGCCTGAAACGCCTGGGAAAAAATCATCAGGGCCGGGGGGCTTTGCTTAAGGAATACAGAGCCGAAGGCAAAGCACAGGGCCAGCAGGATCAGCACCCGGGCTAACGGCGAGTGGGTGGTGCGCGGAGTGCCGGTATAATCCGCGATCAGCCATGGGGCGATCAGGACGATCGGAAAAACCGTCGACAGCCCGGCGCCGACGATGCCCAGGATCAGGATCGCTGCGGCGATTTTTCCGCCGAGGGGCTCGAACAGGGCGATCATCTCGACGGTTTTTTCCAGTTTAAGCCCCATGACATGCAGGGTTCCCGCGGACACCGCCATGATGACGCCGCTCAAAAAGAGCATCATCGAGGCGGATACCAGAGAATCCCTTTTTTCCGCTTTCAGATGCCGCAGTGTCCATCCCTTTTCCGCTACCACGGTGCTGCGCATGATGAACACCGCGGCTGAACAGGTGGTGCCGGCAATGGCCGCCACCAGTACAAAAGCGCCCGGCTGATTCGGTATGCTCGGGATCAATCCCCAGGCGACAGCGGCAAAGTCCGGCTTGACCAGGACAAAGACCACCAGGAACGAAACGCCCATCAGGATGACGAATCCGGTAAGCACTTTTTCAAATGATTGATACCGGCCGAACCAGAGCAAAAGATAAAGCAGAATGGAAAAAAACAGGATGATCCAACAGGTGTCGAGCACCCATCCTCCGGAGGCCATTCGAATGCCCTCCTGCACAAGCTCGGCCACAATCCCCATGACGCCGATCAGGGCCAAGAGTTCACCGGTAATCAGCGCGATCAGGATGTAGAGGGAAAGCGCCCAGCCGTGTTTGAATTGTGAACGGATCGTGTACAGTGCGGTTTTACCGCTGACAATGGTCATCTTGCCATAGGCGACCATCAGGAGATAAGTGAAAAGGCACGAAAGCACCAGCACCCAAAAGAGATGCATACCATGTTCAGCGCCTGTTTTGGCCATGGTGGTAACACTGCCTGTTCCGATGTTATAGCCGATGAGAAACAGTCCCGGTCCTACGGCGGAGAGAGCGGAAGCGATTTTTTTTAACATTTCTTTCATAGCGATTCGGCAATGTTTCTAATTTTTGAAAATACTGATTCAGCCGCTGAGAGTCAAGCAGAATTGCAGGCGGGAATCCCTCTGGACAGGAGCGCGGAGGAGGCGGCAAAGGGAATTCATCTTGATATGAACGTTCAAATTTTTTATTTTGGCTTAACCAGTACAGGAGAAAAAATGAAGCGTTCTCTAACATCCGCTTTTGTTTTGCTGGGGCTATGTACGGGCAGCGTGTTGGCTCAGGCGCCGCGGACTATGAAGGCGATACCGGTTTTCCCGAGCGCTGCAGTGGATGCAGCCATTCAGGCGCAGGCAAAGCAGCGCTTCGATGAAACCACCTCTGAAATGTCAGGGCTGACCCGTCGGGAGCTCAAGGTTCTGGTGACTACCGCCGCCCCCGACGAGATGACTCGCTGGTATATCGGACAGCTCAAGGCGCAATCCTCCACCGGCGAGGGGTTTGATCCGGAGATCCTTCTGAACGGCGGCACGTCGCCGGTACAGGTCGATTTGAGCTATTATCAGCCGGAGGATTTCGAGAAAAAGAGCTATTCTCAGAAGACCAAAATAACGATTCAGTTTATCGAGTTCGCTGAAGAGGGCGTGGACGAGAACAAATAGGGTTGCTTGCCGGCCGCTTTTGATCCGCAGACTTTTTTCCTGCGTTGATACAGCGCGTGAATGGAACCGGCAACATGCGTCTGGCTGTCCCTGTGGTTTTCTCGGGCACAGGCATGCGATTTCTGCACCGAATGGCCCACATAAAAAATTGCCACGCGCTTTAGAAACTTTGTGAAAACCGTCTGACCCCGGATGTTGCCGCGGGTTTTGCGGCAACTCTGGGTGTCGTTTGTTAGAGTTACAAGCGGAACTGCAATACACCCTTTTGCCGCAGAAATGTTTTCAACGTACCGATTTCAATCACGCCAAAATGGAAAACCGACGCGGCCAGCAGGACTGTGGCTCCGGCTGCGACCGCCTGATAAAAATGCTCCAGCTGGCCGGCCCCGCCTGAGGCCACCACGTCGGCAGAGACAACCTCCTTGATCGCCCGGATCACCGGCAGATCGTAACCCGTGCGCACGCCGTCGCCCGCTTTGCTGGTCGGCAGAATCACCGCAACCCCGTAGCTGTCCACCCGCTTGGCCCATTCGATCGCATCCGCCCCGGTCGCCGTCCGGCCGCCGTTGATATAGACCTCATAGCCAGAGGGCATGGCCGCATTTCTATCAACATCGATGGCCACAGTCACCTTTTCCGGCCCCAGTGTTTTCACCATCTCCTCAACCAGTTCGGGCTTGCGAAACGCGGCGCTGCTGACGGATATTTTATCAGCGCCTGCCTTCAGCACCCGTTCAGCGGAGCGCAGGTCAGAGATGCCTCCGCCGACGGTCAGCGGCACGGTGGTGACCGCCGCCACGCGCGAAACCACCTCGAGCATAGTATCCCGCCCTTCCACGGTGGCGGTGATATCCAGAAGCGCCAGCTCGTCCGCGCCTTTTTCACAATAGGCGCGCGCACATTCGACCGGATCGCCGGCGTCCCGTATGTCCACGAAATGGACGCCCTTGACCACGCGTCCGTTCTGCATGTCCAGGCAGGGCATGATTTTAATTGTTGAATTCATCCGTTCTTCCTTCCTTGATGGCCGAAAAGGCCGCGGTCTCTTACCCGCGAGGATCACAGGAATATGCTGATATAATCCGCCGCCGTGATCGAGTTCTAGTTTTTGATCGTCCGCCTGCCGTCGATGACATGGAGGTGGTGAGACGCGAAAGCGGTTTTCTCCTTTTGATGAATGATGGAGTGGGAGCTGCCAACCCTGGAATTTCGATGAAGGGTAAAATAGCCATCCGCGGTTTGGAAAACAAGGGTAATGTAGAACCGCCACGCTTCGCACAAGAGTCATAGGACTCGGGCTGCAAGGCCGGTGCAAAGATTCTGAGAAAGAGGGTGGGAGTAGGGATACCGACTAGGCAGAAAAGGAGCGTCTGGGGCGCTGGTCAGGGCCTTGAATTATTTTACGTTATGCTCGAAATCGTCCGGTTTGATATAGAAGGATGCCCTTCAATACACTGCTTTCCTCTGTGGCGATTTTGTCCCTTGATTTCTATTTTTTTTCTCTTAAAATATAATAGGAGCTGGAGCCCCTGAATGAGTCGCTTTCGAAGAGTCTTGCCTGTTCTTATACTTCAAGGGATGCTCGCGCGCGGATGGCGATCATGGGCTTTCGGTCCCGTTAATTCTCTCCACAATGAAGCGGTTGTTCGTTGCGTCCAATACAGGGAGCCTTATATGAACCTGGATCGTAAAGCATTCCACCTCGTTTTCTGGGGCATAATTGGTTTTTTGGCTTCTCTTTTGTTGTTTATCTATCTCTGGCAGACCGGCCAGGGAGTCTTGCCAAGCATCATCCCCATTCTCTGCACGGTGATTCAACTGTGGGTTGCTGAAAAAGTGCACGCGAACCAGGTTTATTATCCGGTCAGGATCGGGGGCTATCTTTTATTGAATTTCCTGTTTTTCCTGCTGTTCCTTGCGTTGCTCTTTCTTCTGGACAGCCGGTTTCTAGCCATCAAGGCGGGTGCGTTTGTTGTCATGAGCCTGGTGGGCGCCTATAGTTCGTTTTTCTTGTATCAATTTTATAAAAGACGATCGCTGCAAGCGCCGGTAGAGTCGCAAGCAGCAGCGGATAAATGAAGCGCCGGGGACAAGCCTGATAATTATCCTTCTCATCAGCGGAAGATAGGAAGGATGTCGTTCAAAATATCAGTTAATTTCATTTCAGCCAAACGTGCAGGCTGCAGCTTTTCAGGCACGGTGTTTTTTTACAACCAGGAGGTGTGTTATGAAAGACCTGAGTGTTGAAGAGATGGAAGCCATAACCGGTGGCATCAAACCTGTTGAATATTGGATCTGCAATGCGGCCTTTATTCAGTTTGGCGCCTGGAATGCATTGGCGTTTGGCATCGCCGGCATGACCGGCGCTGGAATTGTCGCCGGCGTCATCATCGGCGTAACGGCAGCCGCGGTTTGCCGATAATCGCTTTACCCTTCCCCTGTTACTCCCGGCGTTTGGAGCTTGAAAACACCATCGCCGCAGCTTGACGCACCCAGCGCGTGCTCCACTAGGCCGACGACGGGCATTACATTGCTTTCCGCTCATAGACCGGGTGTGATGCATCCGCTCAACCAATGATGGACTTTTCGCGCAATCCCCCACATCCAGGCCTCTGTTTAAAAAAAATCTTGATTTTTGCCTGCAACTCTGCTATTTTTTCAGCTAAAATCCTGGATGAACCCAGGAGCGAGCGGTCGATGAAACAGGATAGGGGCTGGTAAACACGAAACGGAAAAAGGTGGAATCATGAAGCGAACCGCAAAAGAGTGTTTGTTGACCGGCCTGGTGGCCGTCTTTCTTTTCTGCTTACAGGAACCGAGCCGCGCCCAGCAAAAAGAGCCGCCAAAAGATTTTTGGGGATTCAGCACCAGCTACTTTAATGAGGGCGAGGACCTAGTCGCCCTTTATATCGGCGGCTTTCGCAAAAAAGAGTTTGTCGCCGGCTACTTTGATGAATTCGGGAGTTACGTCACGGAATATAAAGAGACCAAAATCGACCGGTCGGATGAGATCTGGAAATACAACTACCGGACCATGGAATGGGTGCAGCTCAAGCCCTATGACGACAGCTGGCGCAAAGTTCCCCCCATGGCCGGGCACCAGGCGCTGCAGAACAAGCTGGACGGCTACGTCTACTGCTTTGGCGGCCGCAGCGCCAACGGCGACAGCGCTGTGTACATGCTCAACATGCAAAAAAGGGAGTGGCGTCAGCTTGCGTTTCACAAATTCTATGACAAGGCCAAGATGGCTGCCGCGGCGCATTTTACCCCATTCACCGAAGGCAATAAAAACCTGACCGGCAGGGCCGTGTTCCACGGCGGCGTCGACAACGATGGCTTGCTCTCCAACAAATTGTATCAGGCGGATTTCAACGAGAACGAGATTTTTATTACCGACAAAGAGACACCGCGGGCTCTGTACGGCCACTCGGCCGTTTATGATCAAAGCGTCGACACCTGGCATTTCTGGGGCGGCCAGAACGAAAACGGCATCAATTACGAGAACTATCAGTACAATCCTCGAACCGGATTCGGCTGGGGGCCGGCCATTCAAGGACCCTTTGTCACGCCGCGGGCTTCGGCCGCCACTCTCCTCGATGGATCCACTCTTTATGCCTGGGGCGGCAAAGGGTACACCTTTTTACGCAAGGGGAGCCGGACCGTCGGCGAAGAAATCCGCACGGATTTGATTGCGATCACGGCGCGCAACGGCCAACTTTACAGCCGCGTCCTCGCCACGGATCTGCCGCCGGTCTCCCAGGCCACGCTATCCATGGAGATCAGCAACGGCGATACCCTGTTCTATGTCTTTGGCGGGATTTCCACGATCTGGAGCAATGGCGATACCTCTGTCAATAACACCGCTTACCGCTATAATCTCTCGCAAAAAAGCGTGCAGCAATTCGACACCACCACCGCGCAGTGGGGCCGCATTCAGACCACTGTGGTTGAAAACCGGTTTCCGGTCTCGCCCGAGTTGCACATCGATGTGCCGGTTTATCCCAATCCGTCGCAGGGTCTGGTCACCTTTGATCTGAAGCAGGGCCTGACCGCCGAATCGGTCAAACTCTACAACCAACTGGGTCAACTGGTGCTGCAGGTGCGTCAACCGCGCGATCAGCGCATCGATCTCAGCCGCTTGGCGGCTGGACTCTATTTCTTGCGCGTCGACACCAAACTAAAGCCCTGTTTCGCCAGAATTGTGAAAAATTAGCGGCATGGAATAAAGCGCTTCCGGCTCACCCTGATTTTGATGCCTGGCGTTATCATGCCTGGTGCGTTCGGCGCCGCACTGAGCGTGCCCTCCATTCGGCCGGAGCACTCTGAATCCGAATGTAAAAAGGGGTATGAAAGGATGGCCGATCTCTCATACCCCTTTCGTCGCGGTGTTTCGGGACCCCCTTGCCGCTCCAGCTTCCTTTTACGCCTGCAAAGCTTCTCCTGCCGGGCAGACTTTCCCGCTTACTTGAGCAGCAGCATGCGCTGTGTCTGACTGAACGCCCCGGCTTCAAAGGTGCAGAAATACAATCCCGACGGCATTTGGTCCGCCTGCCAAACGATTTTGTGCGCGCCGGCTCCCATGCTGCCATCCAGCAGATCCGCCACCCGTTGTCCAAGGATATTGAAAACCGAAAGCTTCACCCGTTCTTCCCTCGGCAACGTAAACGAGATGGTCGTGCCGGCGTTGAAAGGATTGGGGTAATTGGGCAGTAGGGCGCACAGCTCGGGCTGACTGGTTTCCTTTGAACAGATCGAGGTGAGTAGATTGTTTTTGAATTGCATGACGCCGCGATATTTGTCAAGAACGAATATCTGGTCTCTGTAAATTGCCACATCGATCAGATCAATGTCGCTGAGGTAATAGCGCGCGGCTAAAACGGGTGAGGCCGGCGCGCTGAAATCGAGCAGGTTCAGTCCATACCAGCCGCCGGCCACATAGAGATAGCGGTCGTCCGCACACAGGGCCGTGCCGTAGATCATATTATTGTACACACCGGCGGCCGCAGGGGTGGCCGGATTGCTGATGTTCACCGCTCTTATTTTTTTGCTGCCATAGCGGCTGCCGAGATAGATATAATTCTGCGACAGCGTCATGTCGTCGATGTTCACGTCGTCGCTGAATGTACCGACCTCCCGCAGAGTCGCCGGATTTGCGATATCCAGCACGCGCAGATATTTGCCGTCATTGACAAAGGCATGGTTGCCTTTGAGCAGGATCCGGCTGATATTGGCGGCATTGCCGACCGCCAGGGAGCCCAACAGCGCCGCCTGAGGCCGGCTGATATCATAGACCCTGAATTCCTTGTTCGTCCCGTTATAGTTGGATGAGCGGACATACGCGCGGGAGCCAGAGATAGTGAAACCGTGAATCTGAAAATCCCCCAGCGACCAGGTGCTGAGGATGTTCAGGTTGTCAGAGTGCAGATCGATTTTGTGCAGGTGGCCGTAGGAGGTTTCCGCTACGTACCCGTCGGTTCCCACGATCTGTAGACCGGCCAGAGAATTGGTGTTGAACTCTTTAAAAACCCTGGCGCCCTGGGATATCAGGGCGCCGCTTGTCCGTCCAAACCGGTGCAACGTCGCCTGGCTGTCGATCAGGTAGAGATATTGGCCGTCGGCCTCGATATCGTCATTGGCCGCTGTGCAGCGCACGTCGCCCAGCAGCTCCGTGTCGGCATGGTTGCTGACATCAATGACATAGATCTCTTTGTTCAGCGTCGGCCTGATGAAATAAGGCGGATAGTAGAGCGAGCCATGGTAGGTGTTAACGCGCTGCAGTTCGCTGATCTTCCGCCAGTGGCGCATATCCGAGACATCATAGGTGATAAAATAACTGCCTGGACAATAGGCTCTGTTGCCGGAAAAAACAGGCGTGGCAAAGAAGGGTTGATGAAAGGCAGAGATGCGTTTGGGCTGCAAAGGTTGCTGCAGATCAAAGAGGATCACGCTGTCCTGCGAAGTGATGGCGATGCCGTAGCGCTCATGAACGCTGAAGGAGAGAGCAATCTGTCCGGGGATCAGCACGCTGCTCTTCTTTGGCGCCGTGGTATCGGCAATATCCAGACAATAGAGCTCGCCCTCCATCATCGAGCTGTTGGGCTGGGCGATGCAATAAATCGCATCGCCTTTTGCGCCATAGACCCGGACCGGCGTCTCTGTTTTAATAAAGGCCAGTTTTTTCGGCTTCCGCGGATCTGCCAGGCTGAAGAGATCGAATCCCTTGATCTGGCCGCCGCTGGCGTAGGTGATCAGCGAGTCGCTTTGTTTGATCAGATAGTTTTTCCCGCCTGAGAGGGCGATTTTGCTCTCCTGAACCGGATTGCGGATGTCGCCGAGATGGGTGGTGACCAGAAAGGGATGGCCAAAGTCATCTTGCATCGTGTGGTAGACGAAGGGATCGACAAAGATATATTCGTCCAGGTAGACCTTGGCTGAATCGATCAGCTGTGGATGAAGCACATCCTGGACATCGTAATAGCGCAGTTTTCCGTTGCCAAACTGAGGAAAGGCCATGTAGCCGTTGACCATAAAGGGCGTTTTCAGGACTTTGTCCGCAACCCATTTGCCGTATTCCGCCGGTTTGCCGGGATCGCTGATATTGAAGGTGCTCAAGCCAAAGTCGCTGACCGCGGCGTAGAGCACGCCGGTTTGAACAGCCACACCGACCGTACCCCGTTTGTAGCAGTTGGAGATTTTTTTCACAGTGGCGCTCTTGAGATCATGCAGATCGACGCCGGAAGAGCTGGTGTTGACCAGGTAAGCGATGTTGTTTTGGAATGCGGCATCAACTACGCTGCCGCTCAGAGTGACGATCTCCTTGGGATTTTGGATGTCGCTGAAATTCGTCACCCTTACGTCATTGGGCCCGCAGATAAATACCGTCCGGCCGGATGCAGCCACATGATAGACCGTATAACCGCTGGCATAACTTTGCACTTTTGCGGGAGCGGCTGGATTCTGAACGTCCACCACGCAGAGGCCGGCTGTGTTGCAGGCGAGAAAAGCATAGCGGCCGTCCAGCGCCACGTCGTCGACCCAGCTCTCGGGTTTGTAATCTGCAACCGTTTTGGGCGCCTGGGGCTGGCTGACGTCCACGATGCGCAACCCGGCGCCGCCGGTTGCGATGTATGCATATTGGCCCTGCACAACGGCTTTGACCGCATATGCATCCCTGACCGCAGCGATGAGTTTCAGTTTAGCGGGATTGGAGATATCCAGGACTAACAGGCCCGCCTCCGTGGCTGCCACATAGGCGTACTGTCCGGCGATGGCGATGGTGCGGATATATCCCGATGCGGTAAATTGGCAGAGCTTGGCAAAGTTGCGGGTATGATAGACTGAGATGAAACCGCCGTGACCGATAAAGACCGCGCTGTCGTTGACGCTGACGGCCGTGGCAGGTCCGCCGGGCCATTGGCCTGCAAGTTCCAGGTCAGCCGCCTGCGCGGATAGTGCGGCCAATAGTAGCACAGCCGATAAACAGATTAAACGCAAAACCCCTTTTGCATTCATAATCGCCCCTTTCCTGTTTCCGGGATGCCTCTCTGGCGAAAGAGCGGCATCGACGTGTGCACTGCGAATGTCACCGGCTCTTGTGTTGGGAATGCGATTAAATTGAAAATGTAATAATTATTGGTTGTATTGTCAATAGCTTTATCCGTCGCACCGACTTTTTGTGCCGCCGGGCTGTCGATCTGAAAAAATGCAGCGAAGCGTTTAAGGGCTTGTGCTGTTTTGCAGAGGCAAAAGAGAAGATGGGGCGATGATGAGCGTCAGCTGGAGGCGTAATTGAGAAATGATATTCGCCAGCTTTCCGCTTGATATTTATCGCCTGAATGGTTATACTTTTACAGGTATATGTGCCGGCCCTTTCGAAAGGATTATCCATGCACGCCCAAGATATCGATCGACTGGAAAAAGCGGTGACGCTTCTCGAGTTCCCTTCCTGGACCGCTAGAATCACCGATCTTATCGGCATGCCCCTGGAGTGGGCGGTTAAAAAGCTGCCCGATACGGCGAACAGGCTCATATCCGGCGCAACGACCAAAGCCATTCGCAAGGCCCTCGATATCGCCGTCGCCACCCTCGAGCCCCGGCATCGGGGCGCTCCGCGGAAAAGATTTCACAAGGGTGCGGTCACCCTCAGCGGCGCCATCGGCGGATTCTTCGGCCTCGGCGGCCTGGCGGTCGAGCTGCCCGCCTCCACCGCGATTATGCTCAGGTCCATCGCCGAGATCGCTAAAAGTCAGGGTGAGGACATCAGCAAACTCGACACGCAGCTGAACTGCATGAGCGTATTCGCGCTGGGCAGCAAGCGCCGGGGAACCGATGACGCGGCTGAAACAGGCTATTTTGCGGTGCGCGCCCTGCTCGCCAAACTGATCTCGGAGACCAGCGGTTTCATCGCTGAAAGAGGACTGGTCGAAGAGGGGGCGCCCATCATCATTCGCTTTATCGTCCGCATCGCCTCCCGCTTTGAGGTGATCATTTCTGAAAAAGCCGCGGCCCAGGCCGTGCCGGTGATCGGCGCCGCCAGCGGCGCGGCGATCAACTATCTGTTCATGGACCATTTTCAATCCATCGCCACCGGCCATTTTACCATCAGAGCCCTTGAACGTCAGTACGGCAGCGAGGCGGTCCAGGCCGAATACGCGCGGATTAAGGCGAGTTTCACTCTAACCTGATCCGTGGAAGCCTCAGCGGCATTGCGCCGGGGTGCGTTCTGCCGGCACAATGTTGAAGCTGTTTGATAAACCACGCCTCGTGCCGCTGCAAAGGGATTTACAGAAAAGTTAAAAGCAGGCTTTTTATAACGCCTGAAAAGGGAGGACGGTCCATGAAAAGAGGGAGATGCCTATCTTTCGTGAGTGCGGTTCTTCTGCTGCTGGCGACCGCCGTCATGAGGTGCGGGGAGAAAGAAAACCCCACCGCACCGTCGGGCTTTGACCTGGATAAAAATCCCATTCCCCGTTTTGTCCGGGTCAATTTCATCGATGTGGGGAGAATGGCGCGGATCTCCCGGTTCCGTTCCGCCGCCGGCGTTGATTATTCGGATGATGTCGAGCTCTGCCGCAGCATGCTGCACTATTTCGAACCCAGCGGCGATTTCGCTTGGCAGAGCCTTGATGTGTTTTCGCCGGTGACCGGAGAAATCGCCGGCATCATAACGGACCGGCCTGAGCTCGAAATGATCATTCGGGCGCAAGAGTATCCTGATTTCGAGTTCCACCTTTTTAATCTCAGCCCCCTCGAATCCTTGCGCGCCGGCAACGCAGTTCGGGCCGGAGAGAGAATCGGCAGCTACGTGGAGCGACAGACTCCCGCCGCCGTCGCGGTTAGCGTCAACACCACCCGGGGCCGGCGGCTGATCTCCTGGTTCGATGTCATCGCCGATTCCCTCTGGCATATCTACGGCCGGTGCGGCATCGGCAACTCATCCGAGTTCATCATCAGCAAAGAGGCGCGCGACGCCGATCCCCTCACTTGCAGCAACGGACTCTTCACCACCGCCGGCCGGCTTGAAAATTGGGCGGTGATGAACTGTCACTGGGATGTCGATGGCTGGGGCGCCCCCCGCTTTGTTGACGTCAACTATATCGATTTCGATCGGGTTTATAAAATTTCGAAATTCCGCTCCGCGGTCGGCCACGACTATTCCGACGATGACGAAAAGTGCCGCAGCATGAAGCACTATTTTTGGCTGAACGGCTCCACCGGCTGGGAGACCGCGCGTATCTACGCGCCGGTCAACGGCACGGTGGTCTGGCGCTTTGAAGAGTTTCTCGGCACCCAGATCTGGATCCGCTCGCAAGAGTATCCGGATTTTCAGTTCGGAATTTTTCATCTTTTGTTGGCCGATTCCACCCTGGCTGAAGGTCGCAGGGTCAGCGCCGGAGAGCTGCTCGGCACGCACATCAGCAGCCGCACCTATTCCGACATCGCGGTAGCGGTCATCACCCCCTTTCAGCGCAAGCTGATCTCGTACTTTGATGTCATGACCGACGGGCTGTTTCAGCGCTATCAAACGCGCGGGCTGGCCGGCCGCAGCGATGCGATCATCAGCAAAGCGGAACGGGATGCCCATCCGTTCACCTGCAGCGGCGAGACTTTTATCAGCGGCACGGGGGCGCTGGAGGACTGGGTCACGCTGAGATAGTCCAGTGGACTTGCTCCTGAACTCGATCCCTTTTGCGCAAGGCCGAAACGGCTGCAGCCATCCGTGCTCAACCAGGGCGGAGAATGCAAGGATGTGAACACGATAACCCGCAACCCAACCATTGCTGGGTAGAGAACACAGGAGATCCAAACATGCAAACGGTACCCGGTTTCATCGGCAAGCTTTTAATCGGATTTGTCCTGTATGTGGTGCTGCCCCTGCTGGGATGGGGGATTCTCGATCTCGCAGGTTTTTTCAGCCACGCCCTGCGGCTGGCCTATGTGGTGCTCATCCTGGTGCTGCAGACGCTTCTGCTGTTACGGTTTCCGGCCATGGGCCGCGAAGTCGGGACCGGGAGCAAGTCCGTCGCCCGTCAGCGCATCGCCATCGTGTTTCTGCAGGTTCTTTCGCTGGCTGTGGTCTTTTTTGCCCCCTTTGATGACCGACGCGGACTGCTGCCCCTTGTTGGTTCAGCGTTCTGGCGCGGCTTTGGGCTGATTCTGATCACCTTTGGTTTTACCCTGATGGCCTGGGCAGAGGATGTGCTCGGCAGGTTCTTCAGCATTCAGGTCACAATTCAGCAGGGCCATCGGCTCGTCGACACCGGTCCCTATCGCCGGCTGCGCCATCCGCGTTATCTGGGCATCATCCTCTTCAACATCGGCATGGCGCTTGCCTTTCGTTCCGGCCTGACCCTGATCCTGTCAGCCGCATTGATCCTGGTGCTGCTCTGGCGGATTCATGATGAGGAGCGCCTGCTGCGGGAAACGTTCGGGCAAGAGTGGCAGGAGTACAGGAAACGGTCCTGGCGGCTGCTGCCTTTTCTCTATTGACGAAGAGCAGCCGAAGAGGTGGTTTTCAAAAAGGTGTGTGCGCTGCAAGGAGCGGAGATCATCCTTGCACAGCCGCGGATGGGGGAAAGTGTGGGCCATCGGTCTGTGGCCGGTCCTGTAACGAAACAAGCGGCACGGCTGTGGACAAGGCGGTCGGCTGAGGGCGTGGATCTGAGTGTTTATTCTATTTCCCTGTAGTACGCGCGTTGGCCGGGAATGGCCCGGAACCAAGAACGCTGGAATCAGGATATGCAAAAAACAAGAAAAGAAATTAAATCAGAGTACAGAGAAGCCGGGACGCCGGCTGGTGTGTTTCGCATTCGCAATCTGGTCAATGGCAAGATGTTTATCGGAAAGGCGCAAAACATTCCCGCCATCCTGAACAGCAACAATTTTCAATTACGGATGGGCAGTCATCGAAACACGAACCTGCAAGCCGACTGGAACGAATTCGGCGAAGCCGCCTTTGCCTTTGAGCCATTGGATACGCTGACCGCAAGGGAAGAAGGCCGTTTGACCAGCGAGGATGAATTGCAGCAGCTGTTGGAACTCTGGCTGGAAAAACTGCAGCCCTATGGTGAACGAGGGTACCATAGACAAGGCAAATAGCCGGCTGCTGAGGATTTTACGATGGCGCTTGATGGCAGGTGGAGTGATCAGTTCTGTCGGTATGTTTTCACGCGGTCAGGAGTTGTCCCATAGCTGAAAATGAAGGGATTGATATGAGAACGATCTCGATCATCGATACCACATTGGAAAATATTCACGAATTCGGCGTTTGCGGCTACAAAAATCCAAAAAAGGAAGGGTTCCCGGAAAAACTGCAATGGCTCAAATTACGTTTTTCCGAAGGATTGAAAATAAAAACGCTATTTTCAGATCAAGACGGCACGCAGGGAATGATCGAGTACATTCCCGGCAAGGTCTGCTGGCGCCCGGTCGAGGCGGACGACTATATGTTTATTCACTGTCTCTTTGTCGGCTTTAAAAGTGGTTACAAAAATAAAGGCTACGCTTCCCAACTGATCGCGGAATGTGAGCAAGATGCAAGGCGGCAAAAGTTGCAAGGTGTGGCAGCCGTTGTACGCAAAGGTTCGTTTATGGCCGGCAGTGAAATTTTCACCAAGAACGGATATGCCATCGTCGACTCGGCCAAGCCCGACTATGATCTCGTCGTCAAAAAATTTTCTCCCCGCGTGCCGAATCCATCGTTTAAACGTGTGCCAAACCCCTATACCAAAGGTCTGGTCCTCATCAGAGCGGCCCAATGCCCCTACACCGTTAAAAATGTCAGAGAGATATGTGAAACAGCGGAAAAAGAGTATAAAATCAAAGTTAAGGTCGTCGATCTCGCAAATCATAGGGAAGCGCAAAACAGCCCTTGTCCTTTCGGCGTCTTTTGCATGATTTATAATGGCGTTATAGTGGCGGATAGCCCGATCAGCAACGGGCGATTTGTCAATATCATGAAAAAATTAAAGACCTGAAGCCCGCGGATTCGGCGCCACCTGGTCTCTACGATCGGGTCGCGGGCTATGAGGAAAAGGGATGGATGGCCGGCCTGAAACGACTCCGGTCGCCGGCATGATCATCCTTTTCTTTTTATTGTTATTTTGCTGTTTGTTTTGTCGATGCTTTTGCGCTCCATGGCTGATAAAAGAGCAGAGGACTGCCTACAGGCATAGGACGGTCGAATAGCTGCGGGTCTTTAGTCCCCGCGAATAAAGAGAGGATAAAGCCATGAGTCCGGAAAAAATT
>DAIQOA010000032.1:0-33243 GCA_036788095.1 bacterium | reverse complement strand
TTACTAATAATCTCGAAAATTTCCTTGATTTTCAATATAGAAGGATGACAACATTGGGGCGAAGAATCCAGCGACGCGGAGTGCTTCACCCTTTCGCCTATTCCGTGCACCGCAGGTCGCTTGCAGATTCTGCACACAGACTCACAGACCCACTGTTTCGCGCCTCAGGACGACAACCTGGAGGTAAAAAGTCACAACAGAAAGACCCCCGGCCGATAAATAAACAAAAGCCCATGGACTGGGCTGTGCAGAAAAACGGAAAAACCAGGCAAGCGCGCCGGTCCGGTGTTCTTGCCTGAATCCTCCGCCAACAGTGCGCCGGGCTTGGCCCACCCTGCGCGCTTAACGCTGAATACCGAAAAAGAAAGGCGGGGCAGTAAACGCCCGCCCCGCCGAATCCATCATACCTTATTTCATCAACGTCATGCGTTGCACTTGTTTGAAATTGCCATACTCCAGCGTGTACAGATACATGCCGGAAGCAACGGCTCTGCCGGCATTGTCCATGCCGTCCCAGACGATCCGGTGCGTGCCGGCGGGCATCTGCGCGTTCACCAGCGTGCGCACCACCTGGCCCATGGTGTTGTACACCCGCACCTTGATCTGCTTGTTCAGCGGCAGATAGTACTCAATGGTGGTGGAGGCGTTGAACGGATTGGGATACGCCAGGCCCAGTTTGTACTCGTCCGGAGTGATCACCCGCCACTGATTTAATTCGACGCCGGTTGCGGTGGGCTCCATGACGAAGAGCCAGGCGCCGGACCAATAGGACTGCAGCGCGCTGAAGACCAGCTCTTTGGTGCCGTCCTGATCGATGTCATCAGCGATCTTGATGCCGAAGGAGCCGTGGATCTGACTGATGTCATTATCATTCCATTCGGTCAACGCCTTCTTGAACGTGGTCGAATCGCCGAAATCCGCGAACTTGGGTTTATAGACGTACGAGTTGTCATAGAACCCTTCCGAGGTGATCCAATTCGCCGGATTGGTGACGTCGCCGGCGCCGTTATAAGCCAGCGCATTGACCTGACCGCGAGCGTAGTTGGTAAAGAACAGCTCCGGCCGGCCATTGCCATCCAGATCGCCCAACGCGTTGTTGAACGGCGCACCGCCGGAGGCTTCGCGGATGCGGGCGACGTGGCTCTCGTTTGTGGGATCGATGTCCATGATGGAGCCATCCGGTGCGTTCAACAACAGCACGCGGCCGCTGGCGGTGTTGTACAGCGAACCCATCAACTCATCTTTGCCATCTCCATCCACATCGTAAACGCCGACCGACACATAAAACACGCCGTCATCGGTCGAAGTTTCGTATTTGTCCATGGGCAGCATTTTCCACATAAAGGAATCCGGTTTCACCGCTTGCGCCAGGACGATTTTACCCTTATCCCAGGGCAGAAAAACCGCCTCTTTAGTGCCGTCGCCGTTCAGATCAGCCGCCGTCGCGCCCACCGGCGAACCAGCCCAGCCGTTGGCGGTTCCACGGATATTGGTGAACTCGGTTTTGAAAACCGGAAAGCCGCTTTCCAGCGTGCCGTCAACGCAGGAGAAAATGACAAAGGCATCATTGGTGTTGGGCGTGCCGTCATTGGCCAGCAGCATTTCCACTATGCCGTCGTTGTCCACGTCCGCCGCGGCGATGGTCTCGGTTCGGTTGCCGTCGGTGAGCGCCGGATTGATCTGGTTCAACGGCAGAATAAACGTCGGACCGCCGCCGACTGCGCCAAAGCCGTTGTCCTGCCCGTTCCATTCGAAAAACCAGACGCCCAGGCTGTCGGCATGGGCAGCGGTGGAGCCCATGAAAGCGATGATCTCCTGTTTGCCGTTGCGATCCACATCCGCCACGGTGACGCTGCGGGGATTCGAACCGCCGGAAGAGGCGGCGCAGACTTTTTTCGCCGTCGAGTCCACCCAGACCAGCTCAAGGGCATTGTCGCCGACCACTTCGTACATCGCCAGTCTGCCGGAATATTGGGTGGCGATGAGTTCTTTCTTGCCGTCTTTGTCGACATCGCTGCCGGCGGCAAACCCGCGCGGATTGCCCTTAATGGCGTCCGCCGGATCCACCTTTTGCGAGGGATCATTCCACACCACCTTGACGCCGAAATTGGGCAACGGTTCATGTTCGAAATATTGGACGAATTCCGGGGCTTCCTCGGACGCGGAGCAGGCAACGATTTCACGACGACCGTCGCGGTCGAAATCGCCGGCGCCGACGGCGAAAAAGTAATCGCCGCTGGCGATCTGATGCACCGCCCAATTGGCCGGATCGGTGACGTCGCCGCCCTCGCCGCCGGTGTATTCGATATCGTACAAGCCCGAATCAGCCGCACAATAGATATCACGCCCGTCGTTGCCGGAACCGGTCCAGTCCTGATCGGCCACCGCAATGCCGTAGATCGAATAGGGCAGCTGAGCGATGACATGTGCGCAGGTGGAATCCATCAGAGCGACTTCGCCCGGGTTGGTGATAATCATCACTTCACCCGACACATTGGTGGCATATACCAGTTCGGTAAAACCATCGCCGTTAAAATCATAGATGCCCATATCGTGGCGCGAAACCTGATCGGTGCCGGGAGTGAAATTGAGATGCTGCTGAACCTTATAGGAATCCGGCGCGGTGTTTTCCACAATAAACAGACCGGCATAATCGTACTCGCCGAAATAGATGTCGGTAAGGCCGTCGTTATCCGCATCGCCGGTTTGCAGGCCGTAAGCGGAGCCATTGTATCCCGTGACCTGGAACTCTTCACGAAAATCGGGAAAAGCGAGATCGCCGCCGTGTTCCTGCAGGATGAGCCCGACGTTTTTAGCGCCGACGCCAGTGGCGCTATAGGGACGCATGCCGACCATCAGTTCATTCTTGCCGTCCTTATCCACATCCGCCACTTTGGCGGTAAAAGCACGAGCCCAGCCTTGTCCGAGGGTGAGATCATAACCGAGCGTCGGCATATCCGGCAAGGGGTACCCAGGCAGGCTGCGATCCACTTCCCAGAAAACCAGGCTGGGTGCGCCCACCACGCCCGGCCGCATGCAGGCGATGATTTCAATGTTGCCATCGTTATCCGTATCGCCATAGGTGGCGCTGTACTCTTCAACCACGTTGTCGACAAAGCTGTGCCACAACATCTTGTGGGAATCGTTGTCTTGACGCTCGAGCACGTAATAATCGCAGCCGTTGCCGTTGTTAACCGCGGGGTTGTCGTTGTCGCAAGCCACGAGCACCTCGTTAACGCCGTTGTCATTCAAATCCGGCAGCACGACGATATCCCAAGCGGTACGTCCCGGATCCGGAGCAGCCATTCCGAAGGTTTTAACGAATTTGTTTTCGCCGTTTTCAGCGGCCATCAGGGCCACCGTGCACAGCAATAATAGGATCAGCGGTAAATACCTTTGCTTTAACATTTGATTCATCGGTTCCTCCTTTGCAATGAGCCAACCACCAATTTATTAATACGCCCACCTTGTCAATGGCCGGATATCACCTCCTTGACGGATGTTTATCGTTTGCGAGCTTTATAAATGAGGATAAAATAGAAACAGTACATACGGTTAGAATAAAGAGGACACAGTTAGAAATCATACGGATTTTTTTTAAAATAGTCAATACGCTTTTTCAAATAAATCCGTGCAGCAGCTCGGAAAATAAAAAACGACGCGCTCACCACAAGCGTTCCAGGTACGCCCCCCTGAACAAGCTTGCGATGATCACGTCGTCTCGAAAAAGGATCAAAGATGCTTAGTGCGGCCGTCTGTCTCATTCATTGAACAAAACAGTCCATCCGGCGGATCGCGGTCAAGTCTTGTCAGGGTTTTGGTTCCAGCTCTTTGCGCATCTCCTCCATCTGCTGGCGCTGATCCGTCTGGCCTTCGAGTATTTTCCGCAGCCGTTCCAGCTCCCGCTCCGCCTTGCGGCGTTCGTCGCGGATGCGCTCCAGTTCCTCCTCGGCGGATTCGGTCTCTCTGCGCTCCTTGATGATCTGCTCGAACAGCTCGCGGCGGTTTTCCGCCTTTTGCATCAACACGTCGCGCTCTGAAGTCCGATACACCGACGTGGGCAGCAGGGTGAATTGCGCACCCACATTGATGCGCCAGGTGTTATAGTTGGGCAGACCGGACGGCACCTGCTTGGGGCCGATGGTCTCTTCCTTGTCGCCGGTCATGCGGTATTCGCCGGAGAGGGTGAAATTGAACCAGCGGTAGGGTTTGTATTTGATGGCGGCGTTGCCATAGAGATAATTCTCGCGGCCTGCGGCAGCAGCCGGAGGTTGTTGCAGCCAGGCGTTGCCGTACATCTCCAGGCCATAATCGAAACTTTCGGTGGGAATCCAAAAGCCGGCGGCAAAATGCATCTGTTGTGTCTGGCTGAGCACGCGGCTGTTCGGATCGTTGACCAAAGAGGTGATGATCTCACCGACGTCGTTGCTGTTGTGATAGCCCAGATTCAGATGCAGATTAAAGGAATCTTCCGGATAGAGCGGATCAGCGGCGTAGCTGACCAGTCCGGTAAAACCGAACTCGACGGTGCCGGCGGAATAGTTTTCGAACATGATGTTTTTAACGTCACCGGTGGGAAACCGTCCGTGCAGCTGCAGGCCGTAATTCAACGAGGAGGCCTTAGAGCCATAAGAGCCGATCTTTAAACCGACAAACGTATCATAGGGGTAAACGCCATATTGAGTCTGATCATCCTGGTAGAGGATGGGGGTGATATTCAAATCAAAATGTTTACCCAAACCATAATTCAAACTGACCAATCCCTGCACGTCCCAGACCGTCATGGCGCTCGGCACATTGATCTTGGCATCGCGGGTTTGATGCACCTGTCCCCAGAAACGGGTATGGGTCAACATGGTCAGTCGGCCGGTTTGACTCACCCAAGCCGCTTTGGTGTGTGGGAGGCCCAAACCCCCATTGATGATGACCGCCGGAGAAGCATGAGCGAAAAGCAGCACGAGCAAGACTACCAACATCGGCTTTAAAGGTTTCATCGTTTAACCTCCCTATAAATTACCAATAAAAATATTGGCATTTTTTAACAAAATGTCAAGCTAAATATCTAGGGAATACTAAATTTCCGCCAGGGCGATTCGCTGCCGGAACGCCTTGCCGCGCCGACGGCATCCACGCGCCAGCGATACACCCGGCCGTGCGCCAGGCGTTCCAGCCTGGCTGCCCCATCCCAGTTGTAGCGCACCACCTCCTGCTCTATCTGATAGCCGGGCAACCGCGACATCCAGATCAACCGGCCGTCGACCTCGTCGAACAGTTTAAGCAGATAATACTCTGCCGGCGATTGGGGCGCCGGCTGCCAGTGGAAGCGCAGAGTGTCCTGTTGCAGCGCCTGCGCCAGATTGACCACCTTGGGCAGAAGCATATAATCCACGGTATCCGAAGGCTGCGTCGCCGCCCCCTCCGCGTCCACGCCCAACAGGTAATAGTGATAGCGCACGTTGAGCGCCGGCGCCGTCTGATCTAGAAAAAGGCTGTCCCGTTCCGAAAGCACAACGAGAGGGGCAAAAGCCGGTTCGTCCTGCTTTCGCCGAAACAGCCGATACTCGGTCAACCCGGCTCCTCGCCGCCACTGCAATTGGATGGCATCGGATTCAGGCACCGCATCGATGCCTGCCTCCACCACGGCCGTATCTTCGGCCGCTGGGACAAACCGGAGCTGCAGCGTCAGCCGCTTCGGATCAAGCGCCTGTTTTTCACAGGCCAAAAGCAGAATCACGAGCAGGCCGATTCCACCGGCTGAGAAAAAAATTTTCATTCGCCTGCACCCCCTTTAAAGGTAAAGGAGCAGCTGAGTCGATGAACCTGGCTGAAATCGAGAAAGCTGAACGCATAATCCACGGCACAACCGTGCCAACGCAGGCCGGCGCCCAGGTTCCATCCCTGCGGCCCCATGCCGGAGCGCAAAGCCAGTCCGCGATAGCACGCCTCCACGCCGACCAGATGGGCCGTTTCATATTTGCGATACTGGGTGTAAAACAGCTGCACGCGGCCGTCGCGCATGCCGAAATCTTCGGCATATCCCAATCCGAACAGCATCGTGCGCTGCACGCGGTCCTCATGACGGGTGTTCCATAGGATCGGCGTTCGCGCGATATCCAAAGCGGAAAAAGCCAAGCTGACCTGACCCAAAAAATCGGAATCCAGCAGCCGCTCCAGGCTAAAGTTGAACATGGCGCCAAGGTCCAACCCCAAGGCCGAAGCGTGGTTCTGATGCAAGGACTGGCGGAGAATTTTAATCGTAATGCCCACAGGGATCTCTACCGGCAGATCGCCATACAACCAGCCCAGAGGAACAAGGTGACGGAAGGCGCGGCCGAAGGAAAGATAGACCACATCCTCGGCATTTTGGAAATAGCCCAGCGCTTGACCGTCCGGCTGCAGCGACGAATCGTTCAACCGGTCCGCCAGGCTTCCACCTTTTAGTTCCGGATAGATCGGTATTCCATCGACGAAAAAACGGGTCCAATGCACGCCGACGGTGGCGCCGCCGAACAGGGGCGCCTGAAAACCGCAATAGTGATAAACCGCCAGAGGATCGGTCACCGCACCGTAACTGGGCGCATACATCACGCTGAGAACAGGCCGGCTCAACAACGCCGCGGCCGCCGGATTGCAATGAAAATTATCGATGCTGCCATAAGCGGCCGCCGCATAGCCGCCTAACGCCAGCGAACGCGCGCCGACGCCTAACTCCATGGAAGCGCCGGCATAGCGCGTCTCATCCGCGATTGAACGGCCGGTGCAAGTCAAAAGAAGAAAGCACAGCCATCTTTTCATCATCGTATCCTGGCGATTTTTCCACTCGCCTCTTTCATTTCCTGATTTAGTTGCACGGTGATGCGATAAAAATAAACGCCGTTGGCCACCGGATAGCCCTGTTGGTCCGTTCCGTCCCAGGTTAATTCATGATAATCCGCTGTCAACGGCAGGGGATCCTCGCTTTCCAGCCGCGCGTCGACGGTGCGGATCAGGCGGCCGGAGGCGGTGTAGATCTTGAACAGCAGCTTGTCCACCGGTTGGGTCAAGCGGTAGGCGAGCACCGTCTTCGCGGAAAACGGATTGGGAAAAGTGCCCAACACCTGCAGCCGGAAATCCCCGGCCACGGTCCATTGCAGTTCCACCGGCTCCATGGGATTGCCGAAACAGTCACGGCACGAGATCACCAGGCGATGATCGCCGATAGTCAGCGGTACAATCCCCTGCAACGCAAGTTCGTTGGCGTTGACGATGGAATCGGGCACGGTCAAGGCCTCGGCCGGTTTGCCGTCCAACAACACCTCCGGGCTGCCGCTCGACCAATCGATCCCGTTTTGATCCTGAAGCAGAACCGAGATGAGCGGGCTGGCGGAAACATACATGTTCGGCTGAAACGGTCTACCGTCGATAGACACGGTGCAACGCGGCGGCTGCGTATCCACGCCGTACAGCAGCGCATATTCGCCGCTTTCCGAAACCATGGCCGTCATCCGCCGATCAGAGAGCCGGCTGTTGAGGCGGCGCCATTTTTTTGTCGCAGGGGTAAAGCGGTAGAGCGCCGCGGGCGCCACGGGGTCGCACGGCAGACTGATGATGACCGGTTTCCGCGGTCTTTCTGTTGTGGAAAAAGCGATCGTGTAGGAAGAACCGGACAGGGTGAGGTCCGTTTGATCGAACAGGAGCGGCTGCATGGAGCGGCGAACATGCAGAACAGCGGGAGTGGAAAAAGTCCCTGCTGGCACAGTCAAAGAAAACGCCTGATCAAAATGAAGCGTGTCTCCGCCGACGATTCCCAACATGGGATCATAGGCGAACGCCTGGCTCTGTAAAGGAAAAAGAGATTGCGTGATCCAGCCGTTTGCCCCATCCTGATCCGAATCCAGCACCAGACGTACCAGACGCACGCCCGGGGCTGGAGAATAGGGCAACGCCACTTGCCGGCTGCTCAAAGCGGCGCAGGAGAGCGTGTCCGTGGCCATGGTTTTAAACGACTGGCTCACGGAATCCGCCTCCTCCAGCCGCAGATAGATTCTCCTGGCCTCACCAGCGCCCTGGTTGTTGACCGGCACGATCAACATCGGCGTCTCGCTGCCGCCCCAGGCCACCGCGTTACGATCCAGGTAAAGGCTGGCGATTTTTTTGATCGTCCGCTGATACATCGGCGAGGTGCGCACGCCGCCGGATTGTTCCTGGATGATAATCTGAAACTGCACCACACTGGTCAGAGGCGTGACCGGGTAGGCGGCGGAAACGAACCAACCATCAGATCGCAAAGTCATGTTCAAAGAGGCGTCGAACAGTCGGCAGGTGACGGAGCGGAACGGCGTCAGGCCAGCGATGCGCGCAGCCACGTACAACGAATCCTGATCCGTCAGCACCGTGGTCACGGAATCCACCAGGGCGCCGGTCACGGACCATGCCGCAGCGCCATGGCAGGCGGCCACGCCCATCTCATCGGCCGCATAAAGACGGAGGTGCGCAAGGCCTGTGTTCAGAGTGTTCGGCGTTACAAAAAAGGTTTGAATCTGCGGGCTGTTGAAGGACATAGTTTTGCTTTGCAAAGGAACCAGTGCGCTGTCCACCATCTGCCAATAGCATTGACCGGCCGAAAAGGGCAAGCGGCACGAGACCGCCAGAGTGTCCCCTTTTTCAACCAGGTTGTTTACCAGTGTCAACGCGACATTCTGCTGCGGCGCCATCAACCGGCCGGCCGGATCGCCCAGCAGATTGTACTGGTTGATCTCAGCCAGAGCGATGTCGCTGTAAAAGCGGACCAGATAACGGATTTTGCCGGCCTGGATGATTTCGCCGATGGTCTGCTGTGGATGCTCGTAGAGATACTCCATGATCTCGTTCTGCAGCAGATCGTCGTTGGTCACCCAGCCCAGGCCTGAGGCGCCGAGGAAAGCGCAGACGCCCACCTCCGGCGTCATCAGCAGGACATCGGCCAGGCTCTGATTGGTCAGTGCGTCAAAGGCGCCGGTATAACAGGTCATGCTGAGGATGAGCGGATAACGCTGATGATTGCTCAGGCGCGCCACATCCTCCAATCGCAGCAAGCCGTTGTCAGACCAGATGGCCCCGCCGCCGTGGCCATGAAAATTCACCACCAGGCATCCTTGATCGAGATGATCGAGCAGGTCGGCGGTGCTGCCGTAAAACGGATCATAGCCGGAAGGAATGCGGGTCGTGAACAGCATGCGGCTGTCCCATGCGGCCGGCGCTTTATGGGCAAGTTCCGTCGCCTTTTCACGGAAGATCATGCCGTTGCCGCCGATGAACAACAGACGATGGCGCCAATCCCCTTGGGCCGGTGCAGTCTCCAGCGCGATGGTTTTGTCCACCACTATCTGCAGTTCATCCACAGTGCGGACCGGCAGGCGACCAATGTGCACGTCCGGAATATCATCGGCGCCGGACAACAGCGCATACCAATGGTCGCCGGCGGTTGCGCCGTAGCGCAAGGTCCGCCGATAATGGACCGGTATCAGATCCAAAGAGTCGGCGCCGGCCTGGTTGCGCTGGTAACAGCCATCGCCCACCAGCAGCACATATTTCAATCCCGGCGACTGTGCGTGCTGATAAAACCAGGACAATCCCCTTTTCACCGCAAGGCTGCCATAGCGCCCTTCATCAAAGGCATCATACAGATCTTCCACCGCCACAGCCAGAGCATGATAACCCTGCGCCTGACGATGATCGAGCAGTTTTTTCAAAGCAGCAGAGGAGATAAAGCGCCGGCTGCTGACCACAAGATAATCCACCGCCGGCGCTCCTGAAGGCTGCCAGGGCGCCGGCTGCCATTCCATGCGCAGCGGACTCTTTTTCGCGCTCTGTTCCACCGCCACATAGCGGATTTCCCTGCCGGGAACGTGATCCTCAAAGGTGCAGACAAACGAGGTCAATCCGTCGGAGCTGACCTTGTATTCTGTACGGCAGCCGACCATTCTGCTGATGCCCAGTTTATAGACATCCACCGCTTCTGTGCGAAAGCCATCCACCTGAAACTCGAACAGTCCGGGATCTTCATCCGGTGGAATGGAAAAGTTGATGACGCCGTTACTAGCACGGTACATACGCGGATAGGTCACTTCAAACCAATTCAGCATGACGAAATCGATGGCGCCGTCCTCCACCTGGTTGATGACAGTCAGGTGGTTCTGATCCGCGGACAGGGCGGTCGCGGACAAGGTCTGGTCAGGGCTGGTTTGCAGATGGATCAGCGACTGGCGATAACCACCGCCGCTCAGCGCATGATGATCGTTGAGAAAAAGCGAGACGCGATGTTCTGTGTCGAGTGTAGATCGTCCGGACAGCCAGGCGGTGAGTTGAACGCCCAGAGGCGATTTGAAATCCGGCCAGGGCGCGGTGAACGGATAATTTTTTTTGCTGCCGGCGCCGATGCCAGAGTCGAAATAATACAGATCGCGAAGAGAATCCGCTGCAAAGATATCGTTCAAACGATCAAAATGCAGATCTCTCTCTACGTGCACGGTCTCGTAAAAAGCCAGAGGGCGCCGGCGCTCACCGGAGTTCGAACCGGTCAGGCCCGCGTACTCTTCACCCATCCGACTCCCGGCCGCGCCCTGCCAGGAGAGCCAATAGATGTTGGTGGAGCTAAAGGGATCCTGATAGAGCTCGGGCGCCTGCTGCTGCCTGGTGCGGCGCAGGGCCTCACCCCAGAACTCGAAATAGTCCTCCTGCTGAAAACGGCCGTCCTGCCAGCCGGACACGTATATGGGCACATCCACGCCGTTGCAGGTCAAACGCAACTGTTTGATCTCCAGATCCGTTGCGTTCAGGCCGATTGCTTTTAAATCCGCGCCGGTGATTCGATACAGTCCGTCCTGATTGAGCAGGATCTTGACCCTGGGCCCGGCAAAGGCCGGCTGTTTCGCCAGTGCCGTGGACGTCACGTCGATCCTGTTATAGTCGGCCATGGCCGCAACGCCCAGTGTGCTCAGGCGTGTCCTTTCGATTTCAGACAGCGGTTTTCCCGCTCGAGCGTCAGGCGTGGTGATTTCCAGCAGCAGGCTTTGAGCAAAAGACAGAATCCCATCATCATATTGAAACGGGGCGATCTGCAGCGACCAGAGATGCGATTCCCGCGACAACCCCAGATAGCGAAGCGTCACTCGATCAGGGGGAGAGGTTGAGGACAGGGAGGCGGTTGAATCAATGTGTTCTCCGTCAATCGGCACATCCCGATAAAGCCTGGGCGGCCAGGCGGAAACGCGGGCGTTGGTTTCGGACAGAATGGTGTATTGGGCAAAAGAGCCGGGCAGATGAAGAAGAAGGGCTATGGTGGGAAGCCTGCTGGCGGAGGAGTCCCAGCCGGCCACGCGGATCAGTGAGTAACGCGCGCCGTCCTGCTCCACCAGCCGCACGACGGGTTCAGGCGTCGTTATCCTGATCACCAAGCGGCCGGGTTCACGGGACACAATCTGAAAAAAAGATTCCGCCCGGACGACGCCGTACCCCAGCAGAAAAAATATCAATACTCTACGGATCACACGGATGCTCTTCATCAAGCTTGATCAAAGGCTGCCGATCGGTTAAAAGAAATATATCCATTCCGGCCGACAATTCAAAATTTTTTTCCGTAAAAAAAAGAACGGCCGGGGATCAACCCGGCCGTTCATCAAATCAGGAGGGTGCTCGACAGGCTCACTTCATCAGCAGCATTTTAACGACGCGGCGCTCGGTTTCGGTTTTCACCACAGCCATGTACACGCCCGAAGCGACACTACGGCCGGACTGGTCGCGGCCATTCCAGCGCAACGAATGCTCGCCGGTGGTAAAACGACGATCCGCCAACACCGCCAGCCGGCGGCCCAACGCATCATAGACAGCCACCTGTACGGATGACGGTTGCGGCAGCGTAAAGGACAAACTGGTCTCCGGATTGAATGGATTGGGATAGTTCTGCGCCACGCTAAAATCGACCGGAAGAGCGCTTTGATCTTCCACCGCAGTCACCCAATCGGTGAACGTGGTGGGCAACAGGTGGAAATCCACATTCGTGACAGCACCGCCCTCAGCCAAAGTGACCGGCTGAGCGCCGGCAGGGATCTTTTGCGCATAGGGCAGCGGCAGATAGATGGGAGACAGAGCAGCGTCGTATTCACCGGCCATGCCCAGCGTGCTCAGTTTCATGATCACCTCCTGCAGATCAAAGGACTCCGCAATCGCCAGACCACGATGCCACTGATCTTGATAGATGAGAAGGTTCAAATCCAGCTGACTCAGAGCATCGCCGCTGAGCAGAGCGAAAGGATCGTCCAGGCCGCCGTCCGTCAGGCCTTCCGCCATGCCGGCCAGTTGAGTAACCATGCCGATGTTGGCGCTCAGCGCATAGGAGCGGACATAATAGACACCCGCACGCAAATTGCCGATCCGGTAGCGGCCCTGAGCAGCCGCAGCTTCCTGGGAAAGATATTCAATATCTGCAATACCCACTCCCAGCGGATGGCCGGTGGCATCGTAGGCGATGGCCAGGGCGCCCGGCAGTGGCGCAGATCGATCCGCCGCCCGAATGGTTCCGGTGATGCTGCCCTGGGCCTGACCCAGTTTGATGTCCGCCTCCGCGACCTGGCCATAGTTCAACTGAATGGTCTGGGTCAGAGCATGGTTAAAAGCAGCGCCGCCGCCATAATAGGTTGGGCTGAACGGCCCGCTCCACGGGAAAGCCAGCACCTTGTAGCTGCCCGGCAGCAGACGGTCCACACGATAGCCGCCGTTGAACTGAACGAAATCATAGCTGGCCAATTGGCCGTCCACGCTGTTGTAGATCAAGACCGGAAATTCCCACAGAGTGTCGGCGCCGGCCGGATACCGGGGGCCTGCTCCGGCAAGATCGATAAAGCCCTGGACAATGGCGCCGCGATCCAGAGTAAAGTCGACATTCGAAAGGCTGGCGCCGTTCAGAGCCATCACCGGCGCAGCGCTGAAATTCCGTTCGCCGCTATAGTACTCGGACAGGAGCACCTGTCCGCCGCTGATGCCGGTCAAAGCCAGCAACTTGTAGCGGCCGTTGGGCAGAGGACCAAGATGATAATCGCCGTTCGCATCGCTGGTCCCCAGCGCCGGATAGGGCACGCCGGAGGTGTCGGTCAGCGCGAGAAGGACGACGCCGGGACTCGGCGTAACGCCGTCGGCATCGGTCACACGGCCGGAGAAATATTTGGCCCTCTGCAGATGAAAATCGACACCGCTTATGGCAACCGGCGCTGAGACCTCGACCGGAAGGGCTTGTCCAAAATTCAATAGATTATCGACATTCGGATAATAGGAATCCACCAGCTTGCCGCTGTGTTTGCCCTCAACTAAATTCAAAAACGGCGCCTCCAGCATGATGGTTACGCTATACTGGCTGAAGGTGCGCAGCAGATAGCTGCCGGCGGGCAGGCCGGTCATGGTGTAATTTCCATTCTCATCCGTCGGACTGGCAGCCACCCTGAGTCTGGAGAGAAACGGTTCATCCGTTCCGCCGTTGAATAGAGTTGGATCCAGGGCGATCACCAGGATCGAGTCCACCGGTTGACCGGATTCATCCTCAACCCGCCCAGAGATGGTAGCGCCAGCGTTAAGAATAAAGTTGACATCGGCCGTCACTTCTCCTGCGTGCACGGTGACCTTTTCCGCCGTCTGCAGGGAATAGGCGTCCTGGTAGAACTCGCCGACCAGATTTTCCGCGCCGCCGATCAGGTTAGCCAGATAATCATCGGCAAAAATATAATAGTCGCCCTCCGGCAGACTGGGGAATTCATAGTTGCCCAACAAACCCAACGCCAATCCGGCAAAGGAGGTGTCCGCAGCATTAAAGGCAAAAGCAAGGCCGGCCAGTACAAACTGCCCCTCGCCGCGAATGAGTCCGGAAATCGCTCCGGACGCGGCAGTCTGTTCCGCCTGGTGCAGGGTGATGTCGATGCCGCTGATCTGGTCGCTATAGGCATTGATGGTGACCACTGAGGCAGAGGCGAAATCGGTCTGATTGGGATACCAGGACCGTCCGTACTCCTCCACATCGGCCATGATCTTGAAAGATCCCAACAGCGGAATATGCGCTTCAAAGAAGCCATTGACCGGATATATCTCCACAGTCAGGCGGGAGTCGCCGGTGAGAGGATCCACCAGCTGCAGTTGTGCGAAAAACGCATCCACCGGAGTCATTCCATCATCGGACAGCAACCGGCCGGTCAGCACAGCGCCTTTTTGCAGATCGAAATGGATGGTGTCAACGCTTTGGCCATCCTGGACCTGGACGGTTTTTGCCTGGCGCCATCCCTGTTTGTCGCTAAGCGGCGCATCAACGTTATCGTAGAGCTCGTCCACGTATTCATCGCTCATCGTCATCACATAATAGCTACCGGCAGGCAAGCCGCCGATGTAATAAGACCCGTCGGCAAAAGAGGCCTCACTCCCACCGGCATAGTACCCGTGGCTGTCAAAGGCGAGCACGAACACCTCATCGGCAATCGATTCTCCGGCGACCGTCACCATGCCGCCGATGGCGCCGCCGGCTGAGGCAAGCCGTACACGCCGCCGATCAGACAAAAATTCTCGCACTTGCGCCGGTTTGGCGCCATTCGCGCTCAGCGCACGCAGGTTGCGGACAAACAACGGCGCGAGAATTTCAGGACGGGCCATGCCGGCCATTCGCTGCTGCAGTTTGAGCGTTGCCGTATGGTCGCTCAGGTTGCGTAACAATCGTTCCTCCCTGGCCGTGGCCATTGCAACAAGCTGTCGGCTCGATTCACGCGCCTGGGGTGCGTTTGCCCAAAGGGTCCGGGGATGCGGCTGTGCAGGCTCTCCCGCATAAGCGCCTTGGCCCAAAGAAACGAGCAGTGCGATCCCCATCACAATACGATAACGCAGCTTCATGGTTTTTTCCTCCTGTTAGTCGTCCCTCTCTCTTTGCCCGGCAGGGCGAGTGAGGGCTGATCAATTGATCGCCTCAGCGATGAAAGACATAAGATGGTCCGAGGTCACAAGGGAGATGAAGGGGTGGGAAGAAAAGCTATCATCATGCGGTTGCAACACATTGTGCGTGTACCATCAGGCGTTCGTTTTGGCCAAACAGGCCAGCCACTCCTGTTGATGGTAGACCGCACTCACCTCCCAGCGCCAACGGGCCAGCTCTTCAAGGATCAGTACTTCCTCTTCAACAACCAGGCCGGATAAAATAATCCCGACCGGGTAGTTGAAAACGTTTTGCAGCCAGGGCAGCATTCTGACGATCTGATCGCGGTTAATGTTGGCCACCACCCAATCGAATCGATGAGACGGCAGGGCAAAGGTTGAGGGTTCTGCGACGGATATTCGCACCGCATGAGCCACCCCGTTGGCCGTTGCGTTCTTGATCGCCGTTTCGACGGCAACGGCGTCGACATCAAAAGCGTGCACCGACGCTGCGCCCAGTTTGACCGCGGCGATCGCCAGAATGCCGGTGCCGGTGCCGATGTCCAGAACCCGATCCCCCGGATGGATGCACTCCTCCAGCAGGCGCAGGCAGAGCTGGGTAGTGGCGTGGGTGCCGGTGCCGAAAGCCATCTCCGGATCGATCTGGATCACGCACTCGGGCGCTTCGGCAGGGACCGGCTCCCAGCTAGGATGAACCAGCAACCGCCGGCCGATGCGCAGACTGTGGTAATTTTTTTTCCACTCCCGGTTCCAATCCTGATTCGGAATCCGCTGCACGGCGATCTTGTCCGGATCAGCGGCAAAGCCCTGGTCGCGCAAGGATAGCAGGCGGGCTTTGATTTTTTCCTCCACGCCGCTCATCGAAATCGGGAAGAACGCCTCGAGCCGTCCCGGCTGTTCGACGATGCCGCCGGCGCCCAATTCATAGAGATAAGCGAGAACAAGATCGTAAGTGGCTTCCGTCACCGGAACGGCAACCGACACCCAATCGCACGAGTTAGTCATTTTTCTCCATAGACTATTGCGGTGATGACCCGGCCCACTTTTTCCAGACTCTGTTTGGAGCAGTTGGCCGGGATGTCCTGCAGGGTGTGCCAATAAGGATAATCAAAGTCAATGATATCGATGCAGGGAATGCCGGCGGCCAGAAGCGGCACATGATCATCGTACACGGCATAACCTTCCTGAGCGATAAATTCGTTGACGCCGAGCAGGCGCGCCTGCTGCCAGACCTTGTGCACGATTTGCGGGGCATACTGCAACGAATGCGCTTCATAAAAAATCTGCAAATCTTTGTCGCCGATCATGTCCAGCAAAATGGCGAAACGGGGATGAAGCCGGCTGCCCCAGTCGCGGGCAAACGCCGCGGAGCCGCGGGCATAACTTTCCGGTGAATGGCTTTCGCCGCTGTCTTCGCCGTCAAAGAGCACCAGATCGACGCCGAGCGCGGGCTTGTGCGCATGCAGCAACCGGGCCAATTCCAACAGCACCGCCACTCCGGAGGCGCCGTCGTTGGCGCCGAGGATCGGCGTCTGCCGGTTCTGCGGCAAGGGGTCCATGTCCGCCCAGGGGCGGGTGTCCCAATGCGCGCACAGCAGCAGTCGCTGCTCTTTTTGCGGCTGAAACCGGGCGATGATATTGATCGCTTCCACCGTGCGCCGCGGCCGGCCGAACTCGAGAGCGAACGAATGCTGCAGCGTCTGATCGGCGTACGTCTGCAGAGTGCGAATCAAATAATCCCGGCAGTTGCGCCATCCTGCAGTGCCGGGTGCGCGCGGCCCGAAATCGCATTGCTTCTGCAGCTGAACAAAAGCCTTGTCGCCGTCAAAAACCGGCTGGCGCACCGGCGACTGGCACTGGAGCGCGCCGGCCAGCAGAAAGGATAGACAAGAAAAAATTCTCATTAAAAAGAGTCTCCCAAAAAACACGCGAACGCCCAAAATCCGGTGGAGCAAGGTCCGATCTCGAGCCGATCCCGCATCAGCCGCCGCGAATGGAGATGCTGGCGCTAACGCCGAACTCCTTATAGGAGGTATCGCCCAACAATTTATGATGGTTCTTGCCCAGCTCGATATAGGCGCCGCCGCGGACGCGGTCGCTAAAGCTGTAGTTGAGATTGGGCTTGAAAAACCATTTGCTGGTCTCGTTGGTCACCTCATAGTTACCCTCGCCCAACCGCTTCATGGTGACATCACTGCCGATGCTCATGGTAATGGCAAGATCCATGTTGTTTTTCAGCTGCATGTTTTTAAACGGCCAGATCGGAATCGGGATACGAAAATCGCTCTTTTTGGCGTAATTGGCGGTGAGCGAAAAATCGGATTTCTCCGTCCGGGTGGCGCCCTCCCCGGAGCTCTTGGTCAAAGAGACCATGGAGGAAGAGTTGTAGCGCAGAGAAACGGTCATGCCGTTCTTGAAGGAGAGGCTGACGCCCACCAGCGGAGCGAACTTGGAATCGCGGTCGTCCCGGGTGACGACCTCGATCTTTTTGTCCACATTGAAAGTTTGGGCGAATTGGCCGTTATAGTTGTGATCCAGGCTCACGCGTTGGACGAAACGGTTGAGCAGCGGCAATTTCTCCAGGCTGGAAATACGGATCGACCATTCCGGGAACGGCATATCCAGGTCCTCGTACACCAGCCGGCTTTGCGAGCGTTGACCGGTGGTGGTGGTGCTGCTGTTCAACGAATAGGTGTCGTTGAACTTGAACTGGATTTTGATATCGCGTGACAGCCCGAATCCCGAGGACAGACTCAAGTTATTATTGACGCTGTTGCTGTTGCGATTGACCGAACTGCTGGCGCCGCTCTGAAACGGCACTCCGGTCGAATCGCTCAAACCGAGTTGATACCGCCAACCGGGCATGCGGCTCAGTCCGTACTCGGCCATGTTGTCCCGTTTTCCATAATTGATGCTCATGGGCTCAAAAACTTCAAAGAGCTTGCCAACCATGCCCATGACCGAAAACGGTTGATCGGGTTCTGTTTTTTTACCCTGACCGGCCATTGCCTGTTTCTCCAGTGCGGCCTTGGCGCTCACCTTCGAATTGGGCAGCGTACCGGTTTTAGCCAGGGTGGTAGAGTCTGAAATCGCCCGGTTCAGTTGCGCCGAATCAGCCGCAACCTGTTCAAACAGCTTGTCCAGATTCTCGCGCAATCCGACCAGCTTAACCACCAACTTCTGTTCGCGCCGGATCTGCTCCAAGGACTTGACTCTTCCGGTGGCCTGCAGCTGCACGGAATCGCCCATCACCGACTGCAGTTCGGTGAGATCCACCCGCTGGCCTTTGTTCTTTCTTTTCTCCAGGGTTTTGCGGATCGCGAGCAGGCGTTCGCGAATCTTTTTCTCTTTTTTAATCTGCGCCGATGTTTTGACCCGTCCGGTGACCGCCAGATAGACCGAGTCGCCCAGGGCGGCTTTCAGTTTGGTGGAATCCAGTTTGGCGCCTTTGGCCGCTCTGGCGGCCAATTCGGCGCGCACCTTGCCCAACAGCTCGGTCAGCTTGCGCTCCTGCTGGATCCGTTCCGGCGTTTTGAGCTCTTTGTCGGCCCAGAGCAACGAATCCCTCACCGCTGCGCGGTATTTCGTAGAATCGACGGCGACGCCTTTTTCAATCCGCTTGGCCAGCTCTTTGCGCGCCGCGGCGATCCGGGCGAGAATGCGCTTTTCCTGCTTGATCTGATCCGGAGGGATTAATCCTTTGGTCTGACGCTGGATCGAATCCGCGATCGCCTGGCGCAGCCGCTTTTCAGTAAGCGCGATGTCCATGTTTCGCCGCAGTATCTTTTTACGCGCATCGGACAGACGTTCGGCCGATTCTTTATCCATCTTGAACTGCTCCGGGGTTTTGATGCCCCAGGATTGCAGAAGGATCGAGTCGGCCAGCGCCAGTTTATAAGCGCTGGAATCCGCGCTGCCCTTCTTTTTGATCTGCTTGTCCATTTCCCGGCGCAGCTCGGCCAGACGTTTGGCGGCATTCTCCTCCAGCTTGTACTGTCCCGCCAATTTCATCTTACCCGTGGTCTTGAGCGCGACCGAATCCGACAGCGCCCGCTTCAGAGCGGTCGAATCGACAACGCCGCCCTTCTTCGCCGCTTTGGCGATCTGTTCGCGCGCCTGAGCCAGGCGGGACTGCAGCTCTTTCTCCATCTTGATCCGTTCCGGCGATTTGATCTCCATGGCCATCAGCTGGATGGAATCCGCCTGCGCAGCGCGATAATCGGTGGAATCGGCCGGCACTCCTTTGTCGTGTTTTTCCAGCAGCTCTTTGCGCAGCCGGGACAACCGCTCGAGCACCTGCTTCTCCCGCTTGAGCCATTCCTTGCCGCGGGCCTGTTTTTCTCTTTTGAGCTGTTCGGCTCTTTCTCTCGCCGCCCTGGCCTGCTGCTCCTTTTCCCGTTTCTCGCGGATCAGTTTATCTTTTGCTTCTTGTTCTTTCTGCTGTTGTTCTCTCTTGAGCTCCTCATCGGTTTTGAATACGCCCTGAGTCTTGAACAACGCCGAATCAGCCAACGCCTGTTTCAACGCCGTCGAGTCCGCCTTGGGGTCTTTGCTCACCGATTTAGCCAAAGCCATGCGGGCGCGTGTGACCCGCTCCGCCACTTTTTGTTCCTGCTCCTGAAGCAGTTTCTCGCGCTTGACCTGTTCTTTTGCGTCAGCGCCCTCTTTATCCTGACCGGCGGAGGAAGCGGACGGCCGGTTAGCGCCCCCTGCGTCGCGCGGGCGCCCTTTGGCGGGCTGAGACCGGCCCTGCTGGCCGGCAGAACCGCCGGGGCGCGGCCGTTGCGACGCCCCCGGCCGGCCGGCGCCGCCGGGACCGCCGGGACGGTACAGGCTTTTAAACAATCCCGCCAGATCAAAGCTGCCGGACAGGTTGTAGGTTTTCCCCATGGAGACGTCGCGAAGCCGCTGCTGGCGGTTAAAGCCGTAACGGAAATTGGAAGAGTACGAGCCGTTGGTGGTCAGCCAGCTAAAGATCTTGGGATTGTAGCGCAGAGACACATTTTGCGTCATGTTGGTCAGAATGCCGAGACGGCCCTGATTGAGCATCATGCGCAGCGAATCGCTGGGGATGTCCTGCAGATCGTTGATATGACTCCGGCTGAGGTCCAGCGACAGGCTCTCGAACAGCTTGACCTGTGAACTGAGGCTCGAATTGAAACTGTAGGTATTGTTGTCGGTAAACAATTTGGTCCGCGTCAGCTGTTCGCTCAGTGTGCGTGTGCCCGAAATTTTGGCGTTGAAATTCGTCGGAGTAAAGAACATCTTCATCTCCGAGAACCGCAGCAGCAGCGGGGATTCGCCGAGGAACTTGAACGGACGGAAATAGTTGTTCGGCCCAAAGGTCACGCCCCAGTCGAGGTTGCCGGACTGAGACAGATTCGAGGTGCGTTTCATCGTCGAACTGCTGCCCTTGGCCTCGGACTGGGAATAGTTGGCGCGCAGACCGGACAGAATGTTCTTAACGATGAAATGGTTGGAGCGCGAGTTGATGCCAAAGGAGACGGTGAACCCCTGTTTCTCGTTCATCGTGCGTATCTGTTCGAGGATGGAATCCGGCAGCGCGGTGGTCACCTCAACGTCGGTGCCGGGTTTGTATTTGGGCGTCGACTCATTGCGGCCGTAATTATAGCTGACCGGAATGCTCAGCCCCAGTTTGCGCGGCAAAAACTTGTCGAGGTTGATGCTGGCCTGGAAATTTCCCGCGAGAGAGTTGTCGCCGTCGCCATAGCGGGTGGAGATGTTATGAAAATCGGCATCCTGTTTGTTGACCTCGCCGTTAAAGCGCAGCAGGTCTGCCCAATCGAAATCCAGGCGCACGCGATAAGCCATGCCCTTGTCCTTTTTAACGTTGGACAAACGCAGCTCGTTGAGCCAGAGCTCGCCGTCGAACGGCTCGTCGCTGAGATTGCGCACGCCGACCACCAGCATGCGCACATTGCGCAGCGCCGGGCTGCCTTTGATGAACAGGGTCTTGCCCTCTGCGGTGATCTTTTGATAGCCGGTCCGGTCCCCGGTGCTGTCATAGTTCTCGGCGATCAGTTTGATCGCCGACAGCTCCACCAGATCCACTTCGATGTTGTTGCGCGGATCCCACCCGTCGTACACCTTTTCACGGATCTCATAATAGTTGTTCAGATCCGCGCCGAAGCGGAGAAAGAATTCGATCTGACTGGAATCCTCACGAATGTGCCGTTGACGCACGTCGTTGCCGCCGACGAACATTTTCAGGGTGCGATAGTTGATGTAATCCTGTGCCTCGTAAAAGGTTTTTTGCAGCACGCCGTTTTCACCGAACTGCAGATTTTTGACCGTCATCACCAGCGCCTGCTCGCGCTGCTGCGCCTGGGTGATCTTGTCGATCTCACCGCGGACGCCCGGAGGCGCGATATAGTCGGGATCCTCATGCGTGTTCAGCACCGTGGCAAGGACGCCCTTGGTGGAATCCGCCGGCAGAACGTACTGCTCCGGCCTGGCCGCATCGGCCACGCCCAGTTCCTTCCATTCGTTGCCCACCAGATTGATATCCGCGATCCAGACCGCGCCCGGTCCGTGGAATCCATCGAACCAGACGCGCACATAAGAGATCTCGGTGATCGAGGGATTGCCGACTTCTCGGGTGATGTCCGTCGCACCGCGCAGGGGAATACGGTAGAGCTTCCATTTGGTCTGGTAGTACTTGCCTTCGTTGGTGCTGATCAGATACGCCTTGTCCGGGCCATTGGGATCGAGGTTGACGCTGTATTCGAAATAATCGTTGCGGCGGTCCAGGCCGCCATTTCGGTTCATATCCTCGGTGTCCGGAATGCGGCCGCCGTAATCGTTGGCATTGCCCTCCATGCCGTTGATTTCCGAATAATCGTCGCTGCGCTCCGTGTATCTCCAGTTATCGTTGCTGTACGGTTCGCCCCAATCGCGGAGGCCGTTGTTGTTGATATCCCAGTAATCGCCGCCGGCGGCAAGGGCGCGGGGATCGTTGTCCGCCATGCCGTCGATGCCCACATCCTCGTCGTCGTCGAGCACGTTGTTGCGGATCATATTGCGCATCTTGTCTTCGGTGTTCAATTCGTTGTTGGGGATGATATCCTCAGAGATGCTTCCCAGATCGATATGCATGGTTCCCGAATCGCCGTGCACCCAGATCTCCAGATACTTGCTCTCGGTCTGATCCCAATAGCCGGCGGACAGAGATTTTTGGATGCCGCCCCAGGCCTTGGCTTTATCCGCGACCGAGTCGGGCGGAGTAAACTTGATCTGCAGGATCGAGGTGGTGCTGGCGGTGCTGCTGGTCACGTCCCGGTTCGGCCAGATCTCCTGGATCGGATACTGCCCATAGGGCTCCCACCACTGCAGATCGCCGCGGTAAGTCAAATCCACCGCATTCGTGCCCGGTCGGTATTCCAGAATGGCCTGCGGGACCGAACTCAAACTCCAACTGCGCCGGGAGATGCCCAGGGGCGTCATGCTTTTGGCCGCCTCGAAATCATCGATGTAAGCGACTCCGTCGTTGTCGTCGGTGGACTCGTTGTTGATCGTGTTCGGGTTGGGGATGACCTGCGCCACCTCGCCCTCAAAGCGCAACGTCGAGGGCTGCCGTGTGTCGACAAAGGGCAGATGGTTGGCCAGACGCGTCATGAAAAACGGCTTCATCGTCATGGAGGTGTTGACGTCCCACACCATGTTGCGCATGGGACCTTTTCCGACGCGAACCTTCTGCTCCAGGGTGCGTTCATTGAGATAGAGAAAGGTGCCGCCGATAAAGCTGTCGTCCCACAACGCGTACTCGGCGCGCGCGCCCATGATCGTCTTTTTGTCGATCTGGAACATCTGGTTGCTTTCATAGGTCACGTCGACGTTGGCCGTCGGCCGGGTGGCCTCTTCGTTGAGCATGCGCAGGGTGCCGGTGAAATAATCGATGGTATAATCTGTTCCGCGGTTGAGTTTGCGGCCGTTGAGCGTCACCTCTTCCGAGTTTTCGATGATGTTCATGCCGAGGCGGTATTCCGCGCTGCGGGTCTGCGATTCGACCTCGATATAAAACTTGCTTTGCGCGGTGATGTAACTCTGCACCGTCGTGTCATAGATGGCGCGCGTTCGCTTGTCATCAGGCAGCTCGGTGGCCTGATTCAGCGGATCAAAGGGACGTAGCTCCGGGAACCACAACTCGCCGCTGGCCAGGCGCAGCACGTTGTCGTTTTTGTCCACCACGTTGTCCGGCTTGAGGTTGCCGACCTTATCCACCCGGTCCAGCCCGAAAATCTGCAGATAGGATTTGGCCGCTCCGTTGATCTCGATCGTCTCCTGCGGATCTCCGGAGGGCGGTTTGTAATAGATCTTGAGATTAAATCCGTCCTCCGGAATGTTATTCGTGCCCAGACTGTAAACGTGTTTCCATTCCAGGTCCCAGGTCACATCCGAGGGCATGGGATTTTCCGACCGCAGCATGCGCAGCTGAATCACCCGGTCTTTTTTGGAATCAAAGTCAATCATGCCGCGCACATAGCCCGAGCTGTCCCGGTAAGCGACCGCCAGCACTTCGCCGGTGCTCAACGGGCTGTGCAGCCGGATATACCCCAGCTCGGGATTAAAATCATAATTGGTCTTTTCCAGGCGGATAAAATAACCGAGGTACATCGCTTTGCTCGACAACGTGTCGCTGCGTGTCCGGATTACCTGTATGTTGGTGTCCTTGCCGGCGACCGACCACGCCCAGCCGCGGATGGCCTTGTCCGGCTGATTCTGAAAGTTAGGTTGGGAGGTGTACACTTCCACATCGGTGATGTTGCGATTGGGGTCATAGAGGAACAAACCGTCCGACGATCGCTGTGGATAATAATTGCGGTAATGCTCGTCGAGAAAAAAATACTGATTCTTGATATAGCTGTAATCTTCGATGGTCTGCTTGTTCTGCGACGCGCCGCCGGCCAGGGAGAGTTTCTTATTCTCCCCCTTCTCCTGGCTGGCGATGGCGGTCAACTGCAGCCGGCCAAAGTTCATCGCCGCCTTGAGGCCGAACAAACCGCTGCTCTGCCCGCCAAAGGTGACAAAGCGCGTGCCCGGCAGCGACAGCGCAATGTTGCCGGCCTCGATGGACTGAACAATTTCGTCCTCGTCGCCCTTGTAGCTCAGGTGCAGATTGTTTTCAAAATCAAAAGCGCGTTCCGAGTCCTGATCCACGCCGATCGTCACCTTTTCGCCCACGTGGCCCTGCACCTGAAAGCGCTGGGTCTGCTCCATGGTGAAACTGGTGTGGCTGCCGTTGGCCAACGACGTCGACACCTCGCTGCGCTTTTCATTGCGCAATCCGCCCTTGATGTTGATCTCACCGGTGACGTCCAAGCCCACGGTGCCGCCGCCAAAGATGGCCTGAAAGGTACGGTTCTTGATCTCCACCGGAATATCGATGCGCAGGGCTCCGCCGGAACCACCCGTGCTGCTCTCGCCCAGCTTGGCCAGCGCACTGCGCACCCACAGGGAGCTCTGATTGTGCATGCGCCGAATCTGGACATAATCCGACAGGGAGAGAAAGGTCGGCAGACGGAAATCCATCTGATCGAGCTTTTCGACAAAGTTGATGTTCTTGCCGGTGGAATCGATTTTCACTTCACGCCGCAACGCGGCAAGCGTCCTTTTCAGAACCGGTGTACGCGCTCCGTTCATATGCAATCCGAGGAACGGCTCCTCCTCCAGGATCGGCACACGGGGGTCCGCGGCATGCGGCAGTTGCATACCGACATAAGGCTGCACCTCGGCAGCGGCATCGGCGCGCTTATCCGCCCAAGCCTCACCGCGCAACAGGAAAAGTAAAAGGATCGATAACACCACCGCAGGCAAAAGGGTGAGATTCGACCACTGTTTGTCGCTAAAGGTCTTCAATGACTGTGATTGATTTCGCTGGTTCAGCTGTCAGTTACAGATCCGTAGCAAACGCGACGATAAAAGGCTCCTTTGTCAGGATGAAGAGGGACCCGGCGCTGCCGGGCATGCCTGCGGTGAAAGTTAAATTTAATCATAATTATGATCAGGAGCAATATAAAAAAACTAACCTAACTACAAATAGTTCCCAGCCTTGTACCGGCAAGAAACCGAGGCCGGCATTACTCCTGACTCCGATATGCAAATATCAAACCAAGCCGGTTTAAAAAAGGAAAAAAATGGTCGAAGCCGAAATTTTTTCTTGATGTTAGACATTATTTTTACTATTTTTAAACAAGTTGTCTTTTCTCGAACTTGTAAATGCGACACGAAAACCATGCGAATTCTGTCTCGATATGTTTTAAAAGAGCATTTTGGCCCATTTGTCTTCTCAATGTGTGTCATCACACTGCTCTTCATTTTAAACCTTGTTTTTCGCGATTTAAGCCGCATCCTCAGCAAGGGCTTGAGCCTGGCTACTGTGCTGGAATTCTTTTTCCTCCAATTAGCCTGGATCATCGCCCTGGCCGCGCCTATGTCGGTGCTGGTGGCCACGGTGATGGCCTTCGGCCGTCTCAGCGGCGATCAAGAGATCACGGCCATGAAAGCCAGCGGGGTCAGCGTGCTCACCATGATCAAACCGGTGCTGCTGGCCTCGGTTCTGCTGGCGGTGTTCATGGTCTGGTTCAATGACCACGTGCTGCCCGATTTCAACCACCGCGCCCGTCTGCTGACCGCCGACATCTACCGCAAAAAACCGACCATCCGTCTTGAAGCCGGCGTCATTTATCGCGATCTGCCGGACTTTACCCTGCGCGTGCAAAACATCGTGCAAAAGGGCGATACCGCTTTTGTCGATTCCGTGTTCATCGACGACAACAGCGCCGCGGATGTCAGCAAGATCATCTTTGCGAAACGCGGCTCTATCTTTTTCAACCAGCAGGCGGAGATGCTGCTGTTGACGCTTTACGACGGTGAGATGCACGAACTCGATCTGACCAAGCTGGAGCAATACCGCAAGCTCTCTTTCCCCAAGCAGAACCTCGCCGTGTCAGTGCCGGGTATGGCGCTGGAACGAAGCGATTCTCAGGCGCGCGGAGATCGCGAGAAGAGCAGCGCCATGATGCTGGCGGAGATTAAAAACAACGAACAGGATATCGCGCTGAATCGCCGAGAGCTGACGCAGCAGATCGGCGATCATTTTCATCGCTATTTTTCCAAACCAGAGGCCCTTGCCCAGATCGGCCGGGCGGCTGAAAGCGATGATCCGCCGGCCCATGGATCGCCGCCTTTGGACGGCGTCCTTGCGGATCACCTGCGCCTGCAGCAGCAGATCAGCGGACGTCTCTCCACGCTGCAACATCTGCAGCGGAAAAACAGCAGCCTGATGGTGGAGGTACAAAAAAAATATTCAATCCCGGTGGCGTGCATCATCTTTGTGCTCATCGGCGCCCCGCTCGGCATCATGGCCCGGCGGGGGTCGCTTGCCATGGCCGGCGGCATCAGCTTTGCCTTTTTCCTGCTTTACTGGACTACTCTGATCGGCGGAGAGGAATTGGCGGACAAACAAATGATCACGCCGTTCGCCGCCATGTGGACCGCCAACATTCTCGTCGGCATCGCCGGGCTGTATCTGGTGTTTCACTCCACCTATGAAGCCACATCCATTTTGAGCGTGCGGCTTAAAAAACTGTTCCAACGGCGGCTCCGGAGGCCCGCATGAGAGTGCTGGACCGGTACATCCTGCGCCGTTTCTGCTTTATCCTGTTTTTCTCTCTTATCGCCTTTATCTGCATTTTTCTGATCGTGGACTCGATCGAACGACTGGATGTCTACATCGGCGAAAAAGTGCCCGGCTTGATCGTACTCAAGCTGTATGTGTATTACCTGCCCTACATCGTCATTCTGACTCTACCGGTCGCCATGCTGTTGGCCAGTCTGTTCAGCGTCGGCAACATGGCGCGGCAGAATGAAATCGTCGCCATGTCCGCCTCCGGAGTCTCGCTTTATCGCACGCTGACCCCGCTGCTGGTGCTCGCCTTTCTCATCAGCATTGCAGCCTATTACTTTGGCGAATATGTGGTACCGCAGGCCAGCAGCAGCCGCGCTCTGCTCATCGACCACTACGTAGAGAAAAAACGCGAGTCCCATCGCAAACGCATCAACAATGTGTTCATGCGTGATGACCGCGATCGCCTGATCAGCATGCGCTACTTTGACGCCGCCCGCAACACCGGCCACCATGTCAGCGTTCGGCGGTTCGACGGGTTAGAGCTGCTCTACCGGCTGGATTGCCGCACCATGGCCTGGGAGGACAGCGCCTGGGTGCTTCGTAACGGCGTGGAACGGACCTTTGATCAGGGGCAGGAGACTGTGGCCCTGTTTGACGAAAAGAGGCTGGAGGACGAAAATCTCAGGCCGCAGGATTTTGCCAAGGTGCTGAAAAAACCGGAGGAGATGTCCTACCAGGAGCTGACTGCCTTTATCGAAGAGGTGCGCCAAAACGGCGGCAATGAAAGTCACTGGCTGGTGGACCTGTATCTAAAACTTTCAATCCCATTCGCTAATTTTATCATCGTGCTGTTCGGCGCACCGCTGGCTTCCCCCAAGCGGCGCAGCGGCGGCGCCACCGGCTTTGGCCTCAGCCTGATCATCTGCTTCGTCTATTTCGGTCTGGTCAAGATCTGCCAGTCCTTTGGTCAGAACGGCGTGTTGCCGCCGCTGTTCGCCGCCTGGTTTCCCAACGGCCTCTTCGCTTTGGGCGGCCTGCTGATTCTGCTGCGCACGCAGAAATAGACCGTTGCTGAAATGATTGCCTTCTTGCCCGCAGCGAGCCCCGCGGCATCATGGAATGCACCGCCCGGCGGCTCTTCTCGATCAAGGCCAGTCGCGGACGGTCGCGGCCGTCAAAGGCCATGCACATGCAGCCGCTCACTTTAGCAGCAGCATCCTTCTTACTATGACCGTTCCTTCAAAGGTCAATCGATAGAGATAGACTCCGGAGGCGACGGAGCGCGGCTCCCATATGCAGGCATGCGCGCCGGCGGGCAAAGAACGGTCCATGAGAATGCTCACCCTTCTTCCCATCACGTCGTACACCTCCAATCGCGCCCAGCCGCTGCGCGGCAACTCGAAAGAGATTACCGTCCGTGCGTTGAAAGGATTAGGATAATTCTGTACCAGACGAAACCGCCCCGGCGGTAAAGCATTCTGCTCCACCGGCGCAGAGGCGGGCGCCCGGCGAAAGACCCATACCGGGGAGTAATCACCGGCGCCGGCCGGATTCTGCGCCTGCACCCGCCAGTAATAAGTCAGGTTCGGCGACAGGTTCTGCAGCGCGCGGGTGGTGTCGGTCAGCAGCTGATTGATCAGCAGCCGCGCAAAGGTCGAGTCCGTGGTCATCTGCAGGCGATAGCGGGACGCCGACGTGATGCGGCGCCAGCTCAGCCGCACGGCGACACCGAGATCCATGGTCCTGTCCGGCGGCTGCACCAGTTGCGGCGCCGATGGCGCCGCCAGTTGCAGGACCGTGCTGCAGCCGCTCTCATTGCCGCTGCGATCCAACGCGGTCACGACAAAGGAATACTGGCCGGCCTTTGCCGCCGGCGTTGGATCCAGCGACTGGCCGCCGGTCACCGCCAACAGATTGGCCGGGTGCAGATCCGCCGTCGTCACCTCGGTCCCGTGGATGCGATAGAGCGCATAGCGTGCAGCCGTGTCCCCGTCGCCGGCCTGCAGCGGCGGATCCCATCTGAGCACTGGACCGCCGCTTGCCGGCGGATAAAACCGCAGGCGTTCAGGGGGTAGAGGTGGCAGAGAATCCTTCCAGGTCATCACCGGCATCAGAGAAGGAAAACGGTAAAAGTTGCTTTTCAGGCTGTCGGTGAACCCGGATGGATTTTCGCGCAGCGAGGTGGCCCGGTAAAAAATCTGACCGTAAGCCAAGGAGCCGCTGCGATTCAAACGCAGCTGGTTCGGCATCTCGCGGCTGCTCCACTCAGAGATCCGATACGCGGCATTGCCGGTGTACAGATGGCGGCCATTCATGCGTGCGCTCCACCAGCGCATCAAGCGGCTGTAATCCTGCGCACCGCCGATCTTCCAGTACAGCTGCGGTGTGAGATAATCGATCCACTGATGCTGCAGCCAGGTGACCGCATCGCAATAGATCGCGTCATAGGCGGAGAGGCCGGCGATGCCGCTGGGCACGCCGTTCTTCCAGATGCCGAAAGGACTGATGCCGAATTTAACCTGTGGTTTGACGATCTGCAGGCTGTCGTGCATCATTTGCACAAACGCGTGGACATTGGCGCGCCGCCACGTGTGGATGTCCGGACTGGCCTGGCCGTATAGCGCAAAGGCGTTTTGATCTTCTGTGGTGATCTGGTTGGGTGGATAGGGATAAAAGTAATCATCAAAGTGGATGCCGTCGATGTCATAGCGTCTGACCACATCCATCACCACCCGAACGACATATTCCCGGACCTCGGGCAGACCTGGATTTAAAAATTGGATGCTGCCGATGCTGATGATCCAGTCGGGGTGGCGCTGGCTTACGTGCTGCGGGGAAAGCGAATAGGCGCCGCTGTTGCTCACCGCACGGTAGGGATTGAACCAGGCGTGCAGTTCCATACCGCGCTGATGCGCCTGCTGTACGGCAAAGGCCAGCGGATCGTAAAACGGGACAGGGGCGACGCCCTGGGCGCCGGTGAGATGATAGGACCAGGGTTCATAGGGGGAAGCATACAGCGCATCGCATTCAGGACGAATCTGCAGCACCACGCAATTGACGCCGCAGCCGGACAGTTCGTCGAGCCAATCCACCAATTCTCTGCGCTGCACCTCCGGCGTCAGGCCGCGGCTGGAGGGCCAGTCGAGATTGTGAACCGTTGCGATCCACGCGCCGCGAAACTCGCGCTTGGGGGGAGCGTCCAGGGCCAAAGCCTTCACCCAGAGAAAAAGAACCGCTCCCACCGCGGCGGCGCATTTCATCCTCATAACAGATTGCTCGCCAACTCGGCCAGTTCGGATCGTTCGCCTTTTTCCAGCCACACATGGCCATACAGCGCTTGACCCTTCATGCGGTCGATGAGGTAGCACAGGCCGTTGGAACGGGAATCCAGATAGGGGCTGTCGATTTGGAACGGATCGCCGGTAAAGATCACCTTGCTGCCCTCTCCGGCCCTGGTGATGATGGTCTTGACCTCATGGGGGGTCAGGTTCTGCGCTTCATCGACGATGAAATAGATGTGATTCAAGCTGCGGCCGCGGATATAGGCCAGCGGCGCGATCTCGAGTTTGCCGTTGTCGAGCATCTCCTGGATGCGCAAAGAGCGTTCATCGGTCTCTGGATACTGGTTGCGGATGACGCCCAGATTATCGTACAGCGGCTGCATATACGGGTCCAGTTTGGATTCGATGTCGCCGGGCAGATAGCCCAGGTCCTTATTGGACAGGGCGACGATGGGGCGCGCCAGAAAAATCTGCCGGTACTGCTTGCGGCACTCTAACGCCGCGGCCAGCGCCAGCAGGGTTTTGCCGGTGCCGGCCTTGCCGCTCAAAGTGACCAGTTGGATCTCCGGATCGAGCAGAGCGTGGATCGCAAAAATCTGTTCCGCATTGCGCGGCATAATGCCGTAGGCCTGCACCTTTTCGATGCGCGCGAACAGACGCCGCTGCGAATGATAAAAAGCCAGCGCCGAACGGCTGCCGCTGCGGAAGATGAAATACTCGTTGGCCAGCGGGCGTTCCACCGCCGCCTCCGCGGCCGGCACCTCGTGCGGCGGCGAGCAGAGCTTGTCTATGACGGCGATGTTTGTGTTTTCCACCAGCCGTTTGCCGCGGTACAGCTTGTCGATATCTTCGATCTTGTCGGTGTAATAATCCTGCGATTGCAGTCCCACGGATTTGGCTTTAAGGCGAAGGTTCACGTCTTTGCTGACCAGCACCACCTGGGTTTTGGGGTGCTTTTTACGCAAAAAAAGCGCGGCGCTGAGAATCCGATGGTCCGCCTTGGCTTCAAAAAAGGCCTTGACGATCTCCGGCTCGTCCTGAAAGATGGCGAGGATGGAGATGCGGCCACGGCCCGGCCCCAGGCTGACGCCGCCGTTCACCAGGTGATCGCCGGAGTAGGTATCCAGCAGGCGGATGAACTCGCGCGCGTTATAATGGATGGAATCCTGACCGCGCTTAAAGGCGTCTATCTCTTCGATGACCGTGATGGGGATGACAATGTCGTTTTCCTGGAAATGAAAGATGCAGGTGGCGTCATGGAGGATGACGTTGGTGTCGAGGACAAATATTTTCTTCACCGGAAGGGACTCCCTAAAAGTGAACGGAAGATTTAGAAAAATATAAGATTCCGTCCAGACAATTGCAAGAGATTTCAGGCGAGGAAGAGTGCGGCTGCATGGTATCTCCTTGCGTTTTTAATATTTTTATGCTAACTTTCAGCTTGCTCGTTTCCTGCGGCCTTCGCCGTTTGCGCGACGAGGGACCAGCCTATGGGAGCCGTGGGGTATTGATGAATATAAAAATATCGGACATCCGCCTGTTCGCCCGCTTGGGCGCTTTTGAACAGGGCAAACAGTTGTACGAGGACGGCCGAGTCGCCATCAGCCGCATCACGCCGCTGCAGTTTGAAGCGGACGTGCTTACCGGCGCCGGTTCGTTTCAAGTGCGCGTCGCTGAAGCGGCCACTGCGCTGCAGGCCGATTGTTCGTGCAAATCCAACTATTACCATCATTGCGAACACATTGTCGCCGCCCTTTTGGCCGGCCGCGCCGCCTATAGCGCCCAACGCCCGGCCATGGAGCGGCGCGAGCCTAAATCCTCCTGGCATGCTTTTTTAGACAATCTCGCCAAAGTATCGGGCGCCCATCGCCCCAACCATCGCCGCAGTCCGCGTCAGTGGCAGATCGTCTACCAGCTGTACCTGCGGCCCACCTCGTGGACCATTGTGCCCTACAAGGTGTACCTTAAAAAGGACGGCCGCATGGGCCGTTTGCTCCCTCTCAACAGCCACGACCAGGATCTCTCTGACGCCAAATTCTCCCCCAGTGATCCCATCGCCATCGCCTATCTGCTGCAGAAAACACGTTGGGACTATAACATTCGGCTGGAGGGCTACGGTTACGGCCGTAACCAATGGGACTCTTTTTCCTTTGCCGGGTCCAGCGGCCGGTTGTTCGAGTTGCTGCAGGAGAGCCCGCTGTTCCTCAGCGCCGACGGAGATCTGGGTGAACCGATCCGCTTTGCCGAACACCCCCGGCGGATTGAATTCCGTTTTGAACAGCGGGGACGATCCAGCCACTTTTTACCGTACCTGCTTTACGATACTTCCGAGCAGGCGTTGACATCGCCCTTTCATATCCTGTCGGAAAATCCGATCTGGATTCTGCAAGACACCCTGTTGATGCGCATCGACAACCTGAACCAGGCGGACCTGCTCCTGCCCTTCAGCCGCGGACTGCGCGAGCTGGTGGTGCCGCAAAAAGAGCTGCCCTTCTTCATCGACGGCGTCTTGAAGCAGAACTGCACGGGCGACGCGCTGCAATTGCCCGAGCCCTATACGGTCCAGCCGGTGACGCAATTTAGCAAAAGACGAATCACCCTGAAGGAAAAAGCCGACCAGCTAGAACTGGTGCTGTCGTTTTTCTATCAGGATCGGGAAGTTCTTTTCTCCGAGGAAACGGATCAGATCTGCCGCGTCGCTGACGACGGCGCGCTGGTGCTCAAGATCACCCGGGATCGCCGGCAGGAGCAGGCGGCCTGGCAGGCACTGATGGACACCGGGCTGAAACATCGGCCGCACAACGGCCTGCTGCTGGATGAAAAAAAAGTCATCCCCTGGCTGTTTCACTCCCTGCCCGCGCTCACCGCCGAGGGATTTGAGGTCTATGGACAGGAAAAGCTTAAAAGATATAGAATCCGCACTTCGACGCCCACGGTGCGCCTCGGCGTCGCCACCGAGATCGATTGGTTCGACCTCAACCTGGAGGTCGAATTCGACGGCGTACCGTTGTCGATCAAGGAACTGAAACGAGCCCTGATCCGAGATGAGAAATATGTCAAGCTGGCGGACCACAGTGTCGCCATGCTGCCGGAGGAGTTGATCAAAAAATTCCAGTTCCTCTTTCATTTCGCCACCGTGGAAGAACGTTCGCTGCGGCTGCCCGCGCTGCAGGTCACCCTCATCGACCTGCTGTTCGAGGAACAGATGCGCCAATCCGGCGATCAGGGATATCGGCAAAAACTGGCACGGATTAAAGAGTTCACCGGTCTCAGGGAGCACAGCCTGCCGAAAACATTTAAAGGCGTGCTCCGGCCGTATCAAAAAGCGGGCTATGACTGGCTGCTCTTTCTCAAAGAATACGGCTTTGGCGGCTGCCTGGCCGACGACATGGGCCTGGG
>DAIQOA010000031.1:0-33795 GCA_036788095.1 bacterium | reverse complement strand
GGGTTTCTTTCTTGCGCTCCACGATCTGGAGAATATGATAACCGTAATCGGTTTCTACGATATCGGACAGCTGTCCCACCGGTACGGTGAATGCAGCGTCTTCAAAGGGTTTGACCATCTGGCCGCGCGGAAAGTTTTCATACAGACCGCCGTTGTTCTTGGAGCCCGGATCCTCGGTGTATTCTTTGGCCAGGGCGGCAAAGTCTTCGCCCGCTTTGGCGCGATCCAAAATGCCCTGCATCATGGTGCGCTTGACCGCCTTGGCGGAATCGCTCAGGCCCCGGGTGGTCAGAAGAATGTGCCGCACGCTGGCGGTTTTATCCTGGGTGTAGATGCTTTCCAGTTCTTCGGCAGCGACCTTGATCTCATCGTTCTTTTTATCGAAAAATTTACGCAAGGTCATTTCCCGCTCAACATCCTGGCGAACGACATCCAGCGTGATCCCCTGATCGCCGATGCGTTTGGCGAACGCTTCCTGCCCGCCGTTCTGGGTGTAGATTTTCAGCAGGGTGCTGTCCAATTCAGCCGGCGTAACCTTGATGCCCTCGGCCTTGGCGGTTTCCAAAAACAGCTGGCGTTCGCCGAGACGTTCGACATTGGCCTTGAAAAAATCCTGCAGCCGTTTTTCATCCAGCGTTTTCAGCTGATCGGTGTTTTTCCCCATGCCGCGCTGCAACTCGGTGAAAAAGGACCCGGGCGTAAGGGTGAAATATTTGCAGGAGATCAGATCTTTATTGACATCCGGATCCATGGCCGGATATTTTATCGCAATCTCTTTGGCCAGATCATACAGCGGGGTTCCCTTTTCCAGCTTGATCCCTTTTTTGGATCCGCAGCCACCGAAAAGCAGCGTCAAGGCAAACAGGGCGAACAGCATTCTTCGCATTGAATACTCCTTTAATTTAAATAGAGACGATTTTGTCATGAGGATTAAAATAACAACAATTTTCGACAAATCATACAAGTATTATTAAATTTTACTGCAAGGCGCTCTCCGCCTGCTTTTTCTCCTCATATTTCGATGGACATTTCAACAGAATCTTGGTCGCCTGCAGTTCCCGGTTTGTGGCCATGCGGCCCTCCACCACCACCTGCTGCGCATCCGCCAGCTGATCCGGCGCTACCCCTTGATACCACACCCGCAGGCTGTCTTTTCCTTCAAACAACAGGAACCTGGTTTCGCCTTTTTTCGCATCCCAGCGAATGGATGCGGGCGCCACATACCCGTTTACCCGCAGCCCCTCGTTTACCGGGAACTCGGACCGGGCGAACAGCTCAGACACCGTCACATAATACAACGCGCTGTCTTTGAGGCTGCCGAGCAAAAGATAGGTCAACGCAGCGACGATGAGGATAACCCCCACCACGATCTTTGGCTTCATGTTTTCTCCTTCAATGAGCAGGTTAAATTAAGCAATCCGCCTTTTTTAGTCAATCGCTTTTGTAAAGGCTTTGATTTCCCCGTATGATTTTGTAAATTGACCTTGTCATCCAGAGAATGATATAGGAGTCACTATGATCCGTTTCGCAGTCATCGGCTATGGCTTTATGGGCGTCACCCACGCCAGCCAGATCAAACGCCACCCGCAGGCAGAGCTGGCGGCAGTGGTAGAAACCAATCCCGACAAAATTAAACAGAGCACGCAGGGCAACCTGGGCGATGCTCCGGAACAGAACCTGCTGCAGGGCGTAGCGGTCTACTCCACTCTTGACGAGCTGCTGCGCCAGGAAAAAATCGATTGCATCAGTCTCTGCCTGCCCACGCACCTGCATCGGACCCTGGCTGTGCAAGCGCTGGAGGTCGGCCGGTCGGTGATCTGCGAAAAACCCATGGCCCTCACCCTGGAAGATTGCGATGCCATGATCGCCGCGGCCCGGCACAATCAGGCCACCCTGATGATCGCCCAATGTCTGCGTTTCTGGCCGGAATATGAGGTGCTGAAGCGATACATCGATTCCTGGGAACTGGGCACCCTTCAATCATTGCTCATGCGCCGGGTCAGCGCTCCGCCCTTTTGGACCGGCGACGACAGCTGGTTCGCTGTGGCGGCTAAAAGCGGCGGCTGCCTCTTTGACCTGCACGTGCACGACGTGGACTTTATCCACTACAGTCTGGGCCGGCCGAGCGCGGTCTTTTCTCAAGGCCTGTCGACTTCCACAGGCCTGAACCATTCTGTGCTGACGCAATACGAGTTCGCGGAGCCCCTGCTCTGCATGGCCGAGGGCAGCTGGAATTATCCGCTCGGATTCAAAATGAGTTATACCGCGGTGTTCGAAAAGGGAGCGCTGGAATACGACAGCAGCCGCACGCCTACGCTCACGCTGACCCGCAGCGGTGCGCAGGCGCCAGAGACCGTGGCGGTGGAACCGGGCGACGGCTACAGCCGTGAATACGATTATTTCATCTCCTGCCTGCAACACCGACAGGCTCCGCAACGGATCACGCCGGCTAGCGCCCGGCAGAGCATTGAAATCGCTCTGGCAGAAGCCCAATCCATAAAAACTCGAGAAAAACTCAGTTTGTGAGGCCCCATGATCAAACGCGCATGGCTGTTCACTCTGCTCTGCTTTCTTCCAGCTTTTGCACAACCTCCCACTGAATTGCCCCAGGATCTGAGCGCTGAACTGGAACTGCTGTCCGTCTGGATTCAGGAGCGCATCGACTATTACAAAATTCCCGGCGTTGCCATCGGCGTAGTCGATAACCAAAAGCTGATCTGGGCCAAAGGCTTTGGTTACAGCGACGTGGAAAATAAAAAGCCCATGACGCCGGAGACCCTGTGCCGCATCGCCTCCATCACTAAGACGTTCACCGCCACAGCGATCATGCAGCTGCGCGATCAGGGCAAGCTGCGGCTCGATGACCCGATCACCCGCTTTCTCCCCTGGTTCCAAATCAAAAGCCGCTTTGCCGCCGAACCTCCGATCACCATCGAAAATCTTCTCACCCACACCGGCGGGCTGCCCGGAGAAGCCGCTTTCCCCTACTGGACGGATCACCGGTTCCCCACTGCGGAACAAATCCGCCAGACCGTGCCGAATCAGGAGTTGATCCAGGCGCCATGGTCCACCTATCATTATTCCAACCTTGGCCTGGCGCTGGCCGGACAGATCGTAGAGGCCGCATCCGGCGAGCCCTATGAGACCTATGTTAACAAACACATTCTGCAACCGCTGCGGATGAACAGCACCAGCGTGGTGCTTCCCGCCGGACAACAGTCCCGGCTGGCGGCAAGCTACGATCGTCTGCTGCCCGATGGTACGCGTCTGCGGCTGGATTTTCCAGAATGCCAGGGATTGATCCCTGCGGCCAACATCAGCTCCTGCGTCACAGACCTGGCCAAATACATCGCCCTGCACCTGAGTTATGAGGACATCTCAGACACTGCTGTGCTCGCAGGGCCAACTTTACGCGAGATGCAGCGTGTGCACTGGTTGGACCCGGGCTGGAACAGCGGCCGGGGGCTTGGCTTTGCGGTAAACAAACGCAACACCCGCACCCTGGTGGGCCACAGTGGATGGGTGGCGGGCTATAAAAGCCGCATTGTGTTCTGCCCGGCGGAAAAGATCGGCGTCATTGTGCTGATGAACTGTGCGGATGGAGATCCCACCACCATGGCCTATCGTGCGTACGACCTGACCGCACCGTTGATTCTAAAAACCAGGCCATCCCCGCCGGCGGCAACGGCAGACCCGGCCTCTTTTGCAAAATATATCGGCGACTATGAGGATCTGACTGGCTGGCGGCTTTTAGTAATGATGCGGAATAACCGGCTGGTTCTCTATCAACACGACTATCCACCGGCGGATGATCCCGGGGCCGGGGTCATTGAGTTAACCCCTGAGGGAGAACACGCCTTTCGTATGACCGGCGACAACGGCAACGGAGAACTGGTCCGTTTTATCTTGAACGCCGATCAACGGGTCGAACGGCTGTACAAGGGTGAGAATTATTATCTATGGAAGAGATAACGGATCCTGTAGCATTTGCCCACCCAAGGGTGTCGGTCATCCTGCCGGTATTCAATCGCCGCCATCTCATCCTTCGGGCTATCGCCTCGGTGCAACGGCAATCCTTCAAGGATTGGGAGCTGCTGATCGTCGATGACGGCAGCAGCGACGGTTTGGAAGAACTGATTCTTCCCCTTCTTCGTGAAAATCCAAACTGGCGCTATTTGAAACACAGCCGCCGCCGGCTGTCTGCCACGCGCAACATCGGTCTGCAGGCCAGCCTGGGTTATTACGCCACCTTTATCGATTCGGACGACGAATACCTTGAGGAACATCTGCAAGCGCGGGTTTCCTATATGGACGCCCATCCGCAGGTGGATCTGATCCACGGCGGCGTGATGTTGAACGGGCCGGAGCACAGCCATTGGGTTCAGGACGCCTTTGATCCGCAGCGCAAGATCCATCTCTCCCAGTGCACCATCGGCGCCACCCTGTTCGGCAAACGCCGGGTGTTTGTCGACAGCGGCGGATTCAAGCGGCTGCCCTATTCCGCAGAGTCAGAGTTGGTTGCGCGGCTGGCGCAAACCTACACCATCGAACGCGTCGAATTCCCCACCTATGTGTATTACACCGGCTTGGCAGACAGCATTTGCACACAAAGGCTCCAACACTACGAAAAGGACAACAACCGTTCTGCACTATGAAAGATGAAGCGCTCGTTCTCCGGCCCTCCTGGGTGGAAGTGGACCTGGATGCTGTCCTGGACAACCTCAGCCAGGTGCGAACCCTCGTTGCAGGTAAAAAACTCTGCGCCGTGGTCAAAGCCGATGCGTATGGGCTGGGTGCCGTGCCGGTCTGTCATGTACTGGCTGAAGCAGGGGTGGACGCTTTCGGTGTAGTGATGCTCGATGAGGCGGTTCAACTGCGCCGCGCCGGCATCGTCACGCCGATCCTCAACATGGGCGAAATTCTCATCGAGCACGCCGGCTATGCGGTGGAGTATGACGTTCAGCAGATGATCTACCGGCCCGAGAGCGCGCAGGCGCTGTCCGATGCGGCCGCTCGCCTGAGGAAAAAAGCGATCGTGCATTTCAAAATCAACACCGGCATGGGCCGGTATGGATGCGATTATGAACAGGCGCTGGAAACCCTGCAACAATGCCGCCGCTATCCGCATCTCACTTTCGAAGGCGTGATGACCCATTTCCCGCTGTCCGATGCGGTGGATAAAAGCTTTGCCCAGCTGCAGATTCTGCGCATGAAACAGTTGCGCCGGCAGTTTGAACAGAACGGCATTGACATTCCCTGCTGGCACATGTGCAACAGCGGCGGCGTGCTCGACCTGCCGCAGGCACACATGGACATGGTGCGCTGTGGGTTGCTGCTGTACGGCTATTATCCCTCTGAGGATGTGCAAAGGCCGTTGACGCTCAAACCGGCCATGACCGTGAAAACACACATCATCGCCATCAGGGAACTGCGACGCGGCGACAGCGTGGGGTACAGCCGCCGCTTCATCGCTCGAGGGCCGGAGCGCGTGGCCGTGCTGCCCATCGGCTATGCGGACGGCTATGACCGCAAAATACGCTTCAGCGGTCTCACGCTGCTCAACGGCCGTAAGGCAGCCATCATCAGCGGATTATGCATGGACGCCTGTTTTATCCGCATCAGCGAATTTCCCCAAGCCAGAATCGGCGATCCGGTCATCCTCATGGGACGGAGCGGCAAGGAGGAGATCTCGCCCCATGACATTGCCCATGCGATCCAATCGGTCTCCTACGAGGTCATGGCGCGATTCGGCAAACGGCTGCCGCGGCTTTACTTTCGCAATGGGAACAGAGTTGAAACCATCCACGATGCGATGAAAGGATGACGCAGCGTCGAAACCCTGGCGAATCCACGCTCAACCACAGCGGCGGATAAAGTGGTACGGATATTGCAATCGTTCAACAAGGAAACCGAAAGGTGGTCGAAAACAATTCATCGCAAAAGCTTGCGACGGAGATAGACATCTAACTCTTTATAATCTCCTCTCTCACCGGTTTATGGATGAATAAAACACAAATAAAAACGGTTATGATGCACGGGAGGGGTGCCGTTAAATGATTTCGAAAGAAACATTGTATCATAATGATTCATAAAGGGCATTACCATCATGGAGAGTCAGATTAAGCACTGGTGCATCGAACATCAGGAAAAAACGATAGGTCCGATCAGTTCTTATGCGCTCGCCTTATGGGGTCTGCAGGGGTTATTATATCCGAACGACATCATCACCCGCAACGGTCAGCGCCGGTTCCTTGCCGGCTATTTGCCCGGCATGATGCCGTTTATCCGCAATAACGGCCACTTGCATCGGGCGAAATTGTGGGCTGTGGCGGGCGGCAAAGGAGGGGTTGGCAAATCTGTTTTTTGCGCTCTAGTGGGAGTAGCCTTATCGGGCTTGGACAAAAAAGTGGTGATTGTGGATGCAGATTTCGGCGGTCCCAATCAACACGATATCTTTGGCGTCAAGTCTGAACCCGTGTCCTACTGGCGTCACCTGGACGCACATAAAAGTCTGAATCAACTGGTCAAACCCACAGCCTTCAAGAATCTCAGCATCATCCCGGGACCGGAGGAAGCGTACGATCCCAAGCAGGCCCACATCATGCGCAAGATCAAAATGGTGCAGGCCCTGCGCAACATGGAGGCGGATTACGTGATCATGGATCTGGGGCCGCGCACCCAATCCAATGATCTTGATTTTTTTCTTACTGCGGATATGCAGGTGTTGTTGTCCACCGGCGAACCGACCAGCCTGGAAAATCTGTCGCGCGTCATCAAGGCGCTGGTCCTGCGCAAGGCGCAGACCGCTTTCAACAGCCTGAGCCGGGAGACCTTTGCGCAGAATTTCGATGAAACCGCGGACAGCGTTTCCTTCATCCAAAACCTCACTGCTCAATTGCGACGGCTGCAGCTGCCTGCAGACGACATCTTTAAACGGGTGCTCAGCAGCTTTAACATCCGGGTCATTTTCAACATGGTGGAATCCCTGGATTACGCCAAGCAGTCGCATCTGCTGAACAAATATCTGAGCAACGAGCTTGGCCTGACCTTTGTCGTGGCCGGCAGCATTCACCATGATCCTGTCGTTCACGAAGCGATGCAGAATAAAGATATGCAACGGTTGACCACCTACCGCAGTCACGCCTTCCAGGATATTCTCGAGATCACACAAAAATTGATGGTTACGCGCACTCGTACCCCGGAATCGCCGGAGTTCAGAACCGTGCGGCCCACGGCTGCGATCAACAAACAGGCGCTCATCTGCTCCAAGCAGTGCAATCTCTGGGATATCTGTGAATTCAAAACACCCGGTGACTATTGCCGGGTCAAAAACTGGAATTAAATCAGAGCGCCAGGCTTCTAGCGCTCAACCGCCCTGCCTGTCCCCTGCGGGGCAGCCCAAACACCCCGTATGACGACAGACGCTCGCTTGCTGTTGTCCTTCCCCCTGCTGTGCGTTTCACCCTTAAGGTTTACAGACAATTTCACTTTGCGGCCGCCAAAGCCTTATAAAAGCGCTTGCGTTTGTGCCGGTCTATGGTTAAATTGGTCCACAATATCTGATAGCCCCCTTCCCTGGGATGGATCAGTTGCTGCAAGACCCATTTATCTATCGGAGAACCATGCCTCTGGAGATTATTCCCATTCTGGTGCTGCTGTTGCTGGTGCTCGGCGTGGTCGGCGCCATCTATCTTTTGACCTATCTGTTGGGCCCCCGGCGGCCTGGAGCCGTCAAACTTTCCCCCTACGAATCAGGCAAAGAGCCCATCGGTGACGCTCGGATTCGTTTTCCCATTCGTTTTTACCTCATCGCCATGCTGTTCGTACTGTTCGACATCGAACTGGTCTTTTTTTATCCCTGGGCCGTTGTCTACACAAAGCTGCTTTCCGCCGGCTCATTCATCCTCATTGAAATGGTCCTCTTTATCGCCTTGCTCCTGGTCGGCTATATTTACGCCTGGAAAAGGGGGGCGCTGCAGTGGGACTAGAGAGCGCCTTGAGAGACTCGGTTTTCACCACCCGTCTGGATGCGTTTATCAACTGGGGCCGCAAAAACTCGCTCTGGCCCATGCCTTTCGGCACCGCCTGCTGCGCCATTGAATTCATGTGCGTGTTGGGGCCGAAATTCGATATGGGCCGTTTCGGCGCAGAGGCCATGCGCTTTTCCCCCAGGCAATCGGATATGATGATCGTGTCCGGCCGCGTCAGCATCAAAATGATGCCGGTGCTGCAAAGGATCTATCGCCAGATGGCGGAGCCCAAATGGGTCATCTCCATGGGCGCCTGCGCTTCCACCGGCGGCGTGTTCGACACCTATTCGACCGTCCAGGGCATCGATCGCTTTATCCCCGTGGACGTGTACGTGCCGGGCTGTCCGCCCAGGCCTGAAACCGTCATCGACGCTGTGATAAAGCTGCAGAAAAAAATCGAATCAGAGCGATCGAGGGATTATCAATAGAGCATGAAAAACGCCGAACTGCAAAAGAAAATAGAAAGCCGCTTCCCCGGCAGCGCCTGGCAGACGCAAGAACCGTCCGGCACATGGACGCTGGTGGCGGAACGGTCGGGCATCGTGGAGGTGCTGCGTTTTTTACGCGACGATCCGGAGCTGGCCTTTGATTTTTTAATGGACCTGTTCGGCGTCGACTACCTGGAGATGGAGGCGGCGGAACGGTTTGCCGTCGTCTACCAGCTCTACTCTATGAAGCACGGCCACCGGCTGCGGGTCAAGGCGTTCATCCCCGAAACGTCGGCCGTCATCGACTCGGTGGCTGGAATCTATCCGGCGGCGAACTGGGCGGAACGCGAGACCTATGACCAGTATGGCATTCGCTTCACCGGCCATCCGGATTTGCGCCGCATCCTCAACCCTGATGATTTCACCGGCCATCCCTTACGCAAGGATTTTCCGGTGGAGGGCATTGGGTACCGTGACCAATTCGAAAAAATCGTCCGCACAAGGGCACAATGATTTCACAGATGACGGATATGACCGCTGAAGCGAAACCGATGCATGAATTCATTTATGATCCCGATGACGAGCGCATGCTGCTCAATTTCGGCCCCTCCCATCCGGCGACCCATGGCACCCTGCGCCTGCTGCTGGAGCTGGACGGCGAGCGCATCGTCGAGTGCGTGCCGGAGATCGGCTATCTGCACCATGGCTTTGAAAAACTGGGCGAATACCGGACCTACAATCAAACGGTGACCATCACCGACCGGATGAACTATCTCTCCCCCATGAACAACAACCTGGCCTATATCCTCTCCGTGGAACAGCTGTTCGGCATTCAGGTGACCAAGCGGGCGGAGTATCTTCGCGTCATTCTGGCGGAACTGAGCCGGATCATGGACCACCTCATCTGCATCGGCACGCACGCCATGGACCTGGGCGCCTTTACCGTGCTGCTCTATTTCATGCGCGAGAGAGAAAACATCTACAACCTGTTCGAACTGTTGACCGGCACCCGCCTGACCATCAGCTACGTTCGCGTCGGCGGATTCGCCCGCGATCGCGACATTCCGGACGAATTCTTTCCCATGCTGCATCAAGTGCTCGCCGGATTACCCGGAACGATCGACGAAGTGGACCGCTTGCTGTCGCACAATAAAATCTATTTGGACCGCACCAAAGAGGTGGGCGTGCTCAGCAAGGAGGACGCCGCCCGTTATGCCGTCACCGGCCCGTGTCTGCGCGCCAGCGCCGTTCCGTGGGACCTGCGCGTTCAGCACCCCTATTCCTCCTATGAGGATTTCACCTTCGATATTCCAGTGGGCGCCATCGGCGACGTCTATGACCGCTACCTCGTGCGCATGGAAGAGATGCGGCAATCCATCCACATCATCCAACAGGCGATCGCTCATTTTCCGGACGGCCCTCTGAACGTCGATTCGGATTCCAAGGTCATGCTGCCGGAAAAAAAAGAGGTCTACGGCTCCATCGAGGGATTGATCCATCAGTTTGAAGTCATTATGCTCAACCGCGGCAGTCGTGCTCCGCTCGGGGAAGCCTATGTTCCCACCGAAGCGCCCAACGGCGAGCTGGGCTATTTTGTCATCAGCAACCAGGGCAACGGCCCGTACCGGTTTCGCGTGCGGCCGCCGTCGTTCTATCACTTTCAGGTCCTTCCGCTGCTCTTGCGCGGCCGGCTGTTGTCCGATGCGGTTTCAGTGCTCAGCAGCCTGAACATCATCGCCGGGGAACTGGATCGTTAAAAGGTTTGAATCTCATGGCCATCTCATTTTCTGCACAAGCTTTGGAAGCCTTTCATCAGCTCATCGCCTCGTATCCGGAAAAATCCGCAGCTCTGATCCCGGTGCTGCATCTGGCCAAGCGCGAGTTCAAAACCATCACTCCGGAGGTGATGAGTTATGTGGCGGGCCTGCTCGGCGTAGCGCCGACACGGGTGATGGATGTGGTCTCCTTTTACACGCTTTTTCCCCGTGAAGAGGAGGGCCGCTACGTCATTCAGGTGTGCGCCACGTTGTCCTGCAACCTTATGGGCGCGGAGACCATCCTCGACCATTTGCAGAAAAAACTAAACATCGGCATCGGTGAAACCACGGCCGACCAGCGCTTTACCCTTAAAAAAGTGGAGTGCCTCGGCTCCTGCGGCTCCGCTCCGGTGATGCAGATCAACGATGACTATTACGAAAACCTGACGCCGGCCCGAATCGATGAAATACTATCCAGTCTGCCGTAACCTATGAACGAAAAATATTTCTTAAAACATATCGACCGTCCTGAATCCAACACCCTGGCTTTTTATCTCCAGCAGGGCGGCTATCAAACCTGGCAGCGGGCGCTGAAGGAGAAAAGCCCGGAACAGATCATCGACGCGGTCAAGCGCTCCGGACTGCGCGGCCGTGGCGGCGCCGGATTTCCCACCGGGCTGAAGTGGAGCTTTGTGCCGCGTTCATCTGCATCGCCGAAATATCTGGTGTGCAATGCCGACGAGTCGGAGCCGGGCACGTTCAAGGACCGCTATCTGATCGAGCGGGAACCGCATCTGCTTTTGGAAGGCATGGCCATCGCCGCCTATGCCATCGACAGCCGACAGGCCTTTATCTACATTCGCGGCGAATTCGCCTATGGCGCCCGGGTGCTCGAGCGGGCCATTCACGAGGCGACGGAAGCGGGATTCCTCGGCAAAAACATCCAGGCCAGCGGCTATGACCTGCGGATCACCGTGCATCGCGGCGCCGGCGCCTATATCTGCGGCGAGGAGACCGGCCTGCTCGAATCGCTGGAGGGCAAACGCGGCTGGCCAAGGCTCAAGCCGCCCTTTCCCGCCACCAAAGGGGCGTTCAGTTGTCCCACGGTGGTGAACAATGTGGAAACCCTGGTCAATGTGCCGCTGATTCTGAGCATCGGCGCAGAGCGCTATGCGGCCATCGGCTCGAATGAAAAAAACACCGGCCCCAAACTCTATTGCCTCTCCGGCCATGTCAACAAACCCGGCCTGTACGAGTTTCCATTGGGGAAAAATCTTCAGGAGCTCATCTATCACGAGGCCGGCGGCATCCGCAACGGCAAAAAACTCAAAGCGGTCATTCCCGGCGGCTCTTCGGTGCCGGTGCTGCGCGCTGATGAGATCGATGTGGCCATGGACTTTGACGCCCTGGCCGGCCGCGGCTCCATGCTCGGCTCCGCCGGCGTCATCGTCATGGATGAAGACACCTGCATGGTTAATGCGCTGCTCAATCTGGAGACCTTTTACAGCCACGAATCCTGCGGCCAGTGCACGCCCTGCCGCGAGGGCACCATGTGGATGAAAAAAATCCTCAGCCGCATCGAGCATGGACAGGGCAGGCCGGAGGACTTGCCGCTGCTGGAGGATATTGCGCGCCACATCCAAGGTCGCACCATCTGCCCGCTGGGCGATGCCGCCGCCATGCCCGCGGCCAGTTTCCTCAAGCAATTCAGGCAAGAGTTCGTCGAACATATCGAACAGAAAAAATGCCCACACTCAAAATAGACGACAAAGAGATCACCGTAGAGCCCGGCGCCTCTGTTTTGCAGGCGGCACTGGCCAACGGCATCGAGATCCCGCATTACTGCTGGCACCCCGCTCTATCGGTCGCCGGCAGCTGCCGCATGTGTCTGGTGGAAATCGAAGGGTCGCCCAAGCTGCAGCTCTCCTGCTCCACAGAGGCACGCGACGGCATGGTCGTTCGCACCCAAACGGAACAAGTCAAAGATGCGCGCAAGAGCATGCTGGAATTTTTTCTCATCAATCATCCGCTGGATTGCCCGATCTGCGATAAGGCCGGAGAGTGTCTGCTGCAGGACTATACCTGGAAGTATGGCACCTCGCACAGCCGTATGGTGGAAAACAAACGGGAACGGCCGACCAAAGACCTGGGCGGCAATATTCTCCTCTATCGCAATCGCTGCGTGCTCTGCAGCCGCTGTGTCCGTTTTTATCAGGAGGTCGTCGGCGATCCCTATCTGTTTATCGAACACCGCGGCTATCATAGCGACATCTCCATCTTTCCCGGCAAAGGTCTGACGCACAAAATGACCGGCAACATCGTCGAGATCTGTCCGGTGGGCTGTCTCATCGACAAGGATTTTCTCTTCCACGCCCGGGTGTGGAATCTGCAGCGGAGCAAAAGCGTTTGCCCCGGCTGCAGCAGCGGCTGCACCATTTACCTCGAGCACAAGGACCAGCGCGTCTTTCGCATCCGCAACCGGGAGAATCCGGCCATCCGGCAGCAGTGGATCTGCGACGACGGACGTTACCTGTATCATCGCTATGAAAACCTCGACCGGCCCGAGGGCCCATTGACCCGCCAGGCCGGAACGCTCAAGCCCCAGACCTGGGAACAGGCCATAGCCCACACCGTCGAAGCCCTGCAGAAAAATCCGGGCCAGTTGGCCGCGGTTGGCTCCGCCTTTGCCAGCTGTGAAGAAAATTATCTGCTGCGCAAAATTTTCCGCCAGATCCTGGGATGCGAACACCTCAGCTTTTATGCGCCGGCGATCGAGGAAGCGGATATGGTTTACCGGAGCGGCTTTACCGTGCGCGGCGATAAATGCCCGAACCGCAAGGGCGCCGAACTGCTGTTGGGCGATCAGACGGATTTTTACCAGGCGATCGAAAACGGACGAATCACCCGTCTGTTCCTGATCAACGGCGATCCGCTCCTGCACCTCACACCGGCACAGAAACGGATTCTCGCCAAACTGCAGGAGTTGTGGGTGCTGGATATTCAGAGCAAGGGATGGGACGACGTGGCCACTCACTTTTGGCCCATCGCCTGCTTTACAGAGACACAGGGTGCCTATGTAAACGCAGTGGGACAGGTGCAACGGTTTCAGCGTGCATTGCAGCCACCGCAAGGGGTCCGACCGGGCTGGGAGGTGCTGCTGGATCTGCTGGCTAGGCTGGCGCCGGGCGCCAGCATGCTCTCCGCGACCGATGTGCTCGACGCACTGGCGATGGAAGAGCCGGCGTGGCGCTCTATCAGCTATTTCAAACTGGGCGACCAGGGTCTGCCCATCGAATCAAGGTAAGCACATGTTCGGAATGGATTGGATCGATCTGGCGATTCTGCTGACCAAGGCGATACTGGTCATTGCGGTCAATTTTCTCATCCTCATGATCATGGAATTGGCGGAACGCAGGGTCAGCGCGTTTATGCAGGACCGCGTCGGACCCAATCGGGTGGGACCGTTCGGCCTGCTGCAGCCCGTCGCCGACGGCATTAAATTTTTATTCAAAGAAGAGATCACCCCCAGCCAGGTGGAAAAAACGCTGTACTGGTTGGCTCCGGCGTTGGTGCTGACGCCGGCCCTGCTGACGTTTTCTGTCATCCCGTTCGGCATGAGCTTTTTCGCCTTTGGCCGCGAGATCACGCTGCAGATCGCGGATCTCCAGGTGGGCCTGCTGTTCATCTTTGCCCTGGTCTCCCTGGCGGTTTACGGCACGGTGCTCGGCGGCTGGGCGTCCAACAGCAAATATCCACTGCTGGGCGGGCTGCGCGCCAGTTCACAGATGATCAGCTACGAGCTGTCGCTCGGCATGTCCATCATCGGCGTGCTCATGCTCGTCGGCTCGTTGCGGCTGAGCGAAGTGGTGGCCTATCAGACCGGCTCTCTTTTCTCGATTCTGCCGCGCTGGAACATCTTTACCCAACCGCTCGGATTTCTCATTTTTCTGATCGCCTCGTTCGCAGAGACGAACCGTTTGCCGTTCGATCTGCCGGAGACCGAGCCGGAGCTGGTGGGCGGCTATCACACCGAATACAGTTCGATGAAATTCGCCATGTTTTTCATGGGCGAGTATGTTGCGCTGATCACCACCTCGGCGCTGTTGACGACGCTGTTCCTCGGCGGATGGGACGTTCCCTGGGTGGATGAGGCCGCTCTAGGCGCCTGGGGCGTTCTGTTGTCCATGGCCGCCTTTGCGGCGAAAACCGGATTTTTTCTGTTTCTCTTCCTGTGGGTGCGTTGGACATTGCCGCGCTTTCGTTTTGATCAGTTGATGCATTTGGGTTGGAAGGTGCTGCTGCCCCTGGCTATCGTGAACATCCTGGCCACCGGGCTGTTCCTTTACCTGGCGGCCTAGCGGCCCCTGTTCCAAGACGCGACAGCCCGCCGCATGGCGCGGCCATCAAGGAGCCGGAACGCTGTGTCACCGTTCCACCTGGATCGAAGGAGTTGAGGCTTTCATGTCAGTAAAACCTGTCAGATATCATGCGCACTGGAGCGATCGGTTCTACCTGTTCGCCGTGCTCAAGGGCATGGCCATCACCCTCAAACATTTATTTCAAAAAAAATATACCGTACAGTACCCGGAAGTCAAATGGCAGGTCCCGAAAGGGCATCGGGGCGCCATTCGCCTGAACAAGGACGAACAGGGCCGTATTCGATGCGTTGCCTGCGAAATGTGCTCCACCGCCTGCCCGGCCAAGTGCATCACCATGCAGGCCGCGAAGGCGCCGTGGCCGGACCGGGAAAAATATCCGCTTACCTTTGAGATCAACATGCTGCGTTGCATTCTCTGCGGCATGTGCCAGGAGGCCTGCCCGGAAAAAGCCATCGAGCTCACCGAAATCTATGATTTCTCCGCCTATGCGCGTCAGGACCTCATCTGGGATCGGGAAAGACTTTTGAAAAATTATGATCTGACCTGTGACGGCCGATACTTTGAGCGCAGCCGGGAGGAGACCGGACTGTAGATCAATGGACCCGGTCGCGATGTCAGCCTTTGAAGGGATCAAGATGAGTTGGTTTTTTTTCATTCTATTGGCAGCTTTGGCCGTGGCTTCGGCCATCGCGATGATCAGTCATAAAAACCCGGTGTACAGCGCGGTCTTTCTGATCATCACCTTCTTCGCCGTGGCCGGGTGCTATTATCTGCTGCAGGCGCCGTTTTTGAGCATCGTGCAGATCATCGTCTATGCCGGCGCTATCATGGTGCTGTTTCTTTTCGTCATCATGCTGCTCAACCCGCGGGAGGAGATTCGGCTGCCGTTGCACGGCCCCTATCAGGTTGCCTTCGCCGCGCTGTTCGCCGCCATCCTGCTGCTGCAGCTGGTCTTGTTCATTATTGCCGCTGTACCCACGTTCCACTCTAGCGCCGGCCACGAGGCGGTGTCCGGAGAGGTCGAACCGTTGGGGCTGCTGCTGTTTACCAAATATATCTATCCCTTTGAGATCGCATCCCTGGTGCTGCTGGTCGCCATCATCGGCGCCGTGGTTCTGGGACGGAAAAAATTGCCCAAAGAATTTTAGCGGGACAGCCGAAAGCTGTCCCGCCCGTCTGTTTTTAGGGCCGCCCGGTTCCGGCAAAGAAAATCTACCCGGACCGTTGTTCTCGCGGCGCCCGGTGATCCCGAATCCGCCTCAGCGGAGAAAGGATTCTTCGACGAATAGGAAGGACGATACCCATGGTTCCACTCCCCTGCTACCTGATCCTAGCCGCCGTGTTGTTCGTCATCGGCGTGATCGGCGTCCTCATCCGCCGCAACGCTCTGGTGATTTTCATGAGCATTGAACTGATGCTCAATGCGGCTAACCTGACCTTTGTGGCGTTCGCACAGGAATGGCGGGCGCTGGACGGTCAGATTTTCGTCTTTTTCATCATGACCGTGGCAGCGGCCGAAGTGGCGGTGGGATTGGCTATCATCATCTCTCTCTTTCGCCTGAGAAAGACCGTCAACGTGGACGATATCCATTTACTGCGAGGATAAATGTTCGACACTATCTGGGCCCTTCCGGCGCTCCCGCTTTTTGGCGTGCTGCTGAACCTGCTGACCAGACGCCGGCCCGGCAACCTGGCCGGCCTGATCGCCAGCAGCTGCGTCGGATTGGCCTTCCTCATCAGCCTCAAGCTGTTTTACGATCTGCTGCAGCTTCCGGCCGCGCAGCGGCTCATCGAAAAAAGCCTGTACACCTGGATCGCGGTCGGAACCCTGCATGTTGAAATCGGCATGCAGATCGATCCGCTATCCGTCATCATGATTCTGGTGGTAACCGGCATCTCGTTCCTGATCCACCTGTACGCCATCGGCTATATGCACGGCGATCCCGGATTCAACCGCTTTTTCATCTATCTCAATCTGTTCGTCTTTGCCATGCTCATCCTGGTGACGGCCAACAATTTCCTGATGATGTTCATCGGTTGGGAGGGCGTGGGATTATGCTCCTATCTTCTTATCGGCTTTTGGTTTGAAGACCCGGTGAACGCCACCGCCGGACGCAAGGCGTTTATCGTCAACCGTATCGGTGATTTTGGATTTCTCCTGGCCCTTTTTCTTCTCTTTGTCGCCTTCGGCTCTCTGGATTTCACCGATGTGTTCAATCAGGCCGGCATACGGTTCTCACCGGGCAGCGGAGTCATCACCGCCATCGCGCTGCTGCTGTTTGTCGGCGCTGCGGGCAAATCCGCGCAGATTCCGCTCTATATTTGGCTGCCGGACGCCATGGCCGGCCCGACGCCGGTCAGCGCTCTGATCCACGCCGCCACCATGGTCACCGCCGGCGTGTATATGGTGGCGCGCGCCCATGTACTGTACATCCTGGCGCCTCTGGCGTTGACCGTTGTGGCGTGCGTCGGGCTGGCCACCGCGCTCCTGAGCGCCACGATCGGACTCACCCAGTTCGACATCAAACGGGTGCTGGCTTATTCGACCGTCAGCCAACTGGGTTACATGTTCCTGGGGCTCGGCGTCGGCGCCTTTGGCGCTGCGATCTTTCATCTGATGACCCACGCGTTCTTTAAAGCGCTGCTCTTTCTCGGCGCCGGAAGCGTTATGCATGCGATGGGCAACCATACCGACATGCGGCTCATGGGCGGACTGAAAAACAAAATGCCGATCACTTACGGGACCATGGTCATCGGCACGCTGGCCATCGCCGGCTTTCCGGGCTTTTCCGGATTTTTCAGCAAAGACGAAATCCTCTGGCAGAGCTACGCCGGCTTGAACGGTCACCCGCTGTTCTGGCTGCTTGGCGCGCTGGCGGCCGGCCTCACCGCTTTTTACATGTTCCGCCTGATCTTTATGACCTTCCATGGGAAACTCCGCCTGCAGGGCGAGCCGGCGCACGCGATCCATGAATCGCCCAGAATCATGACAGTGCCCCTGGTGATGCTGGCGATCCTGTCGGTGGCCGGCGGCTATGTGGGCGTGCCGGCCCTGCTCGGCGGCAGCCATCGCATCGAACAGTTTCTCCAGCCGGTGTTTCAGCAGAGCGAGCAACTTGCTCATGGAATGGCGACCGCCGAACTGTCGCTGCACGCTCACAGCACCGAGTGGTTGTTGATGCTGACCGTGTTCCTGATCACTCTGATCAGCCTGTACCTGGCCTATCTGTTCTATATCAAAAAAACCGATCTCCCCGGCCGGCTGGTGAAAAAGATCTCCGGCCTGTATACGCTGGTGTATAACAAGTACTTGATCGATGAGGCCTATGATGCGGCCATCGTCCGGCCTCTGCACAAGACCTCTGAATCCTTTCTGTGGAGAATCGTGGATAACCGGCTCATCGACGGCCTGGTCAACGCCGTCGGCGCTGGGATCGCAGCCTGCGGGCGCACCCTGACGGTCATTCAGACCGGATCGGTGCAGCATTACGCCCTGTGGTTCGTGCTGGGCGCCATCGTCCTGCTCGGCGCATGGCTGTTTTAGCGTTCCCCTGCGCCCGACTACGCCGGGCAAGCGCGGATGCCGAGGGTGGTTAACGCCGGCCAAAAGCGGAACAGCTCGAGCGTGAACGCCCTTTTTATTCAAAACATTTTCCCTGGCCTTGGGAGCAATTCATGACCGATTTTTTCTTCAGCCACCTTTTATCGCTGCTGATCGTTGTGCCCCTGCTCGGTGCAGCGGGATTGTTCATCGTGCCGCGTGAACGCATCGCCGCGCTCCGCGTCTTTACTCTGGCGGTGACCACGCTGAACTTTATTCTTTCGCTCCCCCTGTTCCTTCACTTTAAAAACCAGGTCGGCGATTTTCAATTTGTCGAACAGCACGCCTGGATCCCCTCCATCGGCGCTTCTTTTCATCTGGGCGTCGACGGCATCAGCCTGCTGATGGTGATGCTCACCACCCTGTTGATGCCGCTGGTCATCCTTTCCTCCTGGACCTCCATCGTCCAACGGGTCAAAGAGTACATGATCGTCTTTCTGCTCCTGGAAACCGCCATGATCGGCGTGTTCGCCTCCCTGGATCTGCTGCTGTTCTATGTCTTCTGGGAGGCCATGCTCATTCCCATGTATTTCATCATCGGCGTTTGGGGCGGCGAACGGCGGTTGTATGCTGCGATCAAATTTTTCCTCTTTACCATGTTCGGCGGCGTGCTGATGCTGGTGGGCATTCTGGTGCTCTATGTCATGCACAGTCAAACGGCCGGCGTGGCCACGTTCAGTTATCCGGAACTGAACCAGATGATCATCGGCCGCCAGGCCCAGCTCTGGCTGTTCCTGGCCTTTGGCCTGGCGTTCGCCATCAAAGTACCTATGGTGCCCTTTCACACCTGGCTGCCGGACGCTCACGTGGAAGCGCCCACCGGCGGCAGCGTCATCCTGGCCGGCGTTTTGCTCAAGATGGGGACGTATGGATTCCTGCGCTTCTGTCTGCCGCTATTCCCCGATGCCGCCGCAAACCTGGCGCCCTTGATCGGACTGGTGGCGGTCATCGGCATCCTCTATGGCGCCCTGGTCTCCTGGGTGCAACCGGATTTGAAAAAGCTCGTAGCCTATTCATCGGTCAGCCATCTGGGCTTTGTCATGCTCGGCCTCTTTAGCTTTAACCTGCAGGCGCAGCAGGGCGCGGTGATCCAAATGGTCAATCACGGGCTCTCCACCGGGGCGCTGTTCTTGCTGGTCGGCATGATCTACGAACGAAGACACACGCGGCAGATCGCGGATTTCGGCGGACTGGCATCGGTCATGCCGGCGTTTTCCACCTTGTTTCTCATCGTCACCCTGTCCTCCATCGGCCTGCCGGGATTGAACGGTTTTATCGGAGAGTTTTTGATTTTGCTCGGCGCGTTTCAGGCAAAGCCCTATCTCGCCGTGCCGGCCACGCTGGGCGTCATTCTCTCCGCCGTCTACATGCTGACCATGTATCAGCGCGTGCATTTCGGCAAACGGACCCATGAGGAAAATAACCATCTTGCTGATTTAACCCTTCGCGAAAAGCTGGTGCTGCTGCCGCTGCTGCTGTTTTGCTTTTGGATCGGACTGTTTCCAGGAACTTTTTTGCACAAAACCGAGGCGAGCGTTCAAAAAATATTGACCACCATGGAAATGAAACAGACGACGCTCTTCGACCGGACTGAGAGGATGTCCCCTGCTCAGCCGACGTATGTCGATAACGAGGAATGAGATGACGTTCACCCTGCCCACCATCGATCTAATAGCCGTCTCCCCCCTGTTGGCGCTGCTGACCACAGCGATCGTCCTGCTGCTGTTGCCGTTGTTTTTCCGCTCCGTCGGACGAAAGGTCCTGGCGCTCGTGGGCGCCATCGGCCTGCTGATCAGCGGCGCCTGTCTGTTCAGGATTCCGGTGGTTCCCATCAGCGGATTTGACCGTCTGTTGCTGCTCGATCCTCTGGCCATCGCGGTGCACGGCGCTCTTCTGCTCGCCGCCTTGATGACCCTGCTGATCTCCTTGAACCGGGTGGAAGACGAATACCTGAACTATGGCGAATATTTCAGTCTGCTTCTCTTCAGCCTCATCGGCATGATGATCGTGACCTCCACCTGGAATCTGCTGGTCATGTTCCTGGGATTGGAGCTGTTCTCCATCGCCTTGTATGCGCTGGCCGGCATCCGCAAGATGCGTGCGGATTCGGTGGAGGCATCGCTCAAGTATCTGCTCCTGGGAGCGTTTGCTAGCGGATTTCTCCTTTACGGCATGGCGTTGCTGTATGGAGCGTCCGGCACGCTGCAACTGAACGAGATGATGCAGGGCGTCCGGGCCGGCGCTTCCACCCTGGCCCTGATCTATGCCGGTGTTATCCTGCTCTTCATCGGCCTGGCGTTCAAGGCCGCGCTGGTGCCGTTTCACATGTGGACGCCGGATGTGTATGAAGGCTCCGCCACACCGGTCTCCGCCTTCATGTCAACCGCCACCAAGGCCGCGGCCTTTATCGTGCTGATCCGGCTGATCGCATATTCTGAATGGACGATCCGATTTCCCTGGCCGCAGCTGCTCATCGTGCTGGCCGTTCTGACCATGACCGTCGGCAACCTGCTGGCCATGCAGCAGAAGAACGTTAAACGCATGCTCGCCTATTCGAGCATCAGCCATGCCGGCTATCTGCTGGTGGGATTGACGGCCGCATCGTCCGCCGGCGATCAGGCCGTGCTCTTTTACCTTTTTGTCTACACCGCCATGAACATCGGCGCCTTTGGCGTGCTGTCGTACATGGGCGTCTCCAATGCGGACGAACGCGTTGATTTCGAATCCTACCGGGGCATGGGATATCGCTCTCCGTTCGCCGCCCTCTGTCTGGCGGTGTTCATGTTCAGCCTGAGCGGCCTGCCGCCTTTCAGCGGCTTTATCGGAAAACTGTATCTGTTCAGCGCGGCCGTGGAAAAGGGCTACGTCGTTCTGGTCGTCCTCGCTGTGCTGAACTCCGTCGCGTCGGTGTATTACTATATGCGGCTGGTCGTCAATCTGTACATGCGTGACGCAAACGAGGAGCTCTCCCTGCCTCAGCCGAACGCCGGCTTGAAAGCGGCCTTGTTCATCGCCCTGCTCCTCACCGTACTCTGGGGCGTCTACCCCTCATTGCTGACCGACCTGCTGGCCGGAGTGAGCCGGCCGCTGCCCTGACGCGCCTCATTATCCTGATCCAAACCAACCATCCCATACCAAACAAGGAGGCACCCATGTTATCCTTGATCATTGTATTTCTGTTTGGCGCTGTGTTCATGGCCATGGTCTTGATGCAGAAGGACAGGACAGCGGCCGGCAACCTGCGCGCCCTTTTTCAGGGCAAGGGCAAACTCATCCGTTTGGGCGTGATCGTGCTGGCTGCCGTCTTTCTGCTTAGCCAGGCTCTGGTCATCATCGATGCCGGCACCGTCGGCGTGGTGAAAAGGTTGGGCGCGGTCAGGGGCGAGATGGCGCCGGGGCTGCACTTGATCATTCCGCTGGTCGATAAGGTGGTGATTCTGCCGACCGTGAAAAAAACCTATGAGGCCTCTGAAATTCCCGGAGAAAGCAAAGCGGATTATCCGGATATCATCATCTCCGCGCTGACCTCGGACGGCCAGCAGATCCGCGTCGGCATCACCGCCCGGTTCATGATCGCGCCTGGCAAAGCGGCGTGGATCGTGCAGAATCTGGGAACAGAAGAGGAGTATGTCGAAAAGGTAGTTAAAACCGAAATACGCGGCTCAGGCCGGCGCGTGCCCACCAAATTCGCCGCCTACGACCTCTACACCAAACGCAGCTATGAGGCGCAGCAGGCGATCTTTGACGAGATCGCGCCCAAGTTTACCGAGAACGGACTGATCCTCGATGAACTGGTTCTGCGCAACATCAGCTTTACCACCGAATACGCCAAAACGCTGGAAGAAAAACAGATCGCCCTGGAAAACATCTCTACGGAAAAAAACAAACTGGAACAGGAAAAAATCCGCAAGGAGCAAAAGATCGTCGCCGCCGAGGGCGATGCGAAAAGCATCGAGATCCGGCAGCTCGCGCTGACAAAAAATCCCACCATCATTCAGTGGGAATTCGTTCAGAAACTGGCGCCCAATATCTCCTGGGGCGTGCTGCCGCAGAATGTAGTGCCGATGCTCAACATGCAGAACATGACCGGCGCAGTGAAACCCTGAGCGCCACAGCGCCTGTTTGCAGATTCTGAGCGCCTAAAGATCCAGAGACGAACCTAGTCAGTAACCGGCTGGCGCACCAGGTTCTCCATACTCTCATTCGACTGGCCTATGAAAGAACCAATTTCCACCCTGATTTTCATCTGCCTGATGCGGTGCCTGAGCGTCGTTCCGCAGGCTTTGACGTCTCCCCTCTATACCGCCAACCGGGCTCCGCTGGCCGCCAAACCCTATCTTGACCTGCCGCTGGGCGCCATTCAGCCGCGGGGTTGGCTGCGGCAGCAGCTGCAGACCATGGCCGCAGGCCTGACCGGCCATTTGGATGAACGCTACCCCGCGGTCGTGGGACCGCGCAACGGCTGGCTCGGCGGTGATGGAGACGGCTGGGAGCGCGGCCCCTATTGGATCGACGGACTCGTGCCGCTGGCCTATCTTCTGCAGGACCAGGCGCTCATCGCTAAAACCCGACCGTGGATTGAATGGTGCCTCACTCATCAGCGAGCCGATGGCGACTTTGGCCCGGAAGAGCTGGATCAGCCCAAGCCGGAACCCGGGCTGCAAAAGACGCAGCGCCACGATTGGTGGCCCCGAATGGTCATGCTCAAAGTGCTGATGCAGTACTACAGCGCCACTCGGGATGCGCGCGTCGTGGACCTCATGCGCCGCTATTTTCGTTATCAGTTGACCGAGCTGCCCAGCACCCCGCTCGACCACTGGACCATCTGGGCGAACCGCCGCGGCGGCGATAACCTGATGGCCGTCTACTGGCTCTATAACCTCACCGGCGAGCCTTTTTTGCTGAACCTGGCGGACCTTCTCATTGAACAGACCTTGCCCTGGTCGCGGGTCTTTCTCAACGATCGCCCCGCGGATTTTCACCGCGCCTTTCCCGGCGGCAGTCCCTGGATTTATGACCTGGTACGCTATCCGTGGAAAGAGGAACAGATCAACGCCCTGAGCGTAAAAGAACAGCGCTCGTTTCATTGCGTCAATCTGGCCCAGGGCTTCAAACAGCCCGTGGTCGTTTATCAGCAGTATCCGGAACAGGCCTATCTGCAAGCGGTGAAACAGGCGCTGGCGGATGTGCGGCGTTATCACGGACAGGCACAGGGCATGTACGGCGGCGATGAACCGTTGCACGGCAACACTCCCACCCAGGGCGTCGAGCTGTGCTCAGTAGTGGAATGGATGTTCTCCCTGGAGACCATGCTGGCCATCACCGGCGATCTGACCTGGGCCGATCAGCTGGAAAAAATCGCTTTCAACGCTCTGCCGCCCCAGGCGGACGACCAGTACAACAGCCGGCAATACTTTCAGTGCGCCAATCAGGTTCTGATCACCCGCGAGCGAAGAAATTTCTTCGAAACAGACAATCACGGCCACACCGACCTGTGCTATGGCCTGCTCACCGGTTATCCCTGCTGCACCTGCAACATGCATCAGGGCTGGCCCAAATTCGTGCAGAACCTCTGGTACGCCACCATGGATAGCGGCGCCGCGGCCCTGCTCTATGCGCCGTCGCAGGTCGTCATGACCGTCGCAGACCGCGTACCGGTGACCATCACCGAGGAGACCGGCTATCCCTTCGACGGCACGGTGCGGTTCACTTTCTCTATAACAAAACCCGCTGCGTTTCCTTTTTATCTGCGCATCCCTGAATGGTGCGAAAAAGCAGAGGTGTTTATCAACGGCCGTCTCCAGCAAACCTGCTCCGGCCGGCAGAGCGTTAGACTATACCGCACCTGGAAGAACAACGATTGCGTCGAGTTGGTGTTCGCTCTGTCGATCAAAACCAGCCGCTGGGTTGAAGCCTCGGTGGCGGTCGAGCGCGGCCCATTGGTGTTCAGTCTCAAAATTGAAGAGATTTGGAAATCGGTTCCTTCATCGGACAAATGGAGCGACTATCAAGAGGTGTATCCGGCAGGGCCATGGAATTACGGATTACTGGAAGAAGCGGTAAAAGATCCGCAGCAGGGATTCAAGGTTGTCCAAAAGCCCGTGGGCGCAAAGCCTTGGGACCTGACCGGCGCACCGGTGGAAATCAGGACCCGGGGCAAACGTATTCCAGAATGGCGGCTCTATAACAACAGCGCCGGACCAATGCCTGCGAGCCCGGTCACCCATCTTGTGCAAATGCCTGCGCAGGAGATCCTTCTGGTTCCTTATGGCTGCACCACATTGAGGATCACTGAATTTCCTGTGGTACGATAAGACAAAGCGGCTGCAGCAGACGATCCTCGGTGAACTGTTTTTTACCATGGCGTGTCAATGGCAGAGGACTCGGGCCGCCAGATATTTATATTTCTCTTGCATCTTATTTGCAGATGTTCTAATTTAGCTTCATAACCTCACGTTGTTAAAAAGCCGTTTTTAACAAATAAGGAGGGTTCCCACTATGCCTACTGCGAAAAAAACCACCCCCAAAGCCAAGCCCAAAGGCAAGCCCAAACTCAAAGCCAAAGCCAAAACAGCAGCCAAAAAAGTCCCAGCAACTAAAAAGCCCGCTCCTGCCAGCAAAGCTTTGACCGATCTAAAAGCCCGACTGGCCGCCATTGAGGCTAAAATCGCCAAGAGCGATAACTTTGATAAAATCAAAGCATTAGAAGAAAAAATCACAGTGAATAATGCGGAAGTCCAAAAATTAAAACATGGCATTGCTGACTGGGAGCACAAGGCGGATCGCAAGATCGATCTGCTGCACGATACAGTCCAGGGAGTCGCAGGAAAAGTGGAGGCCCTGATCGCTGAGCAGGAAGCGCTGGAGCAAGCGGTGGCGAGCTCCCCGCCTCCGGAAAAGAACACCACTTTTTAACTTGGGCCGCACCGCAAGGGCCGGAGCTGCGACGATCCACCGTTCTAAATCTTTTAAGGGCGAATTTTTATTTCGCCCTTTTTTTTATGCTTTAAGCGGTCTATTCGCACAACATCAATGGCGGAAACGCTCCAGCAGGAATCACTCAGGTAAGACTTCGGTTGCGAGGAGTTGCAGCAAAGCCGGATCAAAATCTGGAAAAGGTGTCTTCAGGTGTGAACGCGCCTTGCGGTTGTCCAGAGAAACATCCTTGGGCCTGGCTGCGCCTGTGACCGGTGAACGGCTGTCTCTGGGCTTGACCAGATCAGGATTCGCTCCAGCTAAAATAGCCAATTTGCGGCCGATCTCATAGCGGCTCAGCCGGTTGTTTCCCGCCAGGTGATAGATACCGGTCAAGCGGTTGCCGGCCAGCTCCAGCAGTGCCCGGGCAGCCACTTCAACGAACACCGGCGTTCTGAATTCATCCGTTGCCAGGGTGATCGGTTCTTCAGCACGAAGGCTGGCCAGGGCTCTGACCATGAACGAATTACCGCGAGAGAATGCGGCGAATCCCGCCACCAGACAGAGCCGGGCGACAACAAATCCGTATCCAGGCTCCAGCACCAGCCTCTCAGCGGCGACTTTGGTGCGACCGTAATAGTTCACCGGTTCCACCGTATCTGTCTCCCGATAAAAACGACCGGTGCCGGAAAAAACCGTGTCCGTGGAGGTGAACACCAACCGGCTGCCGAATTGGCGGCATAAACTTACCAGATGACCGGTGGCCTGCACGTTGATGTCATGGGCCAACTCTTGATGGCGTTCACAGGCATCGATATCTGAAAGAGCGGCGGCATGGATCACCGTGGACGGCGGATGTTCTTCAAAAGCCCTTTCAAGCGCCGCAAGGTTCAACAGGTCCACCTGCGCCCAGACCAGATTAGAATGCTGCAGCGGCGCCGGTGACCTGGCCAGGCCGACCACCTCACCGTGCGGCAGGGCGAGGCGCACCACATGCCCACCGACAAAACCCGAGGCGCCGGTCACCATCACTCTGCCTTTGTCCACAGGGGATCCTTTCTGGATATAAAAATGCAGCCTGAGCAGGTTTAAAGAAAGTGCCGCTGCCGGGGAAATTTTTTCAGCCGTATCATCGTTTTAATGAACAAGCCACTGCTCTGATTAAAACTCGAACCTTAACAAGGAAAAACATCATGACCAAAAACATCGGCTCCGCAGACCGGACGATCCGCATCGTACTGGGACTGATCATCCTGGCGTTGGGGGTGATTTATAAAAATTATTTCGGTCTATTGGGACTGTTGCTGTTAGCCACCGCACTCGTGCGCTGGTGCCCGGCGTATCTGCCCTTCGGCATCAACACCTGCCGGAGCAAACCTCACTAAACGGATGAAAGGGCCGGCCGTTGACCGATCAGTCTTCGCCGGTGTCGACCGCGAGCGACGGCCGCGCGATAGGGTTCGCTTTTGCTGGAAGGGCTAAAGCGTCCGCCACCTTGTGATCCCGCTGATAGATATCGCGGCCAAATCTCAGTTCGCCCTGAGGATTGACCCAGGCGGTCCAGTACTGCAGATGAACGGAATATGGTCTGGGCAAAGCGACGGTCACCTCGCGCAGGGTGTGGATCGTGCGCTGAATCGCCTCTCGATTCCAGGATGGAGAGTCGCGCAGCAGGTGAACCGCCAGATCGATGGGTTTCTGCAGGCGGATGCATCCCGAACTGAAAGCCCGTTCAGCGCGGGTGAACAAGCCCCGCGTCGGCGAGTCGTGTAGGTAAACGTCAAAATCGTTATGCAGCACAAACTTGACGCGGCCCAGTGCATTCTCCGGCCCCGGATCCTGACGGAAAAGATAAGGCAGATTGTTCTTGTTGAGCTTGCTCCAATCGACGCTACCGGGATCCACCGGAGCTCGTTTGATATCCCAGTTGGGATAAAGACGGATGCCGCGATCTGAGAGGTAGTGCGGGCGCCGTCGTATCTCTGGAATCATGTCGTGAAGAATGATGGAGACCGGCACATTCCAGTATGGATTGAGCACCAGATGGGTCATGATATCGCTGAGCACCGGCGTGCGCCGTGCTGGTTTTCCGACCACCACTCTCATGGACATGACGATGCTGTCCTGCTCAACCACCTCCAGCTCAAAGGTGGGAATATTGACCAAAATATGGCGATCGCCAAGGTCACGGTACAACCAACGCCAGCGTTCCAGATTGACGATGATCTGTGTACAGCGTTGCTCCGCGGTGACGTTCATCTCTTGTACCGTGCTCCAACCGATGACGCCGTCCGGCTCCAGCCCATGCGTTATCTGAAATGCTTTCACCGCCTCCACCAACGCATCATCGTAGAAAAGGCTGTCCGGCTCCGTTGACCGGCCGCTCCATTCCCCCGTCACCTGCAGACGCCGGCGCACCTGAGCGATGCGAGGGCTACGGGCGCCCGGTTCCAGTTTAGCCACATACTCCACGGTTGGCCATCCCCCCTTCTGCGCCAGCGTGCGGAAGCGGGCCAATGCCTGGCAAAGGCGGCGATAGGAAGGATGCCGCGGCCGCAGCTCCTCCAGCTTTTGACACACCTCTCCGTTGCGAACCGCTTCTTCCAGCAGCACCACCACGTCCGCGCTGTCCCTGCGCACAAACCACTCGGCGTCAAACGTCCGCGGATTGACCCGGCCGGACTGCAGATGGGTGGCGAACAATAAAAAGGCGTCGCTGAGCAGAATGTCGAGTTCAGCCAGTTGATCCGCCGTCCACTTTTCCTGCTTGCGGGGGAGCCGCTGCGGCTGGTTCAACTCCATCAACACAGACAAATGATAGGAGGAACCGGCGAGCCCTTCCTGCTCCGCCTGCGACAACCGACGAATCAACGAATCGGCGCAAGGCCGAGGCACGCCGTTCTCGCTCCATCCAGGCTCATAGTTGCGCCGCTGATAAAAACGAGCCAGCTCCTGTTGTGCCATCAACCTCTCGTCGTGGATAAGCACGGGCTGATCCCCGATTGCCTGCCAACGCCCGGATAGGTTCTCCTGCACGGGAAGCGTCACCGCGGCACGGCGGCAGGTAAACAGACACACCAGGGAGAGCAGAACGGCAAGGCAAACCGCAGCCCGGTTTACAGGGTTCGCTTTCATTCTATCATTGGATTCCACTATCGTTTCCACAGAATTCCCTACAAAGCTGTTTTCACCCTGTGCAGCCTACCGTGCTAGCGGGTTAAAAGACGCTGCCCCCAGGCACGGCATGGAAAGGGGATGAGGTTGCACTCACGGCTGCCAGGTAAGGCTGTTGAGCAGCAGCTGCGCGATCACGGGGTTTTCAAAATCGTTGTTCTTGTGTCCGAACATAAAATAGAAGAGATACCCCTGGCCGATTTTCTGCAACCAGGCTGAACGTGCCTGCTGATACCAGCGGCCGCTCGCCTGATCAAAGTATTTAAAACCGCACAGCACCTGCTTTTCCTTCTCATCGGTGAATGTATGGTTGAGATAAACCTCTGTATGCGTCAAGGTCACGGCCAGCACGGGCGTGGACATGGAATCATAATCCGCCGTCTCCGGCCATTTCAGGTCATGGCGGGTGATGTAATGGTCCGGCGCCAGGTTGATCATCTGCACAGTGACCGGGTCACGATAGGCATAACCGCCTTTTTCCAGCGGTGCGTTCGGCAGGCGGATGTTAAGAAAATCAAACCAATGACGGTTCGCTCGTTTTCCGCTGCTGATGGAGTGATGTAGCACGATCAGCCGTCCACCCTGCTGGGCGTAGCGGACCACCGCGAGTTCGGTCGGTTCCTGCAATTTGCGATGAATGTAGAGGATGACGGCGCGATAGGACGACAGTTCTGCCGGCATTTTGTCCTGGTCGGCCAGTTCCACTTCCAGGCCGCCCTTTTTATTCAGATAATCCGCCAGCACCTGCATCTGCGGCAATTCATCCTTAATGATCAGAATAGGTTCTGCCGCGCCGGCTGCGCTCAACGAGAGAAACAGCAGGATCACGCCCACCAGTGCAGCGACGCTGCTGCAGGACTCGAACGATGTAGGATTGGGGATTAGCATGGCCTCATCTCCCAGCCGCACGACTGAACGAATACGGCGCCGATTCCGGATCGACGCCAAACCGAGTGTTGGGTTGATCCCCCATACGCAAGTGCAAGAGTCCGCCGTTGACGATGTCGGCATGCGACAGCCAGGTTTTGCTATGGACGGCGCCGTTGAGGCGGATGGATTGAATGTACACATTTTGCGGAGAATGACCATCCGCTTGAATGGTAAATTTTTTCCCGTTCTTCAAATACAGCGTGACCTTTTTGAACAGCGGGCTGCCGAGCACATAGGCCGGCGTTCCCGGTGTAACGGGATAAAAGCCCATGGCGGAGAACAGGTACCAGGCGGAGGTTTGGCCGTTGTCCTCATCGCCGCAGAGGCCGTCCGGACCTGGTCCGTACAGAGTCGTGCAGGCGTGGCGCACCCACTTTTGCGTCTTCCACGGCTGACCGGCATAGGCATAGAGGTAGAGGACGTGATGCACCGGTTGATTGCCGTGCGCATATTGTCCCATGTTGCAGGCGACCATTTCGGTCATCTCGTGTATCTCTCGGCGGTAATGGCCGACGGAAAATTTCGGCGGCAGCAGAAACAGGCTGTCCAGTTTGCCGCAAAAGGCCTCACGTCCGCCCATTAATCCGATCAGTCCGTCGACATCATGTAGAACCGACCAGGTGTAGTGCCACGCGCTGCCCTCGGTAAAAGGTCCGCCCCACTCAAAAGGATCAAAGTCAGGTTTCCAGGATCCATCCGCCAGACGCCCGCGCATCATGGCGACCGAGGAATCCCAAACGTTTCGATAGTTGAATGAGCGGCTGGAAAAAATCTTCTCATCCTGCGGTTTGTTCAACGCCTTGGCCATTTGCGCGATGCAGAAATCATCATAGGCAAACTCGAGGGTGCGCGCCGTCGCCTCTCTGGTTTTATCGCAGGCGACATAGCCCAGCTGCAAATAGTCCGCCAGTCCGGTGCGGCCATATCCGCCCTGGTCCGTCAGCTGGGCGCCGTCCTTGAGCATGGCCTCGTAGGCGGTCTGAACATCGAACTCACGGATGCCTTTGCAATAAGCGTCCGCTACCAGCGATTCCACATGCGTGCCGATCATGCAGTCTCGATACCCCGGGCTGCACCATTTGGGGAACCAGCCTCCCTCCCGATAGGCGTTGATCCAACCCCGGATGATCTCGGCGTCCCGATCCGGAAACAGGATGGTAAAAAACGGATACACCGCGCGAAAGGTATCCCAAAAACCGTTGTCCGCATACATCTCGCCGGCATGGACATGGCCGTCATAGGGACTGAAATGATGCATGCGTCCCTGGCCATCGAACTCGTACCAGATGCGCGGAAAGAGCAGAACACGATACAGCGCGGTATAAAAGGTGATCTCCTGATCCTTGGAAGCGCCCTGGATTTCAATGCGCCGCAGTTCCTTCTCCCAGGAGGCACGGGACCGGTTTCGAGTGGCGGCGAAGGAGCGGTCCCCGATCTCTGCGGCCAGATTCTGCTCCGCCTGTTCCAGGCTGATGAAAGAGGGCGCAATGCGAACGGTCACCGACTGTCCGGAGGCAAACTGCAGAAAAGCGAACACCTGATCCGCTGTCAGCTCCTGCAGATCCTGATGCAGCAGCGAATCAGCGCTCATGCCGGCGCAGGAAAAAGGCTGGTCGAACACCATGACAAAATAGCAGGCGAAATTTTCCGGCGCCCCGCCGTTGTTAGCGCGGGTAAATCCGCACACTTTTTTCTCCTGCGGCCGCATTTGAATAAAGGCGCCCTGCGGGTGCGCGTGGATGGACAGGTAGGCGGGTTCTGAAGGCGGAAAGGTGATGCGCAAGTGTCCGCAGCGTGTGGTGGAGGTCATCTCCACTTTGGTTTTATATTTATCCAGAGTGACGGCGTAATAATAGGGCCTGCTGATCTCGCTGGAGCGCTGGAACGAAGAAGCCCGCTTTCGCCAATCGGTCTGCGGCCGTCCGGTCATGGGCATCAGGGAAAAATCACCATAATCGCCGATCCAGGGGCTGGGTTGATGCGTGGCCTTGAAGGCGTTGATGGAGGGTTGTTGATAGGTGTAGATCCATCCATCCCCGGGTTCGCCGGTTTGCGGCGTCCAGAACGTCATGGCGAAGGGAGTGGCCACAGCGGGATAGGTGTTGCCATGGGAAAAACTGCGCTTAGAATCCGTGCCGAGCAACGGATTGACCCGATCGACCAGGCCGGCGCTGTGACTGATCCAGGGCAGTAGAACAAGCAGACACGAAAGTAACAGCCGTTGCATGGAGCTCTCCATTTTTCTGTTTTCCGAATGTAAATAATAACGTATATTTGCGCAAGACGCAACTAAATTCTACCCGGAGGTCTTATGGAAATTTTGCAGGTATTCATTCACGTCAAAGCGGATCAGGTGGAGGCGTTCAAAGCCGCGACCATCGAAAATGCGCGCCATAGTCTACAGGAGCCGGGCGTCCACCGGTTTGATTTTTTTCAACAGGCGGATGATCCCAGCCGGTTCACCCTGATCGAAGTCTACCGGACGGATGACGCGCCGGTGCAGCACAAACAGACGGCGCACTATAAAAAGTGGCTGGAAACCGTGAGCGACATGATGGTAACGCCACGGACGCGAACCAGCTATCGCCCGATCTATCCCGAGGAGTAATCAAAAGAAAAGGGGGACGCGAAGGGAACCAGGCAAAGACATTTTCTCATTGTGTGATCAAATCCGAGAGACCAGTTTTGCTCTGCACGGCTATCTGAAATCGGGTCATCTGGAAAAGGTGTATGAAAACGGTTTGACGCACCGATTGCATAAAGCCGGGCTGCAGGTGGAGCAGCAACATCCCATAGACGTACGGGATGAGGATGGCGCCATAATCGGCCATTTCAAAGCGGATCTGTTCATCGAAAATCGCCTCATCGTTGAGGTCAAAGCGTGCAAAGAGATAACCAATGAGCACATCGCGCAGATTTTGGGCTATCTCCGCGCCTGCAACATCGAGCATGGCCTGCTGATCAATTTCGGCGCACCCAAGCTCTGGATCAAAAAACTGATCCTGTCTAAACCAGAATAATTCGCCACAAAAAGGCAAGTCTCACCCAGATTTCATTGATTACAGTGCTCTTTATTCTCTGTGCTCTTTGTGCTTTGTGCCTTTTGCGCCTTTTGCGGCGTTTTGTGCCTTTTGTGCTTTTTGCAGCGTTTTTTGGCGGCGCTTATTGCAGCCCTTTCTTACTTTCCCCAGTTCCCGCCATCCTCAGCTCCTGAGGTGCCCATCCCCATACACCACCCATTTGTAACTGGTCAGCTCATTGATGCCCACCGGACCGCGTGCATGCAGCTTGTCGGTGCTGATGCCGACCACGGCGCCCATGCCATAGTCGCCGCCGCCGGACAACCGGGTGGACGCATTCACCAGCACAGAGCCGGAATCCACGGCAGCCACAAAACGCTGCGCCAGCGGCAAACTCTGGGTAACGATCGCGTCTGTGTGTCCTGATCCATAGGTGTTGATGTGCTCGATAGCCTCCTCGACGCCATCCACCACCCGTACGGACAAAACCGGCGCCAGGTACTCGGTGCGCCAATCCTCCTCCACAGCGGCGTTCAGATTCGGAACCAGCGCACGGGTGCGTTCGCAGCCGCGCAGCTCTACGTTCTTCTCTTGAAACGCCTGCACCAAGGGCGGCAGCAGCCGACCGGCGGCCTCTTGGTCCACCAGCAAGGTCTCCAGCGCATTGCACACTTCCACTCGCTGTACTTTTGAATTCACCGCCACCTTCACCGCCATGGCCTCCGGCGCATCGGCTGCGAGGTAAAGATGGCAGATGCCCTCGTAGTGTTTGATCACCGGAATTCGCGTGCCGCGGGCCACAGCCTGTATCAACCCCTTGCCGCCGCGCGGTATCAGCACATCGATGTACTGATCCATTTGCAGCATGGCCTCCACCGCCTCGTGTCCGGTGCTGCGCACGATCTGCAGCGCCTCGGCAGGAATGCCGCTCTCCTGCAGACTGGCGGACATCGCATCGGCCAGCACCAGATTGCTCTGAAAGGACTCGGATCCGCCGCGCAGAATGACCGCATTGCCGCTTTTTAAACACACGGCCGCCGCATCGGTGGTTACATTGGGCCGTGCCTCGTAGATGATCCCCACCACTCCCAGCGGCACGCTGATCTTTTCCACACGCAGTCCATTGGGACGCGTATGGCCTTCCAGCACCCGCCCCAGCGGATCCGGCAACTCGGCCACTTCCCGCAAGCGATCCAGCATGTAGTGAAAAATTTTCTCGGTGATCAACAGCCGTTTCACCATGGGTTCCGGCTGACCGCTTCGCCGCGCCGCCGCTACATCTCTGCTGTTGGCTGCCAACAGGCTCTCCTTCACTGCCAGCAGTTTCTCCGGCATGGACGCCAGCGCCTTTTGCCTGTGCGCACCGGACAGGGTCGCTAAAACCTGCGCCGCTTTTCTGGCGCGTCTGCCCATCTCCTTCATCTCTGCAGCCTGCTCGTTCATGTCACAATTCCTTTCAATCTTCGCGGCCAATTTACGAATATTTTAAAAATAAAAAAAGCCCCGGATCCATATTGGACCCGGGGCTTTGCTGTCGAACCGGCTAGGGCCGCTGGCCGTC
>DAIQOA010000030.1:0-34303 GCA_036788095.1 bacterium | reverse complement strand
CCCGTTCACCGTTCCGCTGCACCAGTCTTCCCTGGAAAAATAAAAACGTGTTCGGCCAGCGTCCGTTTTCCCGGATGAACAGGCCATGGGTGCGGAACATGGCGAAAAAATTACCGCGATTGATCAAGCCTTGGTAACGCAACAGCATGGCGTGATAATGGGCTGACTTTTCAAATTCCTTATGTTGAGCATGTACCTTCATTCTATTTTCGATAAAACGAAGGAAAAAGGGATCCAGCGAGCTGAGGGATTCGGCAACCCGGATCACCGTCCGCCGGTATCGCTCCCCAGCCTTGAGCGTGCGGCAGGGCCCCGAGCATTTGTGAATCTCCCACTGCAGGCATCCCCCCTCTCGAATCGAGGGACAGGTTCGCAGGCGGTATCGCTCTTGCACCAATTCGATCATGTCCTGCGCATGATAGCGATCGCGAAACGGCCCGAAGGAGTGGGGATTTTCCGCGCGCTGCCGCGCATCGATCAGCACCAAACGGGGCAGAGGCTCGGCGGAAAGAGCGACATACGCGTATTCGAGGTAATCCTTCTGCCGCACATTGGCCATAGGCCAGTGCTTTTTGATCAGATAATCCTCAAGCAGGAGCGCGTACAATTCCGAACCGGTTTCCTGCCAGACGACATCAACCACAGGACGAATCCGGCGATGGTCCCGATCCATCCATCCCGCTTTTAAGGCAGCGCCGTGCTGCTGAAGGCGCTTGCGGATGTTGATCGATTTTCCCACATAGAGGATGGCGCCGTCGCGGTCCTTGAGCAGGTAAACCCCGGGCGTTTGCGGAGAGCAATCGATTTGGGCGAGCAGGTTTGTGCGCATGGTCCATTATATCGATATTTTCATTACCATGCAACGCCGGATTTCCATCGCCTCCACGGCTGCCGAACTTGTCCATGCGGATGCACGGCGCGGATGAAATTCCCTTGCGAATCAGTCTATTTTTCAATATCATGTAGCATTCGTTCGTGTGCACCACCACAGAGAGAAAATTGCGGAGGAAAATAAATGAGCTTGGACAGAATGGAGCGACGGCAGTTTCTTAAAAGCAGTTCCATCGGCATGCTGGCGGCGGGCTGCGTATGGCCGGGCCGGGCTGCCGCTCAAGCCGGCAAGGCGCAAGAGATAAAATTGCCCACCCGGACCTTGGGTCGGACAGGCGTGAAAATCCCCATCCTCAGTTTCGGGGTGATGAATACAGACAGCCCGGATCTGATCAAGCGGGCTCTGGATGCCGGCATCATTCATCTCGACACGGCGCATGGGTATCTGCGCGGCAACAGCGAGACCGCCATCGGCCGGGTAGTCAAGGAACGCGGCGGCCGCGACCAGCTGATTATCGCCACCAAAGTCTGGTTGGCGCGCGATCACCAGACCGGCGCCTTTAGCACCCAGGCGAGCGGCCGCGGGCCGGCGGCCACTGCAGAGAATTTAAACCAGATGCTGAATCTGAGTCTGGAACGGCTGCAGACCGATTACGTCGATATTCTCTATCTTCATTCCTGTGATTCCGCCCAGATGGTGAACTATGAACCGCTGATGAACGCGGCGGTGGCAGCCCAGAAAGCAGGTCGAGTGCGCTTCATCGGCGTCAGCTGTCACGGTCCTGTGGCCGAGGTGGTGCGCGCAGCAGCGGATGCAAATATCTATGACGTGGCCGAGATCGCCTTCAACCTCCAGCGAGAAGATAAAGAAGAGACGGAAAAAGCGATCGCCTATGCCAAAGAAAAAGGGCTGGGCATCGTGGCCATGAAAACCCAGGGCGGCAAGCGACGGGATGAAAAGGTGCCTATGAACCACAAGGCTTCGCTGAAATGGGTGCTGCGGCATGAACAAGTGACCACCGCCATCCCGGGCATGACCACCTTTGATCAACTGGAGCTCAACCTGGCGGCAGCAGCGGACCTGGATTTGGATGAAGAAGAAAAGAACTATATCAAACTGGGATCGCTGGAGGCGGGAGCGCAGTGCCAGAGCTGCCGCTCCTGTGTGGCCACCTGCCCTCATCATGTCGATATCCCCACCCTCATGCGCGCCGCCATGTACGCCGGGGGCTATGGCAACCTCAGCCACGCGGAATGGACCCTGTCGACGCTGCCGGAACAATATGGGTTGCAGGTCTGCGGCCTTTGCGAAACCTGCACCGCTTCCTGCTCGCATCATCTCAACATCAGCGGACGAGTGGCGGAATTGAAAAAGACCTTTCGTCTGCCGCTGGCGTGACGTCACTACGCAAGGATGCCATGATGCCCCATTTAAGAAAACGTCTGACGCTCGCCGGGATCACCGGTCTCCTTCTCCTCTCCAGCGTCCGGGCGCAGGAGAATTTGCAGCAATCCCTGATCAGCCTGCTGCCGCAAAAGGGTGAACTGGCCGGCTGGCGGCAGACCTATGCAGCGCGTTTCTTCACGCCCGACGATCTCTTTGAGTACATCAACGGAGCAGCGGACCTCTATTTGCAGTATGGATTTCAAATGGTGCTAACCACGGATTACGCCGTCGGCGCCGACTCGAGCGGGGTGACGGTGGAGATCTACACCATGGCCAGTCCGTTGCACGCCTTTGGCATGTATGCGGCCGAACGATCGCCGTCAGAACCGGCGATCGCCGTCGGCGTGGAGGGGTATCACAGCGCCAATGTGCTCAACTTTTACAAAGGCCCCCACTATGTCAAGCTCACCAGTTTCACCCTCGACCGGGATATGGGGCCGGTGTTGATGGAGATGGCGCGATTTATCGCCGACCGCATCGAGGGACATTTCACCGCGCCGGCGATGTTGGCTCGTTTTCCGCAACAGGACGCGGTCCTTCACTCGGACCGTTATATTCCCAGCGACTTTTACGGTCAAAGCTATTTCCAGAATGGATATCGCCGCGATTACCACAATGACGCCTGCGGCGATTATCAGCTTTTTCTCATCCCCTTTCCGGACAGCCTGGCGGCGAGGAGCGCTTTTGTCAAGTACGCTGATTTTTTGCTCAAAGAGAAAAATCCGCGGGATGTAAAAGCGGCGGGAGAAGAGTTTCGCCTGGCGCTGCGCAACCCAGAGGGCGATGTGGTTGTCTTTTGTCAGGCCGCTTTGATCGGCGGCGCTTTAGGCGGAGCGTGTCCAGAGATTCTGAAAACCAGGGTGTATCGTTGGGCTGAGACCATTCGCCCGCCTGCTCCATCGCCAAATTAGCACAGCTGCAGGGGGATACACCTCCTTCCACTCAGCTTTGCGCACAGATCTTGGCGATCTTTTTCGCCAAGGCCATGATGGTCAAGATCGGGGGACAGCCCAGAGATTTGGGGAAAAGGGTCGCATCAGCGACATACACGTTCTCAGGCAGCCGCCCGGGGTGCAGCGTGGCAGCCTCCGCAGCGGTCAACGGCAGCATTCCGCCCGGATGGCCCGCGTTCACCGTCCCCAGCCAGCTTTTCTCCCTGCTCAGACCGAGCCGGGCGAAGATCTCCTTGCACAGATCAACGCCCTGTTTCAAGTGAGCCCAATCCTGATCAGTCAACGTCTTTTCAATCCGTCCGTCGCGAACCAGACCCTGGGCCGTGTCCGCCAGCTTGATCATCAGGACGGAGGTGTCCTGAGCGGGCGCTTTCCAATCGCGGTTAAAAAAATAACTGAGATAATCAAAGTAGGGAGCGAGGATGAATCCGTCCCTTTCCACGACAAAGGGCATGGATATCTCTTTATTCTGACCTGCTTTTTCCCAACGAGTCGCCACACACAGGACCGGGTCGACGAACAACCGGGATTCACAGGGAATGCCCGAGTTCTGCAGAATCACCGGCGTGCCGAATCCTCCGGCAGCCACGAGCACCAGATCAGCGGGGATGAATTCTGTGCGCAGTTTTTTTCGCAGCAGGACGCCCGTCGCCCTGTTGTTGTGAATCACTATTTTCTCCACTCGGGAAGCGGTGACCAGACGTGCGCCTTTTTCTTCCGCGCTGCGTAAAAAATGCCGGCTGTCCCATTTCGCAGCATGGCGGCAGCCCAGCACGCAGCGGCCGCAACGCACACAGCGGCTGTAATCGCCCATTTTGGGGAGCCGCGCCGGTTGGAGCCCCATCTCGAGACAGAGATCGAACAACCGCCTGCTCGCCCGGCTCCAGAGTGAGCGGTGATCAGTAGTGATAGAGATCTCCGCCGCCAACTCGGCGAACTCGGCATTCAGGTCGATGCCCAGAGCCTTCAGATCATGGTCTCTTTTAATTCCATTGCCCGTCGCTAACGTCGTAGTTCCGCCGGTTCCGATACCATTCACCATCACCATGCGATCCGCTGTTTTGCGGATTCTCATGGCAGGGAACAGCAGTTGGATCTCGCGTTCATCCCACAGCAGACCGGTCCGCTTGAGCTGATCCACCCAGGACAGATTGAGTGAAAGAGGCTGAAACTCTTTGCCCGCTTCCAACACCGTGACGGCGAACGAGCCCTGCAGTTCCCTGGCTGCCGCAGCGCCGCCGGCGCCACTGCCCACCACGACCGCCGTTCTCATCATGTGGTTTCCCTTTCGCTGCAACGTGCCAGACACATGGCTGCTCCTTCTGTAATACGATGCGAAAAAGCCAGTCCGCCGGTTTTAGCCAGGCCTGCCACAATTCCGGCATCGAGAGCGGATATGATCCGGCAGGTGGCCGGGTCGTAATAAGCGCTAAAGTAACACCGCCGGATTTCAATCAGACCGTCGCCGTCGCCGTGGAAATCGATGCCAATGGCGCGATACAAAACGCGAGCGGCGCGCATGGCTTCGCTCATGTTGCTCAGCCTGAATCTCGTCCGCCACAGGCTGCCATAGGCATACGCCTGTTGAAACAGGCGCTGCTGTACGCCGGCGACCGCCGAAGGTTTGGAATCAAGTTGATCGGCAGCCGAGCGGGTGAAGGCGGCGTAGGTGGCTAACAGCTCGTCGCAGGAGAGACGGGCCAGCTCTGGCGTTTTCACATCAAACGCCTCCGCGGTAAAGCGGAAAAGCTTTTTCAGCTCTCTTTTGCGGATAAACCGCGGTATGGTTCTTTCGGCAAGAAAAAGCAGCAGGCTCATTATGATTTTCAACGCCTCTCTTTGCGCAACCAGGCAACGGCCAGGGCGATGGAACCGTCGACCACTGCATTGACGAGGTAGATGAGATAGCTTTGGTGAAAAACAAAAAAGAGCGCGGACAGCAGTGCACTGGCCGCTTTGGCGTTGATCAACAGGAATGGCGGCAGCGGATTTTCCGCATGCCGGTGCATCAGAAAAGCCAGCAGCGTAACAACATACATATAGGCCACGGCCAAGATCAAATAAAAGCCGGTGACCTCTTCACTGGACTGCGGCAGGCCGAGTTGGATCGCCAGAATGTTGAAAAGGTGCAGCACCTGCCCGGCGCAGAATAGAAAAATGAGACCAACAACAGCAAAGACGATGGCCATTGCCAAGCTGATGGATTGGTACGTTCGCTGTCCAACCCGCTTTTCTTTATTCATGGTTCTCTTCCTTCCTTAGCCGGCTTAACGCTTGCCGTAGTGCAGGCTGAAAAATTTGGACAGCGGGCTGAATTGAACCCTTTCCATCAACGCCAGGGCGGCCGTGGGATCGATGGGACCAGCATGGCTGCCCCGGCCTTGCAGCAGCCGATAATTCCGGTTGATAAAACAGCTGCTCTCCGTGGGAAAGCGCTGCTGCATGGTCTGGTAGATCTCTTTCACCGAACGCTCACCGACATTGCCGAACGACATGGGAATAAAAACGCAGGGGCTCATATCGCCGAATGCATCGATATAGACCATTTTATGGCCGGCGGAACAGCCGAAATGCCGGCTGTCTTCAAAATGTCCCAGATAGTTGACGGTCATTCCGCCTTTTTTGTTATACCGGTCTTGGATCGCGATCAGCCGCTCCCGCTGCTCCTGGGTGACGACGAGTTCGGGACGCTGAAATGCGGCGGTGGAGGGCTTGGCTTCGCTTAGCCAGGCCTCATGAACATCGAGACCGGCCAGAAACTGGAGAAACGTTTCGACCTGCTCCTCTTCGAGCATCTCTCCGGAAAGGACCGCCGACACGCCGACATGCAGGCCCGGGACGCCTTTAAAGATTTCGATCGCCTCCAGAGCGGTGCGAAACGCGCCCGGATGATTGCGTCCCTGGTCATGGCGCTCTTCCTGCCAGTGGTCGAGGCTCACCGAGACGGAAAAGAGGCCGGCCTGTTTCAGCTCCGCGGCGCGTTGTTTGGTCAGCGTGCAGCCTGTAGTAAAGAGTTTGACCGCACAATCGCCGGCCGCACATTCGATTATCTCCGCGAGCCGCCGGTTCAACAGCGGTTCGCCGCCGGTCAATCCGAGCCAGAACACACCCAGTTCCTTCAACTGGCGGACTGCGGCCAGAATGGTTTGCTGATCCATCACCCGGCCGGTGCGATCCCGGTTATAACAGTAGGAGCACTGATACGGGCAGGCGTTGGTGACTGCGATCTGGGCATGGGACGGAGCGATGGATTTGCCGAGCAGATGCTCGGTGACAAAACGCGAGTAGGCCCTGCTGTTGACCGGTGGCAGATGCGAATGGATGATGAGGTTGCCGTGAACATCCACGATCTTGAATTTACCCAGATAGCGGCAGAGGAATGCATTGACCGTTGGCCTGGCCAGGACAATCCGCGGCGTCTTCAGGATCGCGCGAACGATACTGAAAAAAGAGGCCTTCTTTATCATGCCCTTCTCCTTAAAGGATGTGTTTCCCCGGGGATCATTTCTCGCTTCGCCGCTTGTATCCCGTAGCCTGGTATCCCGTCCCTGCCAATTACGTAATAATCACGGTGTTTGTTTCGCCGGATATTTCTGCAGAGTCTGCCGTTCGCTTTCCACGCCCTGATCGCCCATCCTTGCCATCCACGCATCGACTCTAACGCTCATAGCTTGTTTGATCGCCTGAAATCCCGGCTCCATGGCCAGATTGGCGGTTTCGCCGGGATCGACGGACAGATCGAACAGCTGTTCATAGGGGAAAAAAGCGCCATTTTGTTTCGGATGACCCACCTGATGGTTGAGAGTGCGGATATATTTATAGCGGCATTCTCTCAGGGAGCGAATGGGATAGGGGGTCTCCTGGCGCTGGCTGCTGACCAGAACGCCGGTATAGCTGGCAAACAGTTCATCATGGTGGCGGTCTGCTCTGGCCTGCCACAGATCGAGCATGCTTCTGCCGTCCACCTCCGCGGGAATATCCCGGTGGACTATCTCTAAAAGCGTGGGCAATACGTCGATCAAGCCCACCATGGCGTCACAGACCGTGCCGGCCTTAACCTTTCCGGGCCAGCGGAGGATCATCGGCACATGAAGGCCGGTTTCAAAAAGAGTGAATTTGCTGCGCGGCTGTTGGGATTCGTTATCGTTTACATAGAGGATCACCATGGAATTCAGCAAGCCGTGTCGTTCAAACAGCTCCAGGTAGCGGCCAAGCTCGTAATCCAGATACCAGTTGGAGGCGTCATAGCCCTTTAGCCCGTTGGCCAATTCCGTCAAATTGGGCGCATGCGGCAGTGAAGCGCCATGAACCAGACAAAAGGGGCGCTGATCGTTTGCAGTGATAAACTTTTCCACCTGATCAAAGTCGGTTTTGCGATGCCGGTCGTGTTCAGGCCCGTCGGCGCCCGGCACACGTTCGCTGGATTTATCGATGCGGAATTCCCAGCGATAGAGATCGCTGGGCTTGGCGATGTGGTCTTTGCCGACGATGCAGGCGCGATAGCCCGCTTCTTTCATGTAATTGGGCAGGGATTTGACGCCATCATAAAACCCTGAATGGTTGGCATGGGCGCCGTGCTTTAATGGATACATGCCGGTGAACAAGGTGCCGCGGTTCGGGGTGCAGATCGAGGATTGAGTGAAACAGTTGGTGAAGCGCATGCCCTGGCCGGCCAGGCTGTCGATATTGGGCGTGTGGCTTGGAGTCGCGCCGTAGCAGCCGAGGCTGGATTTATATTGATCGTCGGCGATATAGATGAAAAGGTTGGGCCGGCCGGCGATTGACTCCGGGGTGCTGCAGCCGGCGACGCGCAGCATCAGGCTGCCGGAAGCGGATATTTTAAGGAATCGGCGACGATTCATCTTTCATCACTCTCCAAGCAGAGATGGGCGATCGGTTTGCCAGAGCCGTCCAACCGCACTGCCAGCACAGGCCCCTGAGTGGTTACACCCGCTAGCTCGAGCGCCTGGTCCCCAGTTTTAAAAGCGACCAATGACTCGACGCCGTCCACCGCAATCCGCAGACCTGCGCCGCCCTTAACGGACAGCGCTTTGATCGAAACCTTCGGCGTGCCGTTGGGCCGTTTGGGGACCAGTGCCGAAAGATAGTGCGTTTCGGTGGTGGGTTCCGCGGTGGACGCCAGCGCATAATACTGAACCGGCGCCTCCCGCTCCGGCGGCGGCTCTGCGCCCTCGTGCAGGGTTAATTTGACAGCAGCCGGTGAATGAAAACTCACTTCCAGCGCGGCCTTTTGCCGGGAAACCAGCAACCCGTTGCCATTGATAACGATCGGCGAATTGGCGTGCAGGCGCCACTCAAAGGTCACCGGTTCGGGCGCTGCAACCCGGTCCAGCATAACAAACACCCCCGGCCTCACGTGCACCACCTGCCGCACACACTCTTTCAAGCGGCCCTGGTAGGCCTGAGTGGCGTCCGCCTCGACGTAGTCAAAAGCATCGCTGTGGATGAAATGCACGATGCGGCCGGCTGAACGGGCATCGCGTTTCACCTGACCGACGCCGTTATTGAACGTGATCGTGTTCGAGGACTTGCTCTCCCACTGCCACTGGCTGTGATGATCCGAATTGTACCAGGGATAATAACCCGATGCAATCGCCAGTTCGGCGCCGAACGCTTCCAGAGTGAAAGCGTTCTGATCTGCGTGGGCATGGCTGACCGGACCATAGGGATCGCTGTGAATCAGGAAATGCACATCTTCTTCAGCACGGCCCAGGCTGGTATGCAACGAGACGAGACCGACGCCAGGGAAATAGCGCGCCTGCGGCAGATCGAACGGCGCTTTGCTCTCTGGTGCGTCTCTGCTGAGCACCACGCCGAGAATATCAGCGGGGACCGTAACGCCGCAGGTTTCGGCATACCATTTCAGATAGGGATCGCCGAGCAGCGAGGCAAAGGCGAACATGGTCGCCCCATGGCCCGTGCCCGCGGGGCTGTTCTCACCATCGCCAAAGGGCGATATTCCGGCGTAGGGCGGATTGCTGTAAAGCAGATAATACGGCGTGTTGCGCAGAAACGGTTTTTCCATCAGATCGGCATTGGTCGCATTTTTCAGCGCCGTGATAAAGTGCAAGGCAAAGTTCATATACGCGGACCAATAGCCCGGCCCTTCATGCCAGCCGCCATCCTCTTTGCCCCAGGCCGGATAGATATTCCAGTAGATGGTCGTCACATAATCGAGCCATTCCCGCGCTTCCGGCCATTCGTGGATAAAGGCCAGGCTGGTTTCGCCGAGAAAGCCGACCATGCGGCCGGAATGGCTGACAAACGGATTAGTGTGAAACCGCTGCCGGTGATGCAGATGATAATAGAACTGGGCGGCCCGAATCCGCATTACCGATTCCACCGCCTTGCGCTCTTGAGCGGTGAACAGCGGATAGGTCCAATCATAAGCACGAACGCCGCGCATCATGATCCACATGGCCGGCTCGTCGTTGTTCAGCCAGGAAGTGGTGCCCTCCGGATTCCAACTGAAGAAATAGAGCACCCGGCGCTTGGCCTCGAGGCCATAGACCGGATCCTTGGTGAGCAGATAGGCCAGCGCAAAGCTCTCCATCAGGTCCATGTGCGGACGAGTGGCTCTGATGATGGCGGCATAATTGCGTCCGCGTTCAGCGCCGGCGCCGAGAACCGGGGGCGGTTCCGGCACCAGCTCCTCATTCAGGTGGCCGGCGCACTGCTGTTGGATAGCGGCCAACACCTGTTGCAGGTCGCCGTCAGCCGCCCGATCGCGATAAAAAGCAAGTGCTTCCGGCCGAACGAACAGCCGCGGTCGTGCAGCCGGCACGCGTTTGATCATTTCATCCAGTCCCGGCCGCGGCCACAACTGCGCATCGGCCGGGACCATGAACCGGCGTACACGGCTATAGGTCACGCCGTTGGCGCCCTGAATGCCATAACGCCAGCAGTAAGAACCCGGCGCCAATGGCGTATGCAGCGAGATCGTGTTGATATGAAATACATTTTGCCGCACCACCGGGCTGTTGAATGACGAATCATCGTCGACCTCCAGCACATAGGTCAACGAATCCTCAGGCGGCACCCAGGTAAAGGGCGGCGGATTTATTTTAATGGTTGTGCCGTCAGCGGGTGAGTGCGGCATCTGATTCCACGCCGGTCTTTGGTCCGGCAGGACAGCCGACATGAACAGAACAATAGCCAACAGAGGTGTCATGCTCCTCCCATTCATACAGGCAGGCCTGAATTCGCCGATCAGGGTCGCGGACGCAGAGTGCGCCACCCATCGCCGTGATTGAGCAGGCGGCTGAGCGATTGCACCAGCGGCTGCTGATCAACCAGGTCGGCCAGGTTGATGTTCTCATCCGGATCGGTCTTGTGATCGTATAGCTCGCGCGCCAATATGGTAAGCGTATTGACGCGCGTCCATTCGACATAGCGGTAACGATCGGTTTTTATAGCATAGCCGGTGATGATCTTGTCCGGATCATCCCGGTCCTTTTTCGGCCATTGGGTGAAAGCGGCGCGCTTCCACGGTCGAGAGGGATTCTGCCACAACGGCGCCAGGCTGTCGCCCTGCAGATGGTCAGGCCTGGCTAAGCCGCAGAGATCGCACAGGGTTGGATAAATGTCAACGAACTCGGCTAGTGCCCAAGTTCGTTGACCTGCTGCCGACAGGTGAGGGGCGCTGATGATCAACGGCGCTCGGCAGTCCCATTCAAATGGCGTGTGCTTGCCCCACAGGCCGTGTTCGCCCAGCTTCCAGCCATGGTCGCCCCAAAGCACGATGATGGTTTTCTCCCGCAGTTTAAAGCGGTCCAGCGCCTGCAGCAGCCGGCCGATCTGCGCATCCACATAGGTTACGCAGGCGTAATAGCCGTGCACCAGCTGAAGCGCGAGATCATCCGGCAGAGGTTGAGTGCCCTGGGGAATGCCCACGTAATTGCGCAGCTCGCTGAAATTAAAACGCGTGAACTCGGTGGCGTTGTGGGGAAGAAACGGATTATCCGCCAGGTGAATGCGCTGGGAATCATACAGGCGCCAGTATTTGGCCGGGGCGTTAAAGGGCAGATGCGGTTTGTGAAAGCCAAGGGCCATCCAGAAAGGTTTTGATCCGTGCGCCAGATGCTCGAGCCGGGACAACGCCAGATCCGTCATGGCGCCGTCTTCATAAGCGTTATCCTCCACCTCCGGCGCTTCAAAAGCAGGCCCGCGTCCGCCGGCGGTTGTCAGATCAGAGGCATGGCGCTTTTCATTTTCCCGGACAGCGGCGATGGCCTCAGGCGTGAGATAACCCCGGCCCACCCAATCCCCCTGCGGATTTTGCCAGCGGCTGCCGAACTGGTGGTGATGGTCCTCGCTATGATGATAGATTTTGCCGCTCGCCCATATCTCATATCCGTTCTGTTCAAAGTGCTGATTCAAGCTCAAGGCATCAGGCGCCAGGGCGTGCAAAGATTGACAGGTGTAGATACGGTTGTGTTCCGGTCGGTATCCGCTCAGCAGGCTGGCGCGCGAAGCCATGCAGATCGGCTGCTGGCAATAGGCCCGTTCAAACAGCAAACCCTCTGCAGCCAACCGGTCGATGTTCGGCGATATCATTTGGCTTTGGCCATAGCAGCCGAGCTGCGGCCGCAGGTCATCCACGGCAATAAAGAGCACGTTCCTTTTTTCCGATGCTCTTTCGGATGCGTACAGATGGCGGGGCGCCGCCAGGCCGGCGGCTCCGGAGGCCAGACTCTGAAGAAACGCACGACGGGTGCAACTCATAGCAGCTCCTTTTGAATGACGAACGATCCGTCAAAAACCGAGGAGATGATGAAGTGGCGCAAGACCAGCGAACTGGCTGTAGACAAACAACACGTAAAAACCTAAAAGTCCGAGCGCCTCCACTCTATTCAGTCTCAAGCCGCTGGTGACAAAAAGCTGAATCACCACCGCGGAGAAAACCAGGAGCGGCATGGAAAACCGGATCAGCGACGGATCCACCGGCATGGGGGCGATGAGACAACAGATGCCCAGGATCACCAGCTGGGTGAAAATATTGGAGGCATAGACCTCTCCGATGGTCACGTCCGATTTCTGTTTCAAAGTGGCGGAAAAGCTGATGGCCAGTTCCGGCAGACTGGTGCCGAAAGCGAAAATCACCACGCCCATGACCACTGCGGGTATGCCGGCGTTCTCGCCGATCACTGTTCCCGAATCCAGGGCCAATTTGGCGCCGACGATGACGCCGGCCACGCCCAAAGCGATGAACAGGCCTGATCGCCAGATCATCCGTCCGCGGTCGTCAACCACGGCCTCCCCGCTACTCGCCTGCGTTCGTGCAGAGCGAATCACGTTGAACAGATAGGGCAAGTACACCGACAACAGGATCATACCGTCGGACCGGGCCAGCAGACCATCCATGGAAAGCAGCAAAACCAGGGCGGAGGAGAGCACCATCCAGCTTGATTCCCTCTCCTGGACATCCCGGTGGATATCGATGGGCCGCACCAGGGCGCAGACCGCGGTCACAAACGTCAGAGTGACGAAATTCGATCCGATGACATTGCCCACCGCGACATCGCCGGCTCCCCGCAAAATCGCAAAAGTGGAGACCGTCAGCTCAGGCAGGCTGGAAAGAACGCTGACGCCGAGAATGGTGACGATCAGCTCACGAACGCCAAACGCCTTGGCCAGGGGAGTGATGTTGCGTGTGACCACCTCAGAGCCGCCCCAGAGCAGAATGAGGCCGAATAAAAAAAGCGCTACCGTCATAGAATATTCTCCCATAATCAGAAAAACGCCTCTTTCACCACAATCAGGAACCCGGGCAAACCATCACCGCCCCGGGCAGAAGCATCTGGCTGATGGCAGAAATTTTTCCACCAGCACCGTGCCTTTGTCCTGCTTCACCAGGGTAAAACCGTCTTTCACCTCGCCCGCCATACTTTTGCACACATAGGTCAAATAGCGCGGGCTGAGGGTGAGGATCTGATAGAGCTGGGTTTCTCCGATCATGCGTCGCATGAGAGGGGTGAAGGTCTGATTCTGTTTATACATCTTGGGGCCGCTGATCGACACCGCATAGACCGGCGCGACGGCATCGGCGGCCGCGATCTGCTCCTGAAAAATTTTTCCGGTGCGGCCGTAATAATGGTCATGGCCTTGCAGCACCAGGTCCACGCCGTATTTTTCAAACAGCGGCGCCAGCGTGGCGCGCAGCTCTTTGTTGTCGCGCTCGCTGCCGGTTGAATAGACCGGATGATGAAACAGGACGATGGTCCATGGCTTGCGCGGAGCGGCTAACACCGACTCGAGCCAGCGAACCTGGCGGTCGTCGTTATAGGCGTTTGAATTGAGCACGATCATGCGCGCGCATTGATAGTCCAGCGTGTAGGCGGTCTCTTTGAACTGATCCGCGTCCGGCCCGGCCTGGGGAAAGGCGAAATGAGCCAGATACAGGGGATCGACCTTGCGATTGCCCCGGTCGTCCAGCATCTCTTTGTTGGTGTCGTGGTTTCCCGCAGCGGCGATCAGCGGCGTCATGCGGATAATAGGACCAAAGGCGTCAAAGAACTCGGCCCAGTTGGCGTCCTCTGCGCCCCGGTTCACCAGGTCGCCGGCGAATGCGATGAACCGGCTTTGCGGCGCATCGGCGTACATGGCGCGGAGCAAGGGGGACACATCGGAAAAAATGTCGTTTTGCACATCGCCGAGATAAAAGAACGAAAAGGCCTCGGAATCAGCGCCGGCGGTACGGAAGAGATTCCACTCGCTCCAGTGCTCCTCGCAACCGACGCGATAGGCATAGCGAACGCCGGGCTCCAGTCCGTCAAACAGCACGTTGTAATGGGTATACGCAGCACCCGCCTGAGTGGTAATCCGGGCTGCCCGGGCCCTAACGGTTTTGGCGGAATCGTCAAAACTGCGCGCCCAGCCTTTCACTCTTACCACCTGGCCGGCGGCGTTATCCAACTCACGGATCGTTCGCCAGCTCACGGATTGGCTGGTGGCTGGATCGCGTTCCCAACTCAATACGATGCGCTGCGGCCGATTCTCATCCTGCGCCCATCCGGCGCCGGCCAGCACCAGCCATAAAAAAGTCCATGGCATGAATCGTTTCACTGTCACTCCTTTTCAAATTTATTTATGTGGCGCGCAAACAGCCAGACTCGCCCATCCTGCGCCCGTTGTGCAGAACGCATATGGACCGACAATGAAAAGTAAGCCATTTTGCCATCATTTGTCAAGTTTTTTTATCTTCGCCGCCTGTCCTGAACAGGACGCAAGACCCGACGATACTTCTTGACTTTAAGTTCGTCGTTGGCTAATATACGGTTGGAATAAACGGAGGAAGAATAGAATGAAACGAAGAAGTTTTCTTGCATCCGGACTGGCCGCCACCGGCGCAGCGAGTCTGCTGGGTCTGGCGCCGGCCGCCCAATCGGCGACGAAAAAAAAACCAACAAACATTCGCATCGCTCTGGCGGCCTATTCGGTCAGAGAGGCGTTGACCAAAACCGATTATAATTTGTTCAAATTCATCGACTGGTGCGCAGAGATGGATCTGGATGGCGTGGAGCTGACCTCCTATTATTTCGCCAAGGATTTTGACTCCGCCTACCTTCGCCGGCTCCGCAATCACGCCTTTCACAACGGGCTCACCATTTCCGGAACCGCCATTCGCAATGACTTTTGCAAACCCGCGGGCCCGGAACGGGATCAGGAGATCGAAGCGGTGAAAAAATGGATCGACTATGCCGCGGATCTCTGGGCTCCGCATGTGAGAATTTTCGCCGGTAACGCGCCCAAAGACTCGCAAAAAGAGGAGGTCATCGGCTGGGTCGCCGAGTCGGTCAAACAGGTGCTCGACCATGCCGAAAAACAGGGCGTGGTGGTTGGGTTGGAAAATCACGGCGGCATCACCGCGTTTCCGGAAGATCTGCTGGCCATCTGCAATTTGGTGGGAAAACATCCCTATTTCGGCGTCAACCTCGACACCGGCAACTTTAGACGCAACCCCTACGATGATCTCAAGATCGTCGCCCCTCTGGCGGTGAACGTACAGATCAAAATCGAGGTTTTCAGGGGAGAAAACAAAGTGCTCGCCGACCTGTCCCGGTTCCGGGATATCATCCTCGACGCCGGCTACAAAGGGTGGGTGACGCTCGAGTATGAAGGCAAGGGGGATCCTTTCAAAGAGTGCCCAATCTACCTGAGAAAACTGGAGAAACTGTTTTTGCGCCCGGTGTAGAAACCGGACCTGCAGCACGTTTTCCCCTGGAATGAAATCCACCGGCCGAAGCCGGCCGTTAATGAGCAATCGTTCATTACAGAAGGTGAGTGCGTATGGATCAAAACACACCGGTAACCAGACGAAAATTCATCAAAGCCGCAGGCCGGAACACGGCGGGGTTAGTGACCGGCCTCAGCCTCTGGGGCACGTCCCAGTCCTGGGCTGGCGCCAATGACCGGGTGCGCGTCGGCATCGTCGGCATTCGCGGCCATGGATTCAACAGCCATATCAAAAAATACCCTCAGCTGAAAAATGTTGAAGTGGCGGCGCTCTGCGATGTAGATGCCAATCTCTTTGATGAACGGGTGAACTATCTCACCACCAACGGCTATCCCAAGCCGAAAACGTTTCAGGATATCAGAAAATTATTGGACCGCAAAGACATCGACGCCATCAGCGTAGCCACCCCCAATCACTGGCATGCGCTGGCCGGCATCTGGGCGGCCCAGGCGGGAAAACACGCACACCTCGAAAAGCCCTTTTCCCACAACATCTTTGAAGGCCGGAAATTGATCGAGGCCGCCCAAACCTATCACACCATCATTCACCACGGCACCGAGAGCCGAAACTCCGACAGTTGCCGGGCGGCCATCCAGCTGTTGCGCGAGGGCGTCATCGGTGAAGTGTATCTGGCCAAGGGATTATGCTATAAATGGCGCAACACCATCGGCGAGTATCCGGATGGCCCCATGCAGGAGGGGCAAGTGTTTCGATTCACCCCTGAAGGCGACGCCAAGCCCCCCTTTACCGAGGCCTACCTGAATAAAGTCGACTATGACCTGTGGCAGGGCCCGGCGCAGCTCCGTCCTTTCAATCCAAACCGCTTTCATTACAACTGGCACTGGAATGAAAATTACGGCAACGGCGACATTGGCAATCAGGGTATTCACGAGATGGACATCGCCCGATGGGGCCTTGGCGTAGAGATGCCCACCAAGGTGATGTCGCTTGGTGGACATTTTATGTTCAACGATGCGCAGACCACGCCGAACAGCCAGATCGCCGTCTTTGAGTTTCCCGCGGAAACCCAGGGAGGCGACAAAAAGAAAATGCTTCAGTTTGAGGTCAGGCATTGGATCACCAATAACGAGGGCGATCTGGCCTCGAGCTTTGTGGACGACCAGGCCACCGGCTATATGACCAGCGATGCCAATGTAATCGGCAACCTCTTTTACGGCTCAGAAGGGTATATGGTGATACACTCCGGCTGGTTCAAAACCTTTCTCGGAAAAAAACGCGAGCCCGGCCCGTCGGCACAAGCAACCAACCATGCGGATTTGGATCACTATCAGCGATTCATCGACGCCATTCGCGCCAACGATCCTTCGCTGCTGGCTGATCGCGGCTCGGTTCAAGACGGCCATTACAGCTGCACCCTGATGCATTTGGCCAACATGTCCGCGCGACTGGGCCGTTCTCTGGATTGGGATCCACAGGCGGAACGGGTGATCGATGACGATGAAGCGAATGTGATGCTGAAACGGGATTACCGCGAACCCTTTGTGGTTCCGGAAAAGGTCTGAACCCTTTTCTGAAATCCGGGCGGCAGAACGGTTGCGGCGACGCGAAATCCGGCCATGGATTCTGTAGGTTCTATAGATTAAATGTTGAGTGCCATTCTACCTGAAAACCCGCATGAAAGTGCTAAGCCTCAGTCGCCGCGAAATGCTGAAATCCATTTTGGCCGTCTCCGGATGGCGCCTGGCTCTCGCTGCCAGCGAGAATCCAACCTCCGCCGGCCTGATGGTGGCAGCGGCCGGTTTTGATCAGGCCGGCGGGTGGTTGCTGGACACTCAATTCATCGACACCATGGGTGCGCCCTATCTGATGGCCCATGGCCTGGGTGTTCCGGTGGCGGATGCCACGAGTCTGGTCCGCTTCCCGCACACGGGTAAATGGCGTGTATGGGTGCGCACCATGGATTGGGTGGCCCGCTGGAAGGCTCCCGGTGCGCCAGGAAGGTTTCAACTGCTCATCGACAAAATCCCGCTTAAAACCACGTTCGGCGCCGGCGGCAGCGGATGGCACTGGCAGGACGGCGGAATCGTGGAGATCAGCAGGCCGGAGATCACACTTGCTTTGCACGATCTGACAGGTTTCAACGGCCGCTGCGAGGCCATCTATTTCACTCAAGACCTGACGGCGGCTCCCCCTACCCAACGGCCCGTGTCTTTCAAAGAGTCTTCCTCGAACCGAGCGATCCATAATTTCGACCTGATCGTGGCAGGCGGCGGCTATGCCGGCATGGCCGCTGCCCTGTCCGCCGGCCGAATGGGCCTAAAAGTGGCGCTGGTGCAGAATCGGCCGGTGCTGGGAGGCAATGCGTCCAGTGAGATACACGTGCCGCCGCGAGGCCTGATGCCGGAGAACGGACCCTACCGGCATCTCGGCAGAATGGTCCGTGAGCTGCAGTTCGATCAGAATGTGGAATCCCGGCTGGCAGTGGAAGCGGATGATTCGCATTATGAGCAGGTGCTGCGAGCAGAGAAAAATATCCACCTGTTTTTGGGCCATCATGTGTGCGCCGCGAAAACAGATGGCGATCGCCTGACCGGTGTGTGGATGCTCGATACCCATGCCGGTTCACAAACGCTGATCACCGGCCGACTATTCGCCGATTGCACCGGTCACGCCACACTGGGCGCACTGGCCGGCGCCGAATGGGTGATCGGCGCCGGTACTTTCGCGAATGGGCAACCTCGCAGAGAAACCCCTTTAATGGGAATGACCAATAAATGGCAATGGACCTGGACAGACGCTCCGCAGGCTTTCCCCGAAACGCCCTGGGCGCTTGATCTCTCCATGGATGATTTTCCTTTGCATCAGGCGGATCTCTGGGGCTCCTGGCTATGGGAGAGCGGATTCTACCGTCACCCGATCGACGATCTCGAATACATTCGCGATTGGAACCTGCGCGCGGTGTTCGGCGCCTGGAACGCGGTAAAAAACAAAGAAAAATCGCAAATGTATGTAAACGTCCGGCTGACCGGAGTGGCCGCCATCGGAGGTACCCGCGAATCCCGCAGACTGACCGGCGACTATGTGCTCACCGCCGAGGATATCGTGAACCGAAGGGAATTTGCGGACGGCTTTGTCCCGGTCAGCTGGTATCTCGACCGCCATATCCCTCACCAGGACTATAATCGAAAATATCCCCATGATCCCTTTATCGCCGACAACTGGGAGAGCATTAAAGACAAAAGACGCCCACGACACAGCGATCCCTGGTGGGGCATTCCCTACCGCTGCCTCTACAGCCGCAACATCGTCAATCTGTTCATGGCCGGACGCAACATCAGCACCGATTATCTCGCCCTGGGACCGGTCAGAGTCATGCGCACCTGCGGCATGATGGGCGAAGTGGTGGGCCATGCCGCCGCCGTCTGCGCGGACAAGGATTGCCTGCCCAGAGCGGTCTACCGGGATCATCTGCAACGGCTGAAGCAACTACTTTCATGAGCTCACTGGAATGATCAAAACCTCACGACGAACCTTTATGAAACGCACGGCTGCGCTGGCGCCGTTTCTGTTTTTTCCCTTCGCCAAATCCGCTTCCGCGCAGGACCATCTGCCGGCCATCCTGATCCTCGGCGATTCCATCTCCATTGGTTATACCCCTTTTTTAAAAGAGAAACTGCAGGCTAAAGCCAAGGTCAGCCGTCCGGACGAAAACTGCCAGGGCAGCACCCGCGGAGTTGAAAAAATCGACGAATGGCTGGGCAAAGTCCAATGGGATCTCATCCATTTTAATTTCGGCCTGCATGACATCAAACACGTTCATCCGATCACCGGAGAAAATTCATCTGATCCCGCCCATCCGCTGCAGGCGGACCTGGAAACCTACAAAACAAACCTTACCCATATCATCGAGCGAATGAAACGCACCGGTGCCAAACTCATTTTCGCGACTACCACTCCCGTGCCTGAAAACACCGCATGGAGAGAGGCCGGTGCGGAAATCCCCTATAACGAGGCGGCGGTGCAACTCGCTCAGTCGCATAACATCATCGTCAATGATCTGCATGCTTTCTGCATGCCCATTCTGCATGAAATCCAGTTGCCCGCCAATGTCCATTTTCGGCCCGAAGGATACAAACGGCTGGCTGAAAAAGTGGCGGAGGTGATCCTCCGCGAATGGCCGTGTTTGCTGCCCCCTGAGACAGGGCTCAAAGACCTGCCGTAATGCCAACGTTATGGTTCCGTGGCTCGAGATACGTATTTTCCAATAACCGTCTAGATCGAGGACGTCATGATAAAAATTTCCCGGTCCATTCTTTTTTTCGTATTGCTGCTGCCGATCTTTTCGATGGCGCATCTGATAGCCGCACCGGCGAAAATTCCCTACCCAGAGGCATTGGCCGATGCCGCCGTGCGGGTGAACGATCTCAAGGACCTTCTTGATGGATCGCTCATCATCGGCAACGGCGACCTCAACGCCCTGGTGTACCAGGAAAAGGACGGCCTGGTCATGAGTCTGACCAAGAACGACGTCTGGGACGCCCGCATCGACACCCGGCTCGATCCGCCGCTGCCCACCATCGATCTGATTCACAAGCTGGCTGCCTCCGACACCGCCTTTCCGCTCAAGGACAACAACCGCGGCTTTGTTCTGCCTGAGGGCATGACCTGGCAAGGGCCGGACAGCTACAGCGCCGCCGCCAATCCCTGTCCGCGCCAGTGCGCGCGCATTGTGTGGACGAGCCAAAAGCAACCGCTTGCCGCAGCCGCCCGTGGTGAACTCGATCTTCGTTCCGCCAAAGCGTGCATACTGCCCATGACAGGCAAACGCCCCTGGGCTGAAATCCGCTGCCTGGCTCAGCAGAACGTCTTTCTCGTTAAAACGAAAGCCCTTCCTCAGCTGCAGGCCATCGCCTCCGCCGGCCTGCCTGCGGCAGAGACAGGGGTTCTCGACAGCATCCACTGGTTGCGCCAGACCATTCCAGGCGATCTTGACTGGCCGGGCATGCAGTTCGCCGTGGCGGTCAAGCAGAACGATTCATGGTCCCACATCGCGGTCGTCACCTCCCGCGAATCCGCCGACCCGCTCGGTGATGCAATGGCCCTGGTCTCCGCTGCACTGCGGCCGCAAAAGCTGATCAACCGGCATGAAATGGTCTGGCGGCAGTTCTGGGAAAAAAGCGGCATCGAAATCAGCGATCCTGTGCTGCAGGCCGCCTGGTATCGCTCGATCTATTATCTGCGCTGTTTCAGCAAACCCGGCGTTCAGTCCGTGGGATTGTTCGCCGGGCTCATCAACGACACGCCCGCCTGGCACGGCGATTATCACACCAATTACAATCTGCAGCAAACTTTTTGGACCGCTTATGCGGCCAACCACCCGGAACTGGCCGAGCCCTATGACCGCCTGATCTTAGACTATTTGCCGCGCGCCACCTGGCTGGCTGAGCAGGTTTATGGATTGGACGGCGCTTATTATCCGCATGTGTTGTACGCGTACGAGCCGCCGAATCCGAAAACGTGCAAAAGCAACAATGGACGGCAATACCTGCACCATACCTGGGGACTGACCCTGGGCGTGAACGGCTTTAGCGTGCAGCCCTTGTGGTGGCGATATAAATATGACCCGGACCCAAAACGATTGCAATCCCTGGTCTATCCGGCGATTCGGGATGTGGCGCTGTTCTACGCCGGGTTTATCGAACGCTGCCAGGGCACGGCGCCGGTCCGCCTCGGGCCTTCCGTTTCTCCCGAGCATTGGGGATGGACCCGGCATCTCGAGCGCAATTACAACTGCAGCTTTGACATCGCGCTGATCCGCTCTATCCTTCGCGCTGCAATAAAAGCCGCCGGACTGCTCGGCCGGGATGAGCCTTTGGTGACAAGATTTAAAACCGCGCTGCAGAGGCTGCCGGATTATCCGCTCTCCAGCGATGAACCGGCCATCGTCGTGGATGTGGAGGGCGCGCCGGCGATCACCTACAACATCCCGGTTCCTGCTACGCCGGTTTTTCCTGGCGATGAAGTGACCTGGTGGTCTGAGGAACGGCAAAAGCAGCTCTTTGCACGCACCATCGATCAGCTACAATGGAACGGCAACAACGCCACCTTCATGCTGGCCATCGCCCGCGCCAGACTGAGCATGGCGGGAACGCAGGAGTGGCTGAGGAACGAAATGGTGGCCAGGTTGCGCAGCAACGGAACCCTGTCGCTGAACCGGTTGCAGCAGCCTCAACGCTTCAACAATTTCGGCCATTATACCGAGCAGTTCGGCGCCGGCATGGCGGTCTCTGAACTGTTGCTGCAGAGCGTGGACGACGTGATCCGCATTTTTCCAGCGCTGGGGGCCGGCACGCGTGCCGGATTCACGAACCTGCGCAGCCAGGGCGGCTTTTTGATCAGCGCCGCCGGCAGTGCGGAAGCGCTTAAAAGTTTACAGGTGCACTCGCTCTACGGCGGACCCTTGCGCCTGGCCAGCCCCTGGCCGCGCTTGCAAATGCGGCGCGACGCAGAATCAGCTTTTCACACGCTGGAATTAAACCAGCGCGGAGTGGCCGAGATCAACACCCAACCCGGCGAAAGACTGCACTTTCAGGGTGAACCGCAGCAAAGCCATAGTGCACCAAAAAACTAATTTCACAGCTCTCATCCCTGCGCGAGAACACAATGGTCAGGTGGTTTTTACAGCGGCCAGGTCTGATTTTGCTTTTGCCAAACTTTGTAAAGAGCTGCAAAACGACATCAAGAAATTTGACTGCCCCATTCACAAATCAAGGTGGAAATGATGAAAAAAGCATGCCTTTTGACTCTCCTGGCATTACTGCCGGCGATTTGCGCAACCGCCCTCGCGCAGCCGGTCACTCCATTTCAATCCAATGCTTTTATTCGCGATTGGCTGATCTGTGGACCGTTTCCCAACGAACCGGGGGCCGGCATGGCGACCGATTTTCTCATCCAGTCGGGCGGAGAAGCGGCGATCCACCCAGTCGTCGGACTTTCCCATGCCAGCGCAGCGACTCCACAAGGCTCTGTGGCCTGGCAAGCGGTCGTTGCGGATGTCTCCGGCAAACTCGATTTCGTCCGCTATCTATCGCCCAATCAAAACACCGTCGCCTATGCGGCTGCAATTATTCGCTGCGAGGAGAAAACCCACGCGCTGCTCAAGACCGGCAGCAACGACCGTCTCAAGCTGTGGCTCAACGGCCAAGAGATCTATCAGTATCCTGATGTGCGGGCCGGCGGGCCTGATGCGGATCATATTCAGGTCCAGCTGCACAAAGGGGACAACCTGCTTCTGGCCAAGGTGGATCAGGCGGGCGGAAGCTGGTGGCTTTACGCCCGGCTGGAATCTCTTTATGCCGTGGATGATCAGCTGTTTGTTCTTGAGCCCATGGTTTCGCCCGTTTCGAAAAAAATAGATAACCATACGGTAGCGGATTTGTTCTCGTTGATGGCGTACAATGTTTCCAACAAGCCATCCGGTCCCGCCACGTTGCAGGTGTTGGCTGAGCCGGGCCGCCAAGCAGCCCGAATCACCATCCCCTCCATCCCCGCGGACACGTCGGCCTGGCTGGTCGTGCCGTCCAACGCTGATCTACAAGTGGTTGGCTCGCGATTGTCGGCGCGATTAAAGATCTCCACCTCCCACGGGCACAGAACTTTGGAGATCGCCCAGGACCGCCGGGCATCCCACGACTATGCCGATCTGAAGGTTTTCGTCGTCCCGCACTCGCACGCCGATCTCTGCTGGCCGGACACGCCGGAGGCCTGCACCAACCTCAATTGTCAGGCCATCAGTCAATCCATCGACATCCTCAGCACCATGCCGGATTTCAAATTTTCCGAAGAGGATGTGTTTGTATTGGAAGAGTATTTACGCCGCAATCCGCAACGGTACGCCGAGGTGGGCGATCTGCTGCGCAACGGCGTTCTCGAGTGCGGCGGTTTTTATTTCGGGCCCAGCGAGCTTTTGCTCGGCGGCGAAGGTTTGATCCGCAACATCTATTACGGTAAACTTTGGCTGCAGAACCATTTTAATTATGATGCCAGGATGGCCTGGAATGTCGACGAACCAGGCCACACGCTGCAAATGCCGCAGATTCTGGCTAAAAGCGGAATCGACCAGTTTGTCATCTGGAAGGTGCTCTATCGCTGGGAGAACAACCTCAACGTCACCGGCTATGTGGGGCCCAATCTGTTCCGCTGGCAGGCGCCGGATGGATCCAAAATCCTGGTGACCAGTTGTCCGCAGGGGTACGGCGCCGGCCACATTCTGCGCACAGCGGATTTTTTGACCGCGGCCAAAGAGTTTCAGCACTTTATCAGAAACGAGTCATGGCACAACCAGCAATGGAATCTGCCGCCGGTGATCATGATGGCCGATGGATCGGATTGCACCATCCCGGACGCCCGTGTCGCGCAAAACGCCGGCCAGTGGAACCAACTATACGGCTATCCGCAGGTGGAACTGGCCCATGTCGGCCCCTATGCCCAGGCGGTCGAAGCCGCGCTGCAGCAGGGACGCGGTGAGCTGCAAACCCTGCAGGGAGAACTGCCGTGCTGGTGGAACGGCACGCAATCGGTTGAAAACGACGCTTTCATGCTCTCCCGTAAAACAGAGCATCTCATTCTGAGCGCAGAAAAATTTTCCACCTTTCTGGATGGGCTGGATGCGAGCCACGACTATCCTGTCCAGGCCATCGACCATGTCTGGAAGGGAAGACTGTGGGTGCATGAACACAACTGGGGCGGAACCAACGGCGCTATCAGCGATGCGGTGAAACTGTCCAGAGCCCGCGAGGCTTACCGTTTGGCCGATGAGGTCAACCGCGACGCCCTGACCGCTCTAGCCGGCGCCGTCTCTTTTCGGAATCGCGGAATCCCGCTGGTGGTTTTCAACAGCCTGACCTGGCCGCGACGGGATATCGTCGATCCTATCGTATCGATCTCCGAGCCCGGCCTGCGAGAGCCCAGGCTGGTGGACGGCAGCGGCCGGACCGTGCCGGCGCAGTTCACCGTCCTCGCCCGCCATAGCGACGGATCGATCGCGCGCATCCAGACCATTTTTGAAGCAGCGGCGCCGGCTCTCGGTTACACCACTTTTTATCTCAGCCGGGGCAAAGAGTCCATACACCCCACTTTCAAAATCGCCGAAAACGAAATCGAGAACCGGTTTTACAGAGTAAAGATCGATCCGCGTACCGGCGGCATCGCCTCGATCTACGACAAACAGAACCAATGCGAATGGATCAAGGGGAATATCTATCGCGCCCATGAATTGGTGGCCATGGAAAATCTCGGAGTGGATGAGGCGGAAGAGTTCACGGAAAAGTGCTGGCGCATGGAGGAAAAACCGGTCAAGATCACCCTCACGGATCACGGCCCTGTGCGGACGACGTTCCGTATCGAGGGAACCCTATTGAACAGCCCGACGGTTCAGACGATCTCGCTCTACGCCGGTCTGCCTAGAATCGATCTGGAGACCCGGTTGAACTGGAATGGAGAAAAAGCGATCCAGGTCAACGCCGCTTTTCCGTTTCAGCTGAATAACGCCCGTGTGACCTACGAAGTGCCGTTCGGCGATGTAGAGTATGGTAAAGAAAATCCGGCGGCCAAGGCGTGCCACCCCACGGTCCGGGCGGCCAACAACTGGATCGATCTATCCAACGACGAGATGGGCATCACCCTGGCCACCGAAGTGACGCCTTTTGATCTAAAAGACCGGCGGGATGAACGCTTTCGCGATGCCCGCGTCATCCGCGGCATCGCTCCACCAGACACCTTTCACATGTTTTGGGGCGGCGCCTACACACCGTTTACCCGGGTTGCTCTAACCGATCCGATTCTGCTGGAGAGCGATTTTGTCATCCAGCCCATTCTGCTGCGATCTGTTTTCAGCTGCGGGGACGCGAATCTCTTTTTCACCCAGCCCGGCGAACATGTCTACCGGTTTTCCATCACCCCCCATTCGGGCGCATTGGTCAAGCACGAGGCCACGCGACGGGGGATGGAGCACAATGCGCCGCTTCAGGTGGTTTGCGCCGGCGCAGGGGCCGGCACAAGGCCGGATTCCGCATCGTTTATTTCCGTTTCCGAGCCCAACGTCATCGTGTCGGTGGTTAAAAAAGCCGAAAAAGGTAAAGGGGTGGTGCTGCGCTGCTACGAGACTGATGGTCAGGACGTACAGGTGACCATTACCTTTGCCAAACCCATCCGCTCAGCCCAGCACACCAATCTGCTCGAGCGCGAGGGCAAGCCCGTCGCTGTGGCGGACGGCAAGCTGCTCATCGACATCGGCCGCCACGCCATCGAGACCTATCGATTGGAATTTGAATGACCGCACCCACTGGAAAAGAGGACAACCAGGCCGAGCCCGCAGTAGATCGATACAGGAACGTGCCGCAACGTTTGTATGTTTTATGAAAAAAGCAACGATTTTATTTGGATTTGATCCATTTTTTTCGTATATTAATATATTAGCTACAGTACACCGTATGTCTTAATGCTGCTGATGAACCGTACGAATCCCTTCAAGGGCGGAAGGCCATCATCCAGATAGACTCGTTGGCGTACACCTCGCCCGGCGGTTGAGCCGGGTCGTTACAAGTAGAAGAAGGGAAATGTTCCATGGAAAGAGGAACGGTTAAATGGTTCAACGCGGCAAAAGGCTTTGGCTTTATTACCCGTGAACAAGGCGAAGATGTTTTCGTTCATTTCAATGCCATCAAATCAGATGGATACAAGTCTTTGAATGAGGGCGACAAGGTAGAGTTCGAAATCGAAAAGGGCCCCAAGGGCCTCAACGCATCGAACGTCACCGTCGTCCGCTAAACGCGGAAACATTTTGTGACAAAAACCCTGCCTTTTGGCAGGGTTTTTTTTTGCGCGGAAATTTGATTGTACCTGGAGGCAAAACACCGGAAAAAGCCTCAAGAACTCTACGCTTTCATGCCTCTGTGAGGAGTAATCTTTTGTCTAACAGTTCATTCATTTAATATTTCTCACAGAGGCACAGAGTCGCCGAGAAGGATGATATAAACCGATAAGGAATTTGATTCAGCAACCAAATGCTCTGTTTTCAAACAAGCTCTAAGGCGCGTGGCAAGCGACTGATCGAAATTGATAGACCGATATTTCCACATAAACCTGGGCGATCGCAAATTCTGCAGCAACAACATCCAGCTCTATAGCGATTATCAGCAGGATAGAAAGGGTGAAACCATGGCGCTTGCGCTACGCTCTGCCGTTTCGCGGCTGGCCGATTTTCACCGTACTCTGCCGGCCGGCGGTGTTTTTTATGGATCGCACCACCCCTCGTCGTTTTTTTCCTCGTACAGCCACGTTCCCAACGTACCTCTATGGGCAAACGCTGCAAAGCAAACGATGCCTTGATTGCAAAAAATCTATGGCCCGGGTTGCATTACCGCATACATTTTCACCCCGGTCAAATCAATGTGAACGATGGCCTGATGATCTCGGCTCCGACGGATGTCGACCTTGCGTTCGCCGTCGATTTCCGGGCTCTTGAGGAGCAGGGCGGACAGCGGAAATTTTTCCGTGTCAATACGATAGGTGACCACGCCCGTGCCGGCCAGTGCATCGACGTCCTTGAGAACGGGAACGCCTGCTCCGTCGTTAATGTCAGGATGAGGTACGGCGATCAGTCCAGTGTTTAAAAGATGAATGACCGGTTGATTTCGGTAAAATCTGATCCGGGCCGCCCATGACCGGTCTCCGTCGACCTGTTGCAGCACCGGACGAAACGCTTTCCGCTCCACCAAATCATCCACTGGATTGCTCGCACCCGCCGGCGGAATGAGAATGAGATTCTTGTAGCGCGCAGTGAGCAGAACATCCGACAAGGGAGTTTTTCTTTTATACCCTCTTTCATCATGGGTACCAAACGGCAACCTGAGCCAGACCATGCCGCCGCGGGAAAGAAACGTTTTTATCGCCTGCCATTGCGCGTCGGAGACGCAGCCAAGGCTGTCGAGAATCAGAGGGGTGGACTCGCTGCACAGAGCGACCGGATCAGCCAATTCCTCGCAACGGACAAACCGGTAGCCGATATTCGCCTTCACCAGGAACGCAGACCAGGCCGCCGCCTGATCCCACTGTTCCTGACCGTCTTGCCGTCGCCATCCGTTCTCGCGACAATAACGGCTGTTCACCAGCCGGACCTCCACCAGATCGACGCCGTCGCGATAGTTCCAGTTACTGTGATCGATTTCCCAGTTGTTGTACCGGCCGACTAGATTCTCGATCTCCGCCCTGTCCGCCGGATCTTCCTCGAGCCTTTGATTCAGGGTGCTGCTCCAGTTTGCCACGCCCCAGAAACGGCTGAGACACCAACCCAGATACGCGCCCTTTTCATAAATCGTATAGCTGAGCGCCATGGCCGGCGCATAATTTTTTTTGCCGGCGATGTCCTTCTGATGCAGCGCCTCCGCATCCATTCGCACCCATTCGACGCTGTTCACATTGATGCCGCAGTTCTCGAGCATAAAAAAGTCAAGCCAGGGCGACATCCGTTCCAGATTGAGCGCCAGCGCGTTGAGCAGCATCGGACCGGAGGAGGAGCAACAGGTCATCAACGGTTTGTCGCCCACCGTCTCCTTTACCCGTCGCAGATGATCGGCCACCGAGACCGCTTTCATTTGGATCCATTCTCGAAAAGCGGGATTTTCATAATTACCCCAGGACCGCTCATCCGGGCTGCTGGTGTCGCCCCAGAATGCGGCGTCCTCGAGTGGAGGCAGATCGCGCCCGTATTCTTGCTGAAAGCGCTCGCGGCAATAGCGGCAGCCGCAGACCACCAGACCCGCATAATCGCACATATCATCCACCTCGATGCCGTCCAGGGGCACCTCCCGCAGTAACCGTTGCAGATATTTTTGATGCATATCCCAGAAAGCGGGATTATTGTGACAAAAAGCCTCCATCTGATACTGCTTCGCATAGCCCCTGCCTCCGCTGCGCAGATCCACTTGACACAGATCGTTGAAAAGATGGCCTTCGTACTGGGCATGATCCGCTGCCAGGGGATCGTGAAACAGCAGGACGTGATGGCGCTGGTTTTTATGCAGTTGGATCAGCTCGTCTTTCCCGCGGGGCCGCTCCACATGATTGCAGGAATAATGGTCCATGAATTTGATATCGTATCGGTGCAACGCTTCGCAGACATCCGCGTAATAACCGTGCAGCCGGTCGAAATAATCGGCAAAGTCAAAGCGAATGTGAAAACCAAAATTGATGGCGGTGTCGATGCGGGCGTGGGCAAAGGCCTTCGCCCGGCGTTGAATCCGGTCGATGATTTTTTTCTGCGGCCAGAGCAGATCCTCCAGCTCGCACCACCAGCTGGCGGCCCGCACGGGTATAAAGGCAGGAGAAAGGCCGTCCGCTTGAACCCGGCCGGCGCTATGGGACTGCAGGGATCGGCTGTGCGGCCGCGCCGAAGAGGCGGCGGCAAGGCCGATTCCGATGGCATGCAGCGCCGACGTTTTGATGAACGTCCGGCGGCTGGGCGATGATGACTGGGCCATGTGTACACCTCCGCGATTTTTAGCTGTGTTTGAACGCTTGCTCCCGCATCCCGTCGAGCGGGACCCGGATTCTCCGCCCGCGTCAGGCCGGGCTGGCTCTGGTGAAAAAATACGCAATCGGCCATGAAAACACAATCCCTTTCCTGTTTTTGTTGAACCCGGCTCCGCGAGCCTTGAGCAGAGAAACTCTTTGCAATCGTCTTTATTTTTTCTATATTGTTTGCAGATCAAAAAAGCAACTAATGCCAAACCGGTTTGGGAGAAGGTATGAAAACGCTCATCAAAGCCATGCTGCTGTCTCTGCTCGGAGCGGCAACCCTTTTTGCTCAGAACATGGATATGAACGGCAAATGGAAGATGATCAGAAGCAAAAGCTCGTTTCTGGACTACTATGCGGAAATGACGCTGGACATCACGGTGAACAAAAAGGATGCGGTGATCATCACCAAGATGGGGCCCAAAAGAAAATATGAAGAAAAGCTGATCTTTACCACGGATGGAAAAGCCAATAAAAACGAAATCATCGACGGCACTTTTTCCACCAACATTCACATGGGCATCCGCCTGCCGCAGGGCGGCGCAAAAGAAATCCGGGCCAACTGGGAAAAAGACGGATCATTGCAAGTCGTGCAGGCGTACGACTATTTCGCCTCCCAGGGAAAAAAACGGGGCGAGATGATCTACCGCTACGAGCTGTCGCCGAACAAGGATCTGCTGACCTGCACGCTTGAGCGCTCCACCCGCCAGAAAGGGCCGGAAACCAAATATGTGTTCAAACGGTACGATGCCGACAACGCCTATCTGTTTGCCATGGTGGATGACTGGGATATTCACTCCAAGCTGCCGGAACAGGCCTGTTGGATTTCTCTGCAGGGCGTGGTCAATCAGAACAAGCCCCTGCTCTATTTCACCTTCGGCCCGCAATATCCGTTCAATTATACGACCGATCTGGCCAACTACCTCGAGACGCAGAGAAATTTTTCCTTCACCTCTCTGACTTCGCTGGAACAGGGATTGACTACTTTTAAGGAGCACATCAAAGGCTACGTCGTCTGGGATAAAAACGTGCGCACCTCTTTGATCGTGGCCTACACGCTGGCCGGCTTGGAGAACGCCATCGTGGTCAGCGAAGAATTGGTGCCGCTGGCGAAACAGATGGGATTAACCGAGATTGACGATTACCGCGGCCGGTTCACCGGACAATCGGATTATGAGATCTATACCTGGGCCAAGGAGAAATACTGGAGCCGGTGCTCCCGCGAGGTCATCTCCTGGCTGGGAGGTGTGCACGGCACCGCCCTCATGCCCGCCTGTGCCGATTACGGTATGATGAAAAAAGCGTTCTTTTCAGATCTGTCGGCCCGTCCCACGGATACGCAGGAATATCGAATGACCCAGGGCCTTTTTGCCGAGATGAATCCGTTGGGCACGGTATGGGGCTGGCACTCTTACAAAAAGGACCTGGAGGAGCAGATGACCACGCTGTTGTCCTCCTATGCGCTGATCTCGGATGGCCTCAACACCATGCCCAACACCAGCTTTCTCATCCATATCCCCGTGTCCTCGGGATTCAAATTCAAAAACCATCACAACCTGGTTGCGGGCAAAAAATACATTCCGGAGAAAAAAATCTATCTGGCGCTGGTGCAAACCGACGGTCTGGGGATCGGCGCCTGGCTCAAACCCGGAAGAGGTTCCATCCCATATGCCTGGGAAGTCACGATGAAATTCGAGCAGCTGTCGCCGGTCATGCTGGAATACTATTACGCACAGGCGCTGCCGAACGACTTTTTCATCGGCTCGCTCTCCGGTTCTTCGTACATGTACCCGAAGGCGTTTCCAAAAAAATGGTTGCCCAAGGAACTGCGCCGGGCGGCGGAATACATGAAAAAACTCGATCTCAACGTGTTCGAGATCATGGATTACTCCGAGGGCGGCACCGAAACCTGCGACAACAATCTGCCCAAGGATCTGGTCGATGAGTATTATAAAAGCATGCCGGACGCCATCGGCTTTATCAACGGCTACCGCTCCTCCAATACCTTTACGGTGCGCGACAAGAGGCCGATGATCTCCTATGATTATTATCTGGCGGCGGAAAAATCGGAAGAAGAGGTGGTGGCGGATCTGCAAGAGCTGGCGATGATCAACGCCAAGCTGCCTTATTTCCTTCTGGTCCATGTGCGCGAGTCCAGCGACGTGGCCAGAGTCAAGTCCATCTGCGACAAGCTGAGCAAGAACATCGAGGTGGTTCCGCTGGACGTTTTTCTCAAGATGGCGGGAGAAGAGCCGACTTTTCAGGAATACTATTATCAGGGCAAGTGATTGTTCGCTTCGCGCCGCGACCAACGCCCTCGTGGCTGAAAGCGGCGCGAAGCTGTTTGGAGACAAAACCCAGGCCGGCAGGAACTAGCGGCTGTTTTCTAAAAGCTGTCTGAGCAAAGGTTCCAAAGCATCCGCCTGACGCAGGAAGCCTAGGTCAGTGGCATGCACGCCATCCACCGCCGCCTCGCCGTCCTCTCCGTACAACGCGTCGCCGTACATATAGTGAAGGCCACTGACGCCGTTTCTTAGCAGGGTTTCAAAAGCCCGGCGCAGTTCCGTGCGTTTCTGTAAAATATCGCGGTCGACATTCGGCTGCAGAAAAGCGTGACTGAAGCGGACCGGCTCCACCAGCAGGATGGGTGTTTGGGGATGGGCGGCGTGCAAAATTTCAACAAACGCGGTGGCCCGTTCAAAGACCTGCTCTGCCTTGAGGTTCTCCATGTTGGCCAGCACATAGAGCGAGGGGTTCAGTTCAGCCAGCAAATGAGCCATCTCCGGCTCCATGAGGCCGTTTCCGGAAAATCCCAGATTGATGAACTCTTGCTCCATTCTCCGGCTGAGGATGTTGCTCGCCGCCATGCCGGGACGGGAGGCGCACCCTCCCTGCGTGATCGACGTGCCGTACCAGACCACCGGCGCTGTGGAGTAAGCCGGTGCGGGCTCCAGCACAAAGCCGGGTTCGACGCCTAACTCTACTTTGATCGCGCCGTTGTAAAGCGGCAGATACAACACATACTCACGCTTGCCCGCCGGAATGCCGGAGAACAGCGTCACTTCATTGTCGGGAAATTTTTCCGGCCTGCCGGATCCCAGCCACCTCCATCGTCCGTCGTGTTTCACATACAGATCCAGGCCGCTGACGCCGGTGGCCGGCATATGCGGCAATGCCAAATTTTTATTCAGCAGCGTCCAACGCACTTGCAGCGTCGTGGCATCGCTGACAAAGCGGATGCGGACGCCGGCGGTGTTGCGGCTCAGATTCCACACCGCCGGTCGCACCAGCGCTTCGGCTTTAGCCGGCAGCCGGTCGAAGGGCAGTTGGGTATCCCGCCAGCCCTGTCCGGCTACGGTCAGGCTTTCTGCGTCAATCCATCGCCATGGCACGGCAGCCGTCTGCGCGGTTGCGGAGCACAGCGGAATCCACATAAGCAACGCGGCGCTCAGCCGGCGCCATTCGGTTCGAACACTCATCACTTCTCCTTGATAATCAACAGCATCCCTTTTGCGGGATCGATGGGAATGGTATCGGTCGCCGAGTACCAGGCAGCGGCCTGAAAATTCTCCACCGCGGGCGCCGTGATCTCTGCCTTTTGGGCGTCCATGCCCAGCTTTTTCCAATCGATCGTCAGCTTTACCTGCTGCGCGGTTTTGTTCCAGCCGGCGAGGGCGATCAGCACTTTCTTTTTCTTCACATAGGCTGTGGCCAAAACATCGCTCCGGTTGGTTTTGACCGGTGCTTGTGCGTCCCAATAGCCGATCATCTCGCTGCCCTGCATGCCAAAAGCATCCCACAGCTTCCACAAATTTCTCGGATCTCCGGACCATGGCAACCGGTTGGTCATGCCATAGACCATGCCGCGATACACATTGCCGCCGCGATCGTCTCCGAGCATTTCCCCCATCAGGCCAAAGGGGATTCCGGAAATTTCCACGAGCCAATAGTCAGGGGACGTCGTTTCGTAATCAAAAACCTCGCCGAACCACAGCCGGTCAATGTAAGGAAAATTCTCCATGTAAAGATTGGCGTTATTGGCGAACCCGGCCACCTCGTTGAAATGGTTCCACGAGTGCAGATCGATGCGGGCGCTGGGTCTGTTGCGGTCGAGAATTTTTCTCGCCCGCTTCATCACCGTCCGATCGTACGCCACGTCATCCAGATACAGACCATCGATGGCGACGTTCTTGGCCAACCAATCCAATCCTTCGAGATAATAGTTGTGCAAGCGCGACATGCCGGAGGTGATGATGGCGGCGTCGCGCACCGAGAGGTCGTACCAGGCCGGAATGTAATGATCCTGCAAATAATCCTGCAGCCAGGCATCGCCCCGGCCGGGCCCATCGGCAAAAATCTCGTCGCCCAGACTTCTCAGAGCGCTCATCTCACAAATATGGTTCGACATCTCACGAACCGTGTAATAGATTTTCAACAACGCCTTTTTGGCATGGGCCTGGTCCACCAGATTTTTCAGTTCCGCCACCCGGCAGAAAGGATAGTTGATGAAGGGATTTGCAGAGATCGCTTGATGAATATTGATGACATTGGCCCCTGAAGCGACCATGCTGTCGACCTCCGGCAGCGGATGAGCGGGATGCGCATGATAATATCGTTCACTCCATTGCGCGTCGGTATTGATGGGCTTGAAAGGGGTGATCAGAAACGAAAAGATAAAGGTCACTTTTTGACCGGCTTGGATGAGGCGCCTGCCGCTATAGGCGGTCAACGCCAGCGAGCGATCGTCTTCTTGAAAAGTGCAGCCGCCGTTGCCCTGGTTATACCAGCCGTCGGGCAGTTTGATCTTGCGATGATGATAATGGATGTTCACCAGCGGCCGCTCATAGTTGTCCCCTTTGAGCTGCAGCTGCAATCCGGCGTTGACGTCGCCGATCCAGATATTGTCCTGATTTCTGTCCGCATTCCATTTCCAGCTGTGCTGATCAGGCCGCAGGCCGCCCTTGAGATGCATCCCCATCGCATATTTGGCGACGGTGGTGTCCAGGGGAATTTTCAGGACGATGTCATCCAGGCGAATTGTCTCCTCGCTGCTCAATTCCACTTGATATTCAATCCGGCCGTCGAATTCCATCCGCGCCGTGCCCTCCAGCCGCAGCGGAGCCGCTTGGTTGACGAATTCCCATTCTACTAATGCATCCGTCTGTTTGGTAAAAACCGGTTTTTTCGACCGCCACTCCACCGGGCGATTATCCCGGTACACCTCGAACGATACCGGCTTGCACAGGATTTCCCTCGCCGAGCCGTTCAGCCTGGTCACAG
>DAIQOA010000029.1:0-34642 GCA_036788095.1 bacterium | reverse complement strand
AACTGGATGGCGATCCGGGGCCTGAGTGGATCCTGCCCTACTTCCGCGGCAGCGGCATCTCGATGGTCATCCTGGAGCTGTCGACGGGCAGTTTTGAAGGATACGGCTGGGATTTCGACCTGCTCGACGAGTCGCCCGGCCAGGTGCGCACGGTCGAAGCCGGTGACCTGGATAACGACGGTGCCATGGAAATCGTCGCCATGGACAGGGAAGGCCGAAAGCTGAGGATCGTAAAAAACATGGGCATCGATACCTATCAAACGATCAATACCATCCCTTCGGACAAGGTCAGTTCGACCTACTCCTGCAACGCCGTCGAGTCTCTGCGCATGCTGAATCTCGACGGGGGCATGCCTGAGCTCTATCTGCTCGATGACGGCGGCAGGATGTATGTTATGAAGCATCAGGGCGATCTGTCGACGCTGGATCAGCTGACTTTCAGCAAAATCCTCGACATCAGCGACATCAGTACCGCGCGCGGGCTGGCTGTGGGCGATCTCGATCGGGATGGAAAGCCGGACCTCTATTTCGGCAATACCAAGGCCAACCGCGGCGTGATCATCTATGACCTCGAATTCGAAGGCGGCGATGTCGCCAGCCCGAACAGCTACAAACTCTATGAGGTCTGGCGCCACGATTTTGCTTTCGGCGGAACCCTGGAGGTGGGCAATATTCGGATCGGAGATCAACTGGGCGGCGTTCAGGATCTGGACGGCGATGGCCTGAAGGAACTGGTGATTGCCTTTGGCACAACGCAAAAGGATTTGCCGGCCATCCTCGTGCTGGAAAACACCTCCGAGGCCACCCATGTGGCGGAAAACCCGGTCAGGACGCTGCCCGGCTCTTTTCATCTGCAGCAGAACTTTCCCAATCCGTTCAACCCAACCACCGAGATCAGCTACGAGATCCCGCGGAGCGGCCATGTGCGGTTGGAGATCATCAGCCCGTTAGGGCAATGCGTTGCGGTTCCGGTGGACGAAGTGCAGACAGGAGGAAGCCACATCGCTCGTTATGACGCATCGTCCCTGCCTGCTGGATTGTATTTCTATCGGCTGACCGTTGACGGTTTTTCATTGCAGAAAAAAATGCTGCTGGTGAAATAACCTCAATCAGGAAGAAACTGTACGGTAACTTTTCTGTCGCAGGCTCGATGTTTGGGAAAGCCATTCTGACGCGCAGGGCTTCAGCTACTCGTCTAGAAACGATTGCGCGCTTAAAACAATTCTGGAGCGCGGAGCTCCAGCTCCGCGTCAAGCATCCGCGGACGTGGACGTCCGCGCCCTTAAAAATTATTCTGGAGCGCGGAGCTCCGCGACCGGCGCCCTTGTTTGAAATCTCATGGCCGCCATCAATACTCTTTTTGCCGCAGTTCCCTTAATCCCCCGGCACAATGGCCCCGTGCTTTTTCAGCAGCTCCCGGATATCCTGCACCGGCAGGTTTAAAGGCGTCGTATCACGATGAGCGGCCAATGCCGCCGCTGCGCCTGCCGCCTGGCCCATGGCCATGCAGCAGGCTTGCACGCGAAGCCCCGAGTTGGCCAACCGGTCGCTGCTGACCGATCTGCCCGCGACCATGAGATTACGGCTATTCTTTGGGATCAACGCCCGCAACGGGACCGACGGCACTACGCCCTGAGCTAACTGCCTGGGCGTGACGCCCTCTCGGGTATGCAGGTCCACCGGATAAAAAGCATAACACACTGCGTCCGCAAAGGATCGGCCGGATACATAGTCCTCATAGGTGATCACCACATGGCCCAGAATCCGGCAACTCTCGCGCACCGCAGCCTCTGGCTGCAGATGGGTCAGCCGCCGGCCGCGGATTTTTTCCAGGATCGCCCTGCGGCCGGCGATGTTGGCTGCGGTTCGGCTGATCGAGGTGGACGAGTCGGCCCCATGAACGTAGACCGCCTGCAGCTGCTCTCTGCCGGGCTGATAGACCTCGTCGCATTTGAACAGCATAGATCCAGGCTGGCGTTCGTCCTCCCGCAACCGCGGCAGGGGCACCAGGCCGACCACCTCAGCGCCGCCAGTGCAATCGATCACCTGTTTGCAGAGGATGCGTCGCTGCGTTCCCATTCCCACGCTTTCGACGCACCAACCTTCAGCCGTTTCTGCAATGGACCAGGGAAATTCGTAATACAGAATACTCACTCCGGCCTGCAAACACTTTTGTTCGGCTAACAACGCATAGAGAAATGGATTGACCGTTATTTGATGATGCCAATGACGGGCGGGCGGCTGAGAAAAATCCGGCAGCGTAGCGCCGTCCAGCGCCACACATTCGCTCACCAGTTCCCAGCCGATGCCGGCGATGATCTGTCTGCCCCAAGCGTGAAACAGCCCGGGGAAAGCTACGCCGCCGGTAGTGATGGTGCCGCCAAGCTGGCTGCCCTGTTCGAGCAGTACCGTGCCGGCGCCGGCCCGGGCAACCTGAATGGCGGCGATGATGCCAGCCGTACCACCGCCGACGACCAGGACGTCCGTCCGGGTCGTCGTTAAAGCGGGCGGTGGGCCTTGCCGCCGCGAGGGATACGCCGTTGTCTCACCCGCCAACACAGTTTTGCCGGCCGCACCGAAGGCAACTCCCGCAACAGAGTGCCGGAGAAAGGTGCGTCTTGCGATCGATCGGTTTCTCATCGCCTATTTACCTTCCATACTCGTAAACTCTCAGGCGCCTAGCCCATCGCTGCCTGCACCGCATGCACTCTTCACCAGTGATCGCGATGAGCCGGAACACAATCTATGTTTTCCAACCCGCTGCTGATTTTCATGCCCATGCTGCCATAAACATGTTACTCAAATCAGCGCGAACCCGCAAGGTTTTTTCACATGAACAGCCTCATCGTCGGGCAATATCCCGCGAATGAATAAAAAACAAGGCAAACCAACCTTTTGATAATATTTCTTGTTTTTGCAGCTATGATTGGGTACTTTTTTTACTGTCATCGGCTTTTCGAACCATCTTGACAGGTTCTTGCAGGCGTGGTGCCGCCGATTCAACGCAGAGATCGGCACAGTGAGCGAAAACCCTTGTCATGACCCGCCGCAACCAGGGTTAAAACCATTATCCGCATCGGGAGATCTTTATACATGTTTGGAAAAACTCGCTGGATCCTATGTTGCCTGCTTCTACCTCTCGCCGCTGCGTTTACACAACCGGTCCTCTACTCGGTTGAATACGGCAGCAAGCCCGTTCAACCGCCCTCTCTGACGCCGGTTTTTCATTCCAGCTATCTGGGATTCGAAAACGTCCGCGTCGTGCTGGACAACTGGCATTATGCCAGTCGGCAGCGGGCGGATTCGGTCAAGGCGGACGCGTTTCTGATTCCCGGCGGCAGCACCTCGGACGTGCCCTTTTACAACGGCAGCCTGGACTCTTATGTGGCGTTGCTGCGGAATCCAGGCCGTCCGTCGCTGGGATTCTGCGCCGGCCTGCAGTTTTTGCTTATGGCGCGCGGCGGCATCTGCTCACCGCGCAGCGGCGAACGCGGGGATCAGTCAGCGACGATTTTCGCCTGGGATGAAATTCTATCCGGCTGCCCCAACCCCTACACCGACCGGGCTGCGCACACCTACAGCATTGCAGACCTGCCGGATGACTATGTCAATCTGGCTTCCACCCGCACCTGCTATGTGACGTTTGTCCGCCACAAAACCATGCCGCTCTATGGCACCCAGCTGCACATCGAACGCATGAGCAACGCCAACAGCGCCGGTCCGGCGATCCTGGCCAATTTTAGAAACCAAATCATGACGCGCAAATTTCACGGCCTTGCGGAGGCGATGGGCTTTCCCGGTCAACCCGGCCGGGTCCGGCTGACCTGGTGGCCGGCAAAAACCGACGAGCCGGTGACCTATCAGCTGTTCTACGGCCAGGACTCGAGTGCACTGGATTTCAACTCGCCGCAAGAACAGACCGCGGCCACTGAATTCCATCTCAGCGGGCTGGATCCCAAGGCCGGCTATTATTTCGCCGTCCGCGCCCTATGCCCTTCCTGGGTGGATACGAACAAAACCATCGGTGTCGTGAAACCGGACGGCCATCGCACTCTGATCTTTCAAAACGGCAAAGCGATCGATGGGGATATTTACACCGCCGGCGGCGCAACAACGTTGCACCCGGCCTTCCCCAACAGCAACTATGGGCAGTTGGGAGCGACGGGAAAGGGAAAGCTCACCTGGTGGCATTCCGGATTGGTGCAGTTTAAAGGATTGGAGCATTATCTGGCGGGCAAAAAGATCATCGCCGGCAAAGTCTCGTTTATTTTCGCCGGTGGGGTGACGGATCAAACCAACGCAGCGCATGCCGCCGATATCGCCATCTATCGGGTGCTCAAACCCTGGAACGAAGGGATCGGCTACACCCACGCCACCGCGCGAACCGGTGAGGCGACCTGGAATGCAGCGCAACACGGCCTTCTCTCCTGGGAGGCGGCCGGCTGTCAGGGCCGCGGCGACCGGGCGGCGCAGCCCATTGCATCTTACACGATCAAAGGCAACGGCGAAGGCATCGCCTTTGATGGAACCGTCACGCTGCCGGCTGATTTAATCCAAACCTGGGTGGATTTCCCCGACAGCAACTGCGGGTTGTTGTACGAAAAAGTCGACACCTATCCGTCGGCCGACGCCTTTTATTTTCTCGACGACGATGACGAGTGGTTCATGAATCACCCTCGACTGATCGTCCAGTATCTGGATGAAAGCGGAACGGTGGCGGTCAGGCATGAGGGCGAGGGAATGCCCGTTGCCTTTTCATTGCCGCAGAATTATCCCAATCCCTTCAACGGATCCACCATCCTGCCGATCGAACTTGAAAAAAGCCGGCAGATCAGGCTGGAGATACACGATCTGCAGGGGCGGTTGGTCTGTTGCCTGTTTGATGGAACTCTGGCGCAGGGCCTTCACCCTTTCACCTGGAACGGACGAAACGCACAGGGCCGGCCGGCAACCAGCGGAGTGTATCTTTTCAGCCTGAGAAGCGGCAGCGAGCGTCTGGTCAGACGCATGCTGTTGATCCGCTAGCATCAGCGGGATTTCGACACCGCCTGCACACAGTCGAGCATCTCCCGGCGGAAAGCCAGCAGCTTACTTTCACTGCTGCTGGCATCGATCACGCCGCGGCCGAGTCCGATCTTCATCTCCTTGTAGCTTGGGTCCACCAGGTCCGGCAGACTCGTGTCAAACAGATGCGCCAATTTTTTGTTCGTGGCGGCGTCGGTTTTTCCTGCCCATTCGCGCAGCGCGGTTAAAATTCTAAAGTCCTCCAGTCCCTCACGCACCGCCTCCCACCTTCGGCTGGTCACCGGTTTGCTGCGCCCCGGATAGACCAAACGGTATTCGAACTCGTTGCGCATCCACGGATCTTCGCCGCCTGAATTATAGCACCAGTAACCGATCCCTGTCGCATGGTGTCGGAAGGCGTAAAGCGCTGCGTTGCGAAACTCGGCGAGAAGGTTAGTGTTTTTAATATTGGCGCCCACCGGCCGGGAATAGCCGTAGCTGCAGTTATAGGACCAGAGCTGTTTCTTGGTGGCGCGCACGACCCGCATGACCGGCGAATCCTCCGCCAGCATGTCGATGCCCGGCACCCAAATGTCCAGCACCGGCGCCATGGCCTCAAACATGGGCAGCTCGCCGCCGCCGTCCATATAGATCATGATACCCGGATTGATCTCCCGCACCATTTTGCCAAATGCCACCAACTGATTGACGTATTGCCAGCCGTGGCCACCGGGTTCATCGATGGGATAAAGAGCGAAATGTTCGAGATCAAAGCTCTGGCGCTGCATATACAGAACCAGATGACGAAGATACTCAGCTAAATTTTGTCGGTACAGGCCGCTGCCGAATTCCCCTTCCAGGCCGGGAAAGCCGCTGAACAGGGCAACGACATCATGGCCTTTGAACCCCGCCAGAATGGGATCCAACTTGGAGAAATCGGCTTGAGTGAAATGAGAGGCGGCATCGTGCTGCGGCGTCCCGTGCGGCACGGTGAACACGTTGTTGCCGTGGTCAAGCAGGTCTTTCAATTCAGCGCCCTGGTTGGGCGACCAGGTGCACAACCTGACCGCGCCGGAGGGCGCCATCGTGAACGGAAGAACCTCCAGCGTCAGCTGTACCCGCGTCTCCGGCGCCGGCACGCCGTGCGGATTGGCCGGCGCCTCCATCACGCCCGCGCCGTTCAACGCCTGAAAAACTGCGGTCAACGCGTGCTGCCCCGGTTCAACCTCACCGATCTGGATATCCAGCCAGACCTCCCGCGTAGTCAACGACGGAATGCTGATGACGGCGGATTCATCCATCTCCGGCAACGCATCCCAGGCCTCCTCCCCCTGCGAGGTGGGGATGGGAATGGAATAGAGGGGCGTGACCGCCAACCCGGCCGGAGGCTGTGGTAAATGCACGCGCACCTGCAGCGTGCGATCAGTGATGTTTAAAAGCTTGATGGAGACCGGTTCATGCTCTCCCGCCACCACCGTGCGATGAATCTGCAGAGGATTTTCGACCATGTCCGGCATTTGCTCATTCAGCCTCCGGTTCTCCCACATCAAGCCTGCGAATGCGATCAGACCGGCGGAGGAATCCATGCGGCCGGCCTGCTCGACCAGGGCGGCTGTTTTTAAGGCCTGCCGGGACCGGATCACCAATGCTCCGGTCTTTTGCAGGGTCTGTTCGACCATCAGAGCATCATTCGCGGGAACCGCCTGTTGATGCGACGCTAGATCCATGGCGGCTTGTTCTATAACCCCTGCCTCTCGACGCAATGCGGAGGCCGACAATGGCAGCTTTTCACTCACCGCATCGGCAGCGGTTTTGAGGCCGGCCACGGCGCGCGTCGCCAGGGCCTGGTCATTGGCAAAAGGCTGCAGAAACACCTTTTTTTCTCCAGCGACCAGCTTTTCACCTTCGGCAGTCCGCAACAACCAGCTGAAATCATAGGATCCAGGCATGGTCGCTTGCAGAGGCAAGCTCAGCGTACCGGACCTGGAAACAATCTGAGTGGTGGCGGTCCCTTTGCTGCCATCCGGCCGTGTGCAGACCACCGACGCTTGCAGGGGTTTGGCGGTCGGATTGGGATTGAAGACGGCAAATTGAATCTCTTCGCCGGTGGTAATTTGATTCCATAGCAGATTCTTCGGCGTCATGGATGCCGCCTGAGATTGGCTCAAACCCAACCAGGCGGCGGTGTTATGATCGTCCTTCCGGTACGAAGTCCAATGCGCCTTGCCGGTTTTGCGCGCTCCGGTTGCAAAACAATAGGTGAGGCCGGATTCACCGCCGGTGACCACCATTTCCAGATCGCTTGTGCCGCGGCTGATATCGCCGAAGGTCGGCGTCATGTTGATGGTGCGGCAGGGAAATTGATAATGATAGATGATATCTCCGTCCACGTCGTAACCGATCATCCGTCCGTTTTGCGTACAGAGAAGATACTCCAGTCGTCCGTCATCATCAAGATCGATAATGGCGCCGCTCGCCAGGGAGCGGCCCTGCATATCGATGTCCCACAGCAGCGTGCCGGACTCGTCGATGCGAAGAATCCGGCCCGTCTGAGTGATCAAAAAAACATCCGCACGGCCATCCTGATCCAAGTCGCCCACCGACAGGGTCGAGGCGATGGGCGCCTGTGCCGTCAGCGACCACAGGCGGCTGCCCTGGGCGTCCAGGCACACCACCAGACCGGTGTTGGACGCGGCGACGATCCTGACCCGGCGGTCGGACGCGGCAAACAGCACCGGTGAGGAGGTAGCCCAGTCGGCTGATTGACCGCCGATCTCGTGTCGCCACACCAGGTCGCCGGCCTGATCCAACACCGTGACCCAGCCGGTGCTGGTGATGAAGACTAATTCACTTCCGCCGTCCTGATCGACATCCGCCACGGCCGGATTGGCGGGCATGCCGAGAATCCGGCTCTTCCAGATCAGCCGGCCGGTCACCGCATCAAAAGCCCAGATCATGCCGGTTTGATCCGTCGTCACGACCTCCATTCGGCCGTCCTGGTTCAGATCGTTCAGCACCGGTGCAGACCAGCTGTTTGCGGCGTTCAACTCGGATTGCCACACGACCTTGCCTTTGCCGTCCAGGCAGGAGAATAATTTGCCGGTATCCGCCACATAGATGAGCGCCGGCAATCCGGGCCGCTGCAGCACCGCCGGATAGGTCATGAAGCGTTGACGGGTACGCCAGCGCCACAGCTCTTTGCCGTTTTTGTTCAACGCGATCAATTCCTCACGGCCGGCGACCAGCACTTCATCCCGGCCGTCGTTGTCGATATCCGCCAGTGTGGGGGCGCTTTCCAAAAACGAGTTCAGATCAACGGACCAGAGCGGGGAGAGTGCCGGCTCACTGGCCGGCGCCGGGCGCCCATAAACCGCCAGCGCGAAATAAAGCGTGATGGTCAACAACCGTTTCATCGAAAATCCTCCAATCAAAAAGAAACCATTCCCCAGCAGCGGCCGCTCAACGCCAGTTTGCGTGTAGATCATGAAACCGCTTTTCAAATAGCACAAATTATGACTATATTCCAACCACGAGCCTAAAAAATGGGAGGAAAATATGCGCCGACTTGTTCTCGTTGCCGTATCTTTTTTGCTGCTCCGCTGCAGCCCACAACAGCACCGGCAGATCCTCTGGCAAAGCGGCCAGGATGGCTATCACACCTATCGCATTCCGGCCCTGTTGGTTACTGGCAAAGGCACGGTGCTGGCTTTTTGTGAAGGCCGTAAACAGCACTCTCATGACACCGGCGATATCGATCTGCTGATGAAACGATCGCAGGACAACGGCAAAACCTGGAGCCCGGCGCAAATCCTCTGGGACGATGGGACCAACACCTGCGGCAATCCTTGTCCGATTCTGGACCGCGCCACCGGCGTTATCTGGCTGCTGCTGACCTGGAACGATGGCCGGGACCGGGAACCGGAGATCATCGATGGCAAAAGCCGGGATACCCGGCGTGTTTTCCTCACCTCTTCCCGGGATGATGGGGCAACCTGGGCTGTCCCTCGGGAGATCACGGAGGAGGTCAAACCAGCCGACTGGACCTGGTACGCCACCGGCCCAGGGGCAGGCATTCAGCTGGAGAGAGGACCGGCGGCCGGCCGGTTGATCGCGCCCTGCGATCACATAGAAAAAGAGAGCAAAGCGTATTATTCTCATGTCGTCTACAGCGACGATCACGGCGCCACCTGGCAGCTGGGCGGCCGAACGCCGCAGCCGTTTGTCAACGAATGCCAGGTGGCCGAACTGGAAGACGGCCGGCTTTTGCTCAATATGCGCAACTATGACCACTCGCGCAGACAGCGGCAGATCGCCTTTAGCAGCGATGCCGGCCAAACCTGGCACGAACAGCAATTCCAACAGGAATTGATCGAACCGATCTGCCAGGCCTCCCTGCGCCGGTATCGCTGGAACCGGAATGAAGAAAAAGGCATCCTGATTTTTAGCAATCCCGCCAGCGACAGCAGCCGCACGAACATGACGCTCAGAGCCAGCAACGATGATGGTAAAACCTGGCCGGTCGCTTGTCTGCTATATGCCGGACCCAGCGCCTACTCTGATCTGGCGGTCCTGGCCGACAAACGGATGTCCTGCTTGTATGAGTGCGGCGTTAACAGCCCATATGAAACCATCTCCTTGAGCCGTTTACCAGTCGACCCGTGGCCGACCCTCTTGGTCAAAAAATAAAGAATAAATCCTTCATCCGGGTTGTTACACTATCACTCGACCAACCGTATTGTCCGTTGAACGCCTGCCGTTCTGCAGCCGCTCGGCGTGATGGCCTAAACAATTTTTTCTATTACCGATTGCTGTTTTTTCAGCAACCCCTGGTCTCCGGTCGAGTGCAGGAGAAAAACGTTCAAGGAGTGAAAGCATGAGAATAGTGACGATCTTTTTCTTGGCGCTTCTTTGGTCGGCCGTTGGTTTTCCCCAAGCGCCCGACAAGACGATGGAAATCGTGATTAAAAACTATCTTGAAGTGCTGGAAAGCAAAAACACCAAAGCCAGACTTGAAGCTCTGGCGAAGGTGAACGAATTTAAATCCCAATATCCGGATTTCAAGATGAAAGAATTCGACAAATTTATGTCCGGAAAAATCATGGCGGCAAGCACTAAAAGCTGGCTGGCCAATCTCACTTCGCCGAATGCAGGCATCCGCCACAGCACCCTGCATGTGTTGGTCCGTATGAAATCCGATTTTCCATACCTTGACATGAGCGATTTCAACGCCATTCTGAAGAAAATGTGCGAGCAGGATCCGGTCGCCCATCTGCAGGTGGATGCTAAAATTGCGGCGATCTATCTAAACAATTCCGAACTGGCCCAGGCCATCAAGATCGTAGAAGGCGACTCACCGGGCGACACGTTCACCCAGATACATCTAGCCATGGATGAAGCCTTTCAAAGAACGAATCCCAAAACGGTCAAGCGATAAAAACCAGAGTGCGGGCAACGGGTGAACGCCCGCGGCTCGAGCATCGTCAGGGCAGTTCGCGAATGCGCAGTCTCTTAAACTCCAGCGGCGAACCCTCTGATTCCAAACAGATGCAGCCGGCGCGCGGATGGCACTCATTGCCGCCCGACACCTCTTCGCCGTTCACCCACAACCGCACTTCGCCGTTGATGGCGCGGATGTAATAGTGGTTCCATTCGCCAACGCCCTTGCTTAGATTCTTCTTCGGAAAACTGCGCGAACCATTGGGCGAGGTCGGCGGGAAAGGGATCATGGTGGACTTGCCGACGGCAAACACATCGCCGTTGGTGGTGAACCAGTCTCCCTTTTTGCCGGTCCGTTGTTCATACTGTTCGGCATAGCCGTGATCCAGCGCCTGAATCTCGATGCCGTATTGCGGAAGCTCTTCCGGCTTTAACACCTGCAAAGCCTGCTCCGGCGCCCAGATAAATATGCCGGAATTGCCGGCCGGGCGTAGATGCCGCCACTGCGCCACCATCTCGAAATTCGTAAACATCTGCTTGGTCGCCAACACGCCGATGGGGAAACCGCTGCAGGTCACTCCATCCGCCTGCCAGGTCCAGGTCTGCGGATGGCAATTGACCTGGCGGAAATCGTTCTCACCCAGGCTGCGCCAATCTGGTCCAGACCCATCGATACGGCTCGCAGGCCATTCAGCAAACTCTTGCGAGATGCTGAGGGCGGGATGCAAGCAGAATAACACAGCCAAACACAAACCCGCGCTGATTTTCCTGTTCATGCTTTTCTCCTGAAAGATGGACGCGTTAAGTCAAAATTTTTGCTATATTCGTCAGCAACCTCTTGTGCCGACAACAAGGCACTTTCTTTTTTTCTCCATCCCCTTCACCTGCTTTTATTTTTTGCAATCAATACGTTCTTTGCTTTTGTATTCGTTCTCGCTATAATGATGGACCTATTTTTTCATTCCCTCGGCGTTGCTCTGCGGTTAAATCAGGCACGCTGAATTCGGATGATCCCTGTTGATTTCAAGTCCGTCAACGGCTCAACCCTTGCGTTTTGTAGTTTGGCTTTGCTCTAAACTCGATTTCATGCCTTCCAGGGCCCGGACGAAAGCTCTCCTATCATGATCCCCCCTTTTTTTACTTATGACACTCGGCAGGGCCGACGGCTGGTTCATTGCAAGGGAGGCGAAATCGTATATGTGTTCTGACCGAGATCGATCGTCACCTGTGTGCCGTCGCTGTAGGTGGTTCGCTGCCGTCGCCGGCTCTGATCGAGGAACTCGTGACGGGTCATCTCCAGCAATCCCACACGTTGGTGCAGCCGGCACATGGCGTTGACCTGCTCCATCTCCGTGGCATCGGGATTCAAGGAGAGATAGGGCAACCCGGCGTTCAGCAAACCGTGAAGAAATCCCCAATCCGTCTGCGGTACCCCCCACTCCCCCTTTCCTTTCGACCAGGGCAACAGAATGGCATCGTGATAGACCAGATTGAAAAGCGGAACCGGAATACCAATAGCAGGGCCTTTTCCCGGATTGGGTTCCAGGGCATAGGGACCATGATGCACCAGATCCAGATAGGGGATCGCCCAATCGCACGGCTCCTCCGAGCTGATGATGCCGCCGTAAGAACGGATAAAATTGAAACACTCGGCCCGATAGGCCAGACAAGCGCTAGCGGTGACCGGATGATGCGGATTGTAGCATTCGTCCGGCGGCACGACGTCAAACACATCCAGATATGCGCCACGCACCTTGACGCCGTGATCTAAAAGCGCCCGGTGATTACGCCGCACCATCCCTGGGGCCAGACTGGGACAGAGGATCGACTGATCGCCTCCGTACCAGGTATGGCCGAAATCCCGCGAAGAGTCGCTGAGCAGAATGGTGTGGTCCGGATCATAAGAGGCGGCATCCAGATAATAATCGCGATACTGATCATGCACCGCAAAGACATAGTTCAGACTGTCGCACACCTCGGCGAAACGCCGCATGCCTTCCCAGCCGCCCGCTTCCGGACAGGGCGGCAGAATATCCGGGTGCAGGTTGTCGTATCCGCGCGAACCCCAGCCATCCAGATGCAAGTAGGCCCTGTTCACGCCTTTATTGGACAGCTTGCGCAGCTGAGCGGCGCGTTCGGCAAAAGGGACCAACTGGTGATTGTTTTGCAAATTTACGGAATCATAGTAACTGGAACGAGGCTGGATATGATAGAGGATGGAGGTATGGATCACCGGCGAGCCGATCAGGTTGGCCAATCGGGGCGTCCGGTTGATCTTTTCGCTCAGCAGAACCAGGTTGCCTCTTTCCTGCACATAGCGGCGATAGCGTTTGGCCAGGGCGACATAATCCGCCTGCTGAAAAAAACAAAACCGGATGCGGCGGGGATAGCTGAAACGGCCCAGCGAGTGGCGCCAGCGCGCTTGAATGAGCGTAGGCCCGCCGGCAGGATGATCAAAGCTGCAACCACCGTCATCCGGCGTCTCAATAATCGCCATCAGCGCCGCTTTCCCCTGCAACTGGCCCCACCAGGGCATATAGAATCCGCGGCTATGGCAGCGCTCTTCATACAGCTTGACTTGCTCAGGCCAATCGCGCGGCAGCAGCATGCCCTGCATAAAGGGCATGACCAGATAATCCGATTGCCGCGGATCCAGCGCGTTCGGCCACAGACACTGCCGCAAAACGGCCTTGCGTTCCAGGGCCGCGATCTCGCACACCAGATCCTCTTCTTCCCCTTCGAGGCAGACCGACAGAACGACGCCGAAATCCAGTTCGCGACCCTGAGCGACAAAACGATCGAGGGTGATGCGAAGTCCCTTTTTAAATCCAGTCTCATAGGGAGCGATAATTCGCTTGGTGGCGTCCAACAAACGGCAGCGTGCTGCGGTTGTTTGCTGTACAGTCAATGGTTCAGCCGCAGCGGATGAAAACGACCAGGTCGCCGCTGGATCCTTGACAGTCATCGACAGATTCGATTCATCGATGCGAACATGCCTTTTTTCCCCATGAATCCACCAGCCGCCGGCCTCCTGGAGCACCTGCACGCCCTCGGCCGGGTTGGCCCCTCGCCCGGCGGCGACCCAACCCGTTATCAGGAGCACGAGAACGAACGTCTTTTTTATCATAATAACCCACCTGACCTTTTGTTAGTCGACTTGCAAAGTCCCAGTCAATCGAATATCCGCCGAGGAAGATCCGATCTGGATCTCAAACCGCCCCGGTTCCACCACAAACGCTTTTTTGCTCTTATCCCAATAGGCCAGTTCGGCAGCCGGCAGCGTAAAAGTCACACGCCTGCTTTCGCCGGGCTGCAGCATCAACCGCCGGAAACCTTTTAATCGTTTGACCGGTCTGGAAACCGCGGCCTGCGAATCCCTGATATAGAGCTGCGCCACTTCCTCCCCAGGCCGACTGCCGGTATTCGTAATCTCCGCGCTGATGGTCACTGCTCCATCCTGAGAGACATGCGTTGGAGATATCTTGAGCTTGGCATAGCTAAACCGGGTATAGCTCAGGCCGTAGCCAAAAGGATAGAGCGGTTCCTCCTTCTCACAGAGATAGCTGTCGCCTTTTCTGATCTCCGCCATATAGGTGCGGCCGTGACGGATGTCGTAATCATCAAACGGCGGCAGTTGCTCCACGGAACGGTAAAAGGTGAGCGGCAGTCGGCCGGCAGGATTATAGTCGCCAAAGAGCACGTCAGCGATGGCGTGACCACCCTCCTCGCCGGGAAACCAGGCCTCGAGGATGGCGGGAACCGTGTCCTGCAGCCGGGTGATGGACAACGCACTGCCGTTTTGCAGCACCGCCACCGTGCGCGGATTGGCCTGAAGCACGGCCTGAACCAGATCGTCCTGAATGCCGGGCAGATTCAAATCCGACCGGTCCACGCCCTCGTTTTCCACGGAAAGATCCGTACCGAGAAAAACCAAAGCCACGTCCGCCCTGCGCGCCGCGTCGACCGCCGCTTGAAACTGCCGCGGATCCGCCGGCCCACCGCACAGACGCAGAGCGGACTTGTACCAATACTCGACGTATTCTATGCGCAGGTCATACCGCCGGCCGGATTCGAGCTCGAGGATGGCGATCTGTGTGGCGGCGTTCCGGTTCAGACTTTTGTTCATCACCTGGCGTCCGTCGAAATAGATGCGGACGACGTCGTCGAAATTCGCGCTCAGATAATATCTTCCGCTCACCGGGGCGGTGAACCGGCCGGTCCAGCGTACGGAAAAGGTGTCGATGTGAACGGCCGCATGCGGCGATTTGCGTCCCCAATCAAAATCAAGGGTCGAATCGATGCGCGCTAAAACCGGCTTGCCGGAAAAGGTGAGGTTATTGAAATACTCTCCCAGCAATCCCCGTTCTGCGCCAGTGCCCTGCGGCGGCGACAACAGCTCAGCCGGGATCAACGGCAGCCGCGGATGAATGTCGCATCCTTTTTCATAAAAGAGCTTCGCTTCGCCCAGTCTTTCACGTAAGGCTTCCAAGGGCGGCACCGCATAGGAATATCCGCCGGTGTAGCCGCCGAGCTGTGTGGTATCGGCGTTGGGGCCGATCACAGCGACGGATCGCAAGTGCCGCTGATTCAGTGGCAACAGATCGCCGCTGTTTTTCAACAGCACCACGGCCTTGCGGGCCGTTTCCCTGGCCAAGCGCCGGTGCTGTGGACTGTCCACCACCTGCATGGAGATTTTGCTATAGGGCACCATCTCCGGAGGATCGTACAATCCCAGACGAAATCGTCCGAGCAATAAGCGGCCCACCGCTTTGTCGATGTTGGCTTCAGGTATCAATCCGCCTTGAACCACCCGGGCAAGGTGGACCTTGAACAAATCGCCACACTCCATGTCCAGACCGGCGTTGACCGCCAGAGCGATGGCCTCGTCAATCCCGGATGCATAGCGATGGTTCTTGTAAATATCGTCAATGCCATTGCAATCCGAGACCACGCTGCCGTCGAATCCCCATTCGCCGCGCAGCAGGTCGGTGAGCAGCCACGGATTGCAGCAACAGGGCACGCCGTTGAGCGCGTTGTAAGCGGCCATGACGGACTGGGCTTTGCCCTGTTGGATCAAAACCTGATAGGGAACCAGATAGTACTCGCGCAGCAGCGTTTCATCGATCTCGCTGGAGCCGGTATGGCGGCGCCACTCTTCGTTATTGGCGACAAAATGTTTGGGCGCCACCAGGGTTTTGAAATAACGCGGATGCGATCCCTGCAATCCCCGGGTCAGCGCCAGGCTGAGACGCGAAGTCAAAAAAGGATCCTCGCCATAGCACTCGTGGGTGCGGCCCCAGCGCGGATCGCGGGCCAACTCCACCACCGGACTCCAAAAGGTCAGGCCGGTGCGATACATTTTACCGTGAAAACGGGCGCGCGCTTCATCCGAGATGGCCTCGCCGACGCGCAGGATGAGCTCCTCATCCCAGGTGGCTGCCTGGGCGATGGCTTGCGGAAAAATAGTGGCCACTCCGGTGCGGGCATACACCGCATGCCCGGGTTCGCCGCCCCATTGATAGGCCGGTATGCCGAGCCGGTCCAGAGGGGCCGGGGTCCGGCTCATCATCTGCGACAGCTTTTCCTCCAGGGTCATGCGCGACAGCAGGTCCTGTGTGCGTTCTTCAAAGGAGTAAGAGGGATCCAAATACAGAGGGGTTTGCGCTGTGACAGAATTGAACGGGCCGGCGGCGGCAAGGAGAAGAACAACCGCAATGATGCAAAAAGGAGTGGGTGTTTTCATAGGACCTTTCTTCAACAGCAGCGGGGATGTTTGAGCATAGCAAAGCGAATGACCGGCCCGCGGCGCCGTGTTCCGCCGTAGAGGGCAACGGGGCGGGCTGGTGCGGCCGCCGCGCCCGTTTGACTGGCAGGCCTTATTTTATCGCATCGAGATACAGCGCCGCGGCGCCGAGGATGGCAGATTGCGGCAGATCGGAAACCGCGATCTGCAGCCGGTCCAGCGAGCGGCGATAGGCAAACGACTGCAGTCCCTGCCACATGGCTTTTTCAAAATAGGAAAAGGACCGGCTGACCGAACCGCCGAGCACGATGATCTGCGGGTCCAGAGCGTATAGGATCAATTTGACCGCCTCGGCCAGATGCTGGCCGTACTCCGCAAAGATGGCCAGGCTGTCGTCATCCCCCTGGGCCGCCAGCTTGGCGAGTTGAGCGCCGCTGCGGTTATACTGACGCTGAAAAAATTGTCCTGAACAGTAATGTTCCAGCACGCCATCCCGGTACGGCATCATGCCGAACTCTCCGGCGCCGCAATTCGTGCCGCTGTACAGTCTGTCCTGGACAATGACGCCGGCGCCCAGCCCTGTGCCGATGATCAGCCCGATGGCGTCACGAAATCCTTGAGCCTTGCCATAATATTTTTCGCCCACGGCAAAACAGTTGGCGTCGTTATTGATAAAGACCGGCAGATCGAAGCGGCGATGGAGAATCGGACCCAGGGGCACCTCCTGCCAGCTGGGGATATTGATCACGTCATAGGCGACGCCCTTTTCCGTGTCCACCACGCTGGGCACGCCGACGCCCAGCCCCTTAACATCGACGCTGTGCACCTGAGCGATGATGTCGCACAGATCGTCCAATATCTCTTCGCGCGACCCGCCCGGTTTGACCGCCTGAACCGCGATCGCAGTCACCGTATTATTCTCCACCCGGCCGGCGCGCATGTTGGTGCCGCCCAGGTCAACTCCGATGATCGACATCCGGCTGCTTCCTTGTCCGTTGAATGGTCTGATTGAGCACCAGCGGTCTGGCCCAAAAGCCGATGCTGAGGATATAGGCGAGGGTGATATAGAGAAACATCATGCCGATGCGCAGGCCGAACCAGTCGCCGAGCCGGCCGACCACCAGCGGCATGATCGCACCGCCGACAATGCCGCTGCATAAAATTCCCGAAAAGCTGCCATGGTGCTCGCTGACCGAATTGAGCGCCAGAGAAAAGACGATCGACCACATCACAGAAATGCCAAAACCGAGCAACGGAAACGCATAACGCGCCGCAACCGCCGGGCCGAACAAGGCGACGCTAAGCAGGACGATGGCGAGCAGGGCAAAACCGATCAGCACCCGACGGCTGTCGAACAGCTTGAGCAGCAACAAGCCCAGCAGACAACCCGCGGTCATCAATCCCCAGAACCAGGCCACACTGGAGGCGCCGATGGTCTGCGGATCCAAGCCGTGGTAAAGCTGGAGAAATTTTGACATCCAATTAGCGATCCCCTGCTCGGTTCCTACATAGGCGAAAATACCGAGAAAATACAACAACACGGTCTTTTGTTTGAACAGGGCGACATGCGTAGCCCAGGCGCCGCTGCGTTCATCCTCCTTGCGAACCACTTTGGGAAAAGGGCTGAACAGCATGACCACCACCATGATCAGCGTGACCAGCGCGATCACCCAGTACAGAGAGGTCCACGGCAACTCGGGCGGCACCAGGGTAGCCAGCAACCCCACCAGACCATTCGTCTGCGCCGCCGGCAGAGCCAGCTCGCGCACCATATAGCTGTAGACAAACGGGCTGAGAAAAGAGGCCAATCCAAAGACCAGCTGAGCCATGACCGAATTGAAGGCGAAATGCTCTTCACCGCCGGCCGCGCGCAACAACGGATTGATGGCCACCTGCAGCGTGGCCATGCCGGCGCCCAGCATGAACAGGGAGATCACGGCCACGGAGTAGACCGGCTTGAGCGCGAACATCAGCGCACCGGCAAACGCAACTAAAAAAGCGGCGGTCATCACCGGCTTTTCTCTGAATTTCTCCAACAGCATGCCCGAAGGGATGGACATGACGCCGTAGGCGATGAAAAACGCGAACGGCAGCAACGCCACCATGGTAAAGCTCAAACGATAACTGTTGATAATGTCCGGTATCAGCGGACCGAGGATGTTGGTCAAAAACGAGATGACAAAGAACACCAGAAAAATCAGACTAACGATAAAATAGTTGCGTTTCATTTTCACTGCTTTCTCTGCAAGTGTGATAGGCATCCGCACGAATCCGGCAACGGGGCAGCACGATCGACGGCCGGCACAGGCCTGTAGCGCTATGGGCCTGCCATGCTAAACTGGATTTTCAATAATGTAAGGCGCAAAATCGAAATGCGCAATATTAATTACACTCACTGCTGCACTCGCCCGCCCCGCGGCCATAGAGTGATTTTTTTGTAACATCATTCACCCGGTTTCGTAAAACAGGCAGAACCCCTTCCATCATCATTCCGATTTTCAACCGGTTGCGTGCCGGTTCAAAGGGAGCCCTTTTCATGTCGAGAAAAAAAATCATCAGCAGCGTGGTCGTCATCCTGGTCATCGTGCTTGCCGTCGTTGGCTTGATGGCAAAGAAAAACAAAACAGCCGCCATCGGGGTGCAGACCGCGAAAGCGGAGCGTCTTAAAATCGTCGAAACCGTTACCGCCACCGGCAAGATTCAGCCGGTCACCCAGGTCAAGATCAGCGCGGATGTGGCCGGAAAAATCACCTATCTGCCGGTCAAGGAGAGCGAATGGGTGGAAAAAGGCAGCCTATTGGTGCAGTTGGACAAGGAACGCTATCAGGCGGCGGTGGAACAGGCGGAGGCCAATCTGCGCTCTATGGAGGCCAACGCGCAGTTGGTCAAGGAGAATAAGCTCCAGGCGGACAAAGAGTACCTGCGCACCAAAGAACTGTATGACAAAAATCTCACCTCCAAAGCCGCCCTGGACCAGGTTCACGCCGCGGTGCAGGTGGAAAAAGCCCGTTATCAATCCTATCTGGAACAGGTGGATCAGGCCAGGGCAACGGTCAAACAAGCCCGCGAAGATCTGGCCAAGACCACCATCTATGCGCCCATGGCCGGCACCATCAGCAAACTGAATAAGGAACAGGGGGAGATCGCCCTGGGGTCGCAGTTCCAGGAGGATGTCATCCTGATCATCTCCAACCTCGCCGGCATGGAGGCTTTGGTCAATGTGGATGAAAACGACATCGTCCGCGTCGCCATCGGCGACAGCGCCACCGTAGAGGTGGACGCCCTGCCGGAAAGAATCTTTCACGGCGCAGTAAGCGAGATCGCCAGCAGCGCCAAGATATCCGGCAGCGGCACCACGGAACAGAAAACCGAATTCGAGGTCAAGGTCGCCATCACCGACGCCGGCAAGGAGCTGCGCGAGGGGATGACGGCGAGCAGTGAGATCATCACCGACGTCAGGCCCCAGGCTATCGGCGTGCCCATCCAGTGCGTCACCACGCGCAGCATGGCCCAGCTAAAGCCTGAAGCAAAGGCGGATACGCTGACGGCGGTGAAATACACGCCGGACAAAGACGGCTATGTCACGGTGCTCTTTGTCGTGAAGAACGGCATGGCCGAGGCCAGACAGGTCAAGACCGGCATCCAGAGCGAGACCCACATCGAAATCCTGGACGGACTGGCGGCGGGCGAGGAATATGTGACCGGCAGCTATCGCGCCATCAGCCAGACCCTGCAGAACGGCAGCCCGGTGATGGCCGAAAAGAGCCAGTAAAAGAAAAGAGCGTGCGATGATCTCGGTCGAGCAATGCAAAGAGTCCCTGCGCATGGCCTGGTCCGCGGTTCAGGCGAACAAGACCCGCGGTATTCTTACGACGCTGGGCATCATCATCGGCATTGTGGCGGTATCCACCACCATGACGGTGTCCAACGGATTGGGCAATAACTTTAAGCAGAGTTTTTCATCCCTGGGCACGGATGTCCTCTACGTCTCGCGCATGCCCTGGATCATCATGGATGATTTTTTCCAGTACCGCAACCGGCCGACGATCACCTTTAAGGAGAGCGAAAAGCTGCACCGGCGGCTGAGAACCGCCCTGGCGGTGAACCCCACCACCGGCGCCAACCGCAACGTGAAATACCGGTCGCAAGTTTTGGAAAACGTCGCCGTCGTCGGCACCACGGACAAACAGACCCTGATGAACGCCGCGGTGCCGGAATACGGTCATTTCATCACGCCGGTGGATGTGCAATATAAAAAACAGGTCTGCGTCATCGGCGCAGAGATCCGCGATCACCTGTTCAAAAACACCGACGGGCTGCAAAAAACCATTCAGATCGGCCGCTACCCCTTCAGGGTGATCGGCATTATGGAAAAACAGGGCAGCGCCGGTTTCTTCGGCGGTCCGAATCTGGACCGGCAGATCCTGATACCGATCACCACCCTGGTGCAGGCCTTTGGCGGCAGCCAGCGCGATTTCAACATCGCGGTCAAAGCGCCCAGCCAGGAGTCCCTGGACGATTTCCGCTACGAGCTGGTGAGCGAAATGCGCAAACTGCGCAAGCTCTCGCCCACCGAACCGGACAATTTCTCCATCAACACCATGGACACCCTGATGAACGCCTACAACAAGGTCATGGGCGTGGTGGTGTTGATCGGCATGGTGATCACCGGCCTCTCCCTGTTCGTCGGCGGCATCGGCGTGATGAACATCATGTTCGTCTCGGTCACCGAACGCACACGGGAGATCGGCATCCGCAAGGCCATCGGTGCACCCCGGCGCACCATTTTAATGCAATTTCTCTTCGAATCCTCCTCCATCTGCATTCTCGGCGGAGTGATCGGGGTTGTTCTCTCTTTCGGCGTGGCCGCTCTGATCAACCGGCTGTTGTTGCCGGCGTCGGTTTCGCCGGCTGTGGTGGTCATCGCCCTGCTGGTGTCCATGGCGACCGGCATTCTGTCCGGCATCCTGCCGGCCTACCAGGCGTCCCGTTTGAATCCCATCGACGCCCTGCGGTACGAATAGACGAACCAGTTGCGGTTCTGAAAAAAGGCGAAAACATGTTTATTGCAGAAGCGTTCAAGATGGCGTTGGCCGCCATCGGCGCCCATAAATTGCGCTCCAGTCTGACGCTGGTCGGCATCATCGTCGGCGTCGCCTCCATCATTGCGGTGATGACCGCCATCTCGGTCATCCAGACCAGCATTGAAACAGAGCTGGCGGTGCTTGGAACCCAGACCTTTCAGGTGCAAAAGTACACCGCCGGAGGCCCCATGAGCGAAGCGGAAAGACGCAAGATCATGACGCGCCGGCCGCTGGCCGTCGAGCACGCCAACCTGATCCGGGAGCGCGTGGCTGACGCGGACCTGGTGGGCGCGGAATTGTGGTCCTTTGGTCATACCGCCAAATTCCGCGACATCGCCACCAACGCCAACCTGACGATCTGCGGCGGCACGCCCGAGTATGCGGAAAACAACACCCATTATGTGCACTCGGGGCGCAATCTGTCGGCCGAGGATGTGCAGGTCGGCCGCAGTTGCGTTCTGCTCGGATACGGCGTGGCGGAAAAACTCTTTCCCTGGACCGATCCGTTGCAAAAGACCATCAAGATCGATGGCCGTTCCTTTCAGGTGATCGGCGTCCTGGAAGAGAAAAAGTCGAGCCTGGGCGGAGGCTTTGACAATTATTTGATCATGCCGATTTCGAAATTTGCAAGAATGTTTTCCGAGCGCGATCAGTTAGGTAGGGACCGGTCGGTCAATATCACCGTGCGCGCCAAAAGGCCTGAGCTGCTCAACGATACGATCGAAGAAACCCGGGCGGTCCTGCGCCAGTCGCGCGGGCTGAAACCGCAGCAGGAGGACGATTTTACAATATTCACCAACGACACCCAGATAAAAACGTTTCACCGGACCACGGCGGGGATTAAGACAGGGTCTTTTGTCATCGGCATGATCGCCCTGATCGTCGCCGGAATCGGCATCATGAACATCATGCTGGTCTCGGTAACCGAGCGCACCAAGGAGATCGGCATCCGCAAATCCCTGGGCGCCAAGCGCAAAGACATCCTGATGCAATTTCTCCTTGAGGCGATTCTGCTCGCCAATGTCGGCGGCGCCATCGGCGTGGCCCTGGGGTTCGGCCTCGGCAACCTGGTCAGCGTGTTCACCCGGTTCGCGCCCCATGTTCCGCTGGAGTGGAGCGTCGCCGGCCTGGTGTTTTGCACCCTGGTGGGGCTGACCTTCGGCCTCTGGCCGGCCTGGAAAGCCAGCAAACTGGATCCGATCGCCGCTTTGCGTTTCGAGTAACGCCCACTGTTTTTCAAGCCTCCCTGCATCCTCAGATTTCCCACTGGCCGGAGAACCTCCTTGCTGAAATAAAAAATGTCTTTTAAAATTTTAATCCGTATATTTCATAATGAGAATCTGGCGCTGCGCGGCCCTGCCTGTGCTAGCCGTTCGACGTTCACTGCCGGACAAGCCCATGAATTCAATTCGAGACATAGAACGGAGAGAAAGGAAAAAACGTGAAACGCCCCGCCCTTTACATCCTGATGGCGATCCTGCTATCGGCCATCCTGCTGACCGGCTGCGCGAAAAAAACCGGCGCCAAGCCCATCCTCATCGGCGCGTCCCTGCTAACCATGCAGGATGATTTTTATATTACGCTGGCCAAAGGGCTCACCGATGCGGCGGCGGCGCACCGGGAACTGCCGCTCAAAGTTCTGATTCGCAATTCAGATTTCAAACTCAACCGGCAGCTGGGCGATATCGATGATTTCATGCAGCAGGGCATCAGCCTGCTGATCGTCAGTCCGACCGGTCCCAGCGCCATTTGTCCAACTCTGGAAGAGGTAAATAAAAAGGGCGTTCCGGTCATCACCGTGGACATCAAGAGCACCTGTCCGCTGGTGAAAACCCACATCATGTCCGACGATCTGCTCGCCGGCCGGGTGGCCGGACAGTTTGTCGCGGATCAATTAAACGGCGAGGGCGCCATCGCCATCGTCACCCACCCGATCTACTCCTCCGGCATCAACCGGGTCATCGGCTTTCGCCAGGTCCTGCAAAATTATCCCAACATTCACATTCTGGCGGAGCTGAACGCCGAATCCAGCAGAGAAAAGGCCATTGCGGTCATGGACGATCTGATGATGGCGCATCCGGAGGTCAACTATGTCATGGGCATCAACGACGTCATGACCCTCGGCGCCATGGCCGCGGTGGAGGGCGCGGGCAAGTCCGAACAGATCAAAGCGGTCATGATCTGCGGCGGGCAAAAAGAGGCGTTCAGCCGGCTCAAGGCCGGCGATCCCTGTCTCAAAGGAGCGGCGCTGCTCTATCCTTATCAGATCGGCGTCCAGGCCATCGATGCCGCGGTGCAGATCCTGCAGGGCAAACCGGTAGCGCCGGAAATCCTGGCGCCGGTGAAATTGATCACGCATGAGAACGCGGTTGAATTAGAATCGGAGTGGTACGGGACCAAGTAACGGCGGACCGCCGGCGGACCCGCGCGGCTTGAACGGAGCCGGGCACAGCCCTTACAGCCACCATGCCGTTCACGCAACAACCCGCGTCAAGAGCGGAAGTCTGATACACGAGACAACCTTCTGAGGATTTACTCGATCGGAGACAGCTGTTGTGAAAACTTTTTTCAGCCGCTACGGCAGTCTTTTGGTGCTGGCCGTCATGATCATCGTCATGACGGTCCTATCGCCCAACTTTATGACCATCGCCAACCTGTTCAACGTCAGCCGTCAGATTTCGGTGATGGCGGTGGTGGCGGCGGGCATGACCTTTGTGATCCTGAGCGGCGGCATTGACCTGTCGGTGGGTTCGGTGGTGGCTCTGTCCGGCATCATTCTCAGCTGGCTGATCCAGAAGGCCGGCCTGCCGGTCGTGCCGGCCATCATCGCCGGCGTCGCTGCCGCGGTGTTGATCGGCTTGATGAACGGCGCCTTTATCGCCAAACTGAAAATCCCGTTTTTCATCGTCACCCTGGCGACCATGGTCATCGCCAGGGGACTCTGTTTTATCATCACCGGTGGTTTTCCCATCTCGCAATTGGGCGAGGGCTTTCAGCAGATCGGCCGCGGCTATTGGGGGCCGATCCCCATTCCGGTGATCGTGATGGTGCTGGTCTATCTCATCGCCTTCCTTCTGCTCCAGCGCATGCGCTTCGGCCGGCATGTCTACGCCATCGGCGGCAACGAGACCGCCGCCAAGCTGGCCGGCATTCGCGTGGAGCGCACCAAGATTCTGATCTATGGCGTGTGCGGGGCCTGCGCCGGCATCGCCTCGCTGATCCTGACCTCGCGGATGAATTCGGGCGATCCCAACATGGGCACCGGCCTGGAGATGGATGCCATCGCCTCCATCGTCATCGGCGGCACCAGCATCAGCGGCGGTTCGGGATGGATCTGGGGCACCTTTATCGGCGCCTACATCATCGGCATCCTCAACAACGGACTCAACATGCTGAATATCTCCGCCTATTATCAGATGGCGATGAAGGGATTGATCATCCTGCTGGCTGTCTGGTTGCAGCAGAGCATGCAGAAAAAGTAGAGCGGCCGCCTCAGCGTGCGCGCTCGACAAACTGATGAAACGCATTACGGTGCGGCGCGCCGCTTTCGGCGTAATGGGTGATGTTCTCCCGTTCCACCACCTGCTGAAACCGGCGATAGCTGCCATCCTCGCGCGCAGCCACCGGGTCGCGCAGGCACTTTAAATACCATACCGGCAGCCGCACCATCTCGACCCGCCGGCGAAAGGTTTCGTTCTCCGCCACCGTCTCCGCCCTGTTCAGCACCGCATCCGCATTCTCCACCCATTCATCGGAAAACAAAGGGTCATCCGGTTTCAATCCCAGGTGAATGTGCGTGGACGGCGTCAGCCGACCGTGCAGCCCGTCAAGATAAGCCCGGACAAACTGGCCGCTGCGGCCGTAATAACCATACATGAAATCATCGATCACCTCTTGTACATCGCACTCGGGATTCCAAAGCAACCGGCTGATCACATAGGCGCGCAGTTCGGCGAACTCTCCGCCGCGGCTCTGATACGCCGCCTGCTCCATAATGCCGATGGCGTGGTTGTCGCGAAAGGTCTGAATGTTGGCCTGCAGCACTCTGAAATTGGGATAGGGCATGATGTAATGGCTGAAATTCACCACATAATCCCATATGTACAGATGCGGGGCGATGGCCGCCCAGGCTTCGAGATCCTGAACAAAGGAGCGATTCTCCGGGCAGGAATGAAAGTCGTGGGCAAAACAGCATTCAATGCTGCACAAACGGATCACCACGTTCTCGCGCGGCTTGAAGGTCCTGGGCGGTTTGCGGGTGTACTGATAGGCCAGGGTGCCGACAAACTTGTCGGGGAATTCGTTCTGCAGCTTTTCCGCCACCTGGTTGACGAACCAGACCATGGGCCCGGCTTCGCTCCCCTCCTGCGTCGCCAGCGCCCGGCAGTTCTCGCACTGACAGGGATTGTGCCAATCGTTCTGCGACAGGCAATAGATTAGATATTGGGGATTTTCGATCATGGTTTGGCGCATGCGCTCGGTGATGATGGCCAGCACCTGTGGATTGGTCAGACACAACTGCGCGTGGTCATGCACCCGTTTGCCGTCGATCAGGCTGTAATACTCTGGATGCGCCGCATAAAACTCGTCCGGCGGCATAAACCGGTAGAACGTATGCACCGACCAGTAGGCCTCCACACCACCGGGCTGTTCGCGGTAGTTCATGGCGCCGTTCACCCGGTTGCGCGCCGCCCAGATGGGATCGAACGCTTCATAGTAAAAATCGTTGCGCACCCGGATCCCCGGTTTTTCCGCATGGCGGAGCCGGTCAAAGGACCAGCGATCCTTATGCGGCGCCACGCTGACCAGCGGCGTATACCAGCGGCAGCCCAACTCGCGATCCAGCAAAGAAAAGACGCCGTACATGGTTCCGCGCAGGCGGCCGCCGTAAATCAGCAGATGCGGCCCAAGGTTGTGATAGCGGAAGGATTCGTCCGCATCGTCCGGCCGGCTGAGGCTATCGCCGAGCAGCATCCGGCTGTGGCGGTTGTATCCCAGAATAATCTCATGGGAATGAAGCGGCGTCTGGTCGGTTCTAATCTCCAGCTTGGCGCTGCCGCACTCTTGCAGCCAGTGCTGCAATTCAGCGGCAGCCCATTTTTCTGATTCCGACGCATCGGCGCCCAGCACGATCACATACTCGCTTCGGCCATCGGCAAAGACCGTGTGGGTTATGCGCCGGCCGGCGTAAAAAGGCATCTCGGTCCGCCACACCGTTCGGTCCTCAGCCTCTGCTTCAGCGCGCAGCAGGTAGCGGTCGAAAAAGTCCACCGGCGCTCCAAGAAGGATCTCGGTTTCTCCGGCCCACTGACCCTGCCACAGCGGTGTGGGACCGGCCTCTTCGGTCAGCACTCGGCACTGCAGCCGCCGCATCATTTTTTTCAAAACCGGAGCCGTTGGTTTGAACTGTAGCACGGCAGCACCGTTTGGACGTTGCCGGATTTGAAAGAGCCGGCCCTGGTCGGCCAGCGTTTGAAACGAAAAGGGCTGCAGACGTACGCAGAATTGCCAGCGGTTGCCGCGCTCTTCGATCTTGAGCAACAAACGGTTTTTGCCCTTTCTCAGCAGCACGGGAATCAGATCTTGGTCTGGTTTCAAGCCGCGGCCGGCTGCATAGTCCCAGACCTGTTCGCCGTTCAGCCAGACACGGCAACCGTCGTTGGAGCCCAGGGAGAGGAAGACCAGCTTTTCAGCGTCGCCGATGATCTCACGATAGGCATAGGCCGCCGCCCGCTCCTGTTGCGAAAGCGCACGATCCAGATCGATGACCGAATCCGGCGCCGAATAGGATTGCCAGCGCAATCCGCCTTTGCGACAGGCGGGCTGTGGATTCTTTTCGCCGCCGCAGGCTTGCAGGAAATCGGCGTCAAACCCCGGGAGATGATCCTGGCCGCCGTCATCCGCGGGCGCAGAGGCCAACGGAAACGGGCCGCACAGCTGCCAATCGCGCATCCATTCACCGTAAGGGATGGCGGCGTGCGCCAGCGTCAGACAGCAGATCAGCGTGAGAAAAGAAAGAAACAAGATGCGAAGACGGATTTTCATCAGACCTCCTGAGAGCATTGGGCGTGATGGCAAAATTTTTGTTAACTATTTTCAACAGCAATGCCTAAACGGCCGCAAAACGTCATAGCACTCATTGATTGCCACATTCATGCTTTCTATGGCTCGCTCGGCAAACGAGCGGCTGATCAACCGCCAAGGTCGTTAAAAACGCCGAGAAAGGATATTCTACAAGATTTTTCATCCCCTCGGCGTTGCTTTGCGCTTTCTCCGCGGTTAAACAAAACGCGCAGGATTCGGATGATCTCTATTTATTAAGTCGGTAGATGGCTCGAGTCCTGCGCATCGCAATTCGGATTTGCCCAAACTCGATGTCTTGCCTTCCAGGGCCCAGACGAAAGCGCATCCTTTTCCACGCCAACGCGCGTGCATGGTATACCTTGAATTTTTCTTAACCATTGCGTACATTATCCCCGATTGTGCACCCCCATCGAATGCCGGAGCCCTATGCTGGAACCCAAAATATTCTATCGCGAACTGGATGCTTTGCTGGCGAAAATCAGAATCGAACAGGCCGGCGTCAATTTTCTGCCCCATATGCTGGCCGAGTTGGATTATAACTTTGGCCGGCGGCTTCATTTCAAAGACGGCCGGATATACGAGCTGAACGAGCGGCTCTTCGTGCTGTCGCACAGCGACAAGGAGGACGCCTCCTGTTTCACCACGGAGATCGGCTTTACCCAGGAAGCGGTACAGCTGGTCTATAAAAATCGCAGCTACATCTTTGATCCGCCCGATGCCGGCCGCATATTTTTCAATGCGGAATGCGACCAGTTGGACCGTCAGGCCGCCTTTTGGATCCATTCACCGGAAAAACAGTGGTTGTTCGTCTTCTCGTTGACCGACGGCTGGATACGCGAAGAGGTCAACCTGTTTCTCAATTCCGTGCGCACGGCCATGAACTACCGTCTTTTTTCCGACGCCATCGGCGCACGGTTCGGCCAGGCGATCCAGATACAAAAGAGCCTGTTGCCCGCCGATGCACCCGCCATCCCCGGCTATCAGATCGCCGGCCGGTCGCAGCCGGCGGAACTGGTGGGCGGCGATTTTTTCGACTATTACGAAATGGAAGGCGGCGCCTTTGGCGCGGCCATCGGCGATGCCAGCGGCCACGGTCTGCCGGCTGCTTTGTTGATCCGCGATGTGGTGATCGGACTGCGCATGGGGCTGGCTATGGAATTTCGCACGCCGCACACCCTGCGGCGGCTGAACAGCGTCATTCAACGCAGCACCTACGCGAGCAATTATGTCTCCCTGTTCATCGCAGAGATCGAACAGGACGGCCACCTGTTTTATGTCAACGCCGGGCATCCAGGGCCGCTGCTGGTGCACGGTCAGGAAATCCGTGAATTGGCTGCCACCGGCATTACGCTTGGTTTTCTCAAGGACATTCAACTGGGCCGCAATTACGTGCACCTGCCGGTCGGCGCGGTGCTGGCGCTTTACAGCGACGGCATCGTTGAGCGATTGAACGAAAAGGGAGAGATGTTCGGCATCGAACGGTTGAAAGCATCTCTTGTCCGTCACCAACACCTCGAGAGCCAGGCCATTCTGGAACTGGTGTTCGAAACCGTCATCGAATTCGGCCACGGCGCCCCCTGGGAGGATGACGCCACGCTGGTGGTGATCAAAAAAACGGCGCAGTCTACTGCTGAAAAAACGTCTCCGGATCAGGCATCCGCAAATTCGCCGGCGCCTTCTCCGGCGCAAAGGTAAAGAAAACGGCACGGCCCTGGGTGCATTTCTCGTTCGCGCTGTTGTAAATCTCCGCCTCCACCACGGCGAGGTTGCGTTTGCTTTGCTGAACTCGGCCGCGAACCGTCACCCGGGTCTCCAACGTCGATATCGGTTTGAGAAATTTTATCTCCAGCCGCGAGGTCACGCCGGGTCTTTTACAGGTGATCAACACCGCCCAGCTGGACACCTCATCGATCAGCGCAGTCAAGACGCCGCCGTGCACAATAGTACCCCATCCCTGAAACCAAGCTTGCGGCTGCCAAAAAGCGACCACATCCCGCTCGTCCTGCCAGAACTCGAGATGCAGACCATGGGGATTGTCCGGGCAGCAGCCGAAACAGAAATAGCCCGGCTCGCTGGAAAAAGGATTGTGGAGCTTGTGCACAGAGTCTCCGTTTTTCGATCAATGTAATTGAATTTTTTCTAAATTGCAAAAGATATACGTGACGCCATCGATGTTCCTTGTCCGGCAAACCCATAATCCTGGAAACCATGCAGTGAATAAAATCTTAATCTCCGGCGACGGGTCTGCAAAGCTGCCGACTCTTTCCGCAAGACCCTTCGTCCTGCAGACGCTGCGGTTGATATTTGAAAACAATATCCACTGCGACAAGGCCTTGGCCGCTGTATTTAAACAGCACAGGGTCAAGGACAAAGAACCGGTGGCTCACGCGGTGCATGCGGTCCTGCGCCAGTGGCGCTTTCTCTGGGCCTGCCGCGGGGAGGAACCGGCAACGAATCCTGCGTCGCTGCAAAATGTGCTGAACACTTGGGAGCGGTTGCAGGGCATGGCAGCGAAACAAGGGGATGAAGATCCATCGCTGCAGAACCAGGCCGATTCGCTCGACCATGTGGCTTTGAGCGTACCGGACTGGCTTTACACTCTTGGCTTTGCGGAATCAAGCGAGGACTGGCGTAAGGACCTGGCTGCCATGAACCGGCCGGCAGAACGGGTGTTGCGCGTCAACACGCTCAAGATCGATCGTACGCGCTGCGCAGACCATTTCAGCCGCGCCTCCGTCATCTCCTGGGCGCCGGATGCTCTCTGGCTGCACGACCCCATCGACCTCTACGCCACGGAAGAGTTCCGCCAAGGACTGGTGGAGGTACAAGACCCGGCCTCCCAGGCAGTGACCACTCTGCTGCAAGTGGAACCGGGTCAGCGGGTGGTGGACGCCTGCGCCGGCGCAGGCGGCAAAAGTCTATACCTGGCGGCGTTAATGCAGAACAAAGGACGCATCATCGCCCTGGACCCATCTGTCGCACGTCTGGCGGAGCTGCGCCGGCGGGCGCGACGCGCCGGCGCGTTCATCATCGAAGCCCGGCCCATCGAGTCGATGAAATCCATCAAAAGGCTTTATGATTCAGCGGACCGGCTGCTGTTGGATGTGCCCTGTTCCGGCACCGGCGCGCTGCGGCGGAATCCGGACCTACGCTGGCGCTTGACGCCGACCATGCTGGAGCAATTGATCGCCAAACAACAACAGATCCTGCACAATTACAGCCGCATGGTAAAGCCAGGCGGCCTGATGCTCTACGCCACCTGCAGCCTGCTCAAAGCCGAGGGCGAGGCGCAGATCAGCCGCTTCCTCGAAAGCCATGCCGGCGCCTTTAGCCTGCAGAAAGAGATACGCTTCAGTCCCAGCCGCGACGGCTTTGACGGATTCTATGCAGCGGTTTTAAAAAGAGAGGGATGAGGTTCGTGAGCAAAGAAAAACTTGTTTTCGGATTCAACCGGAACATCCTCTTTACCGGTCTGACCAGTTTTCTCACCGACACATCGGTCAAGATGATCTATTCGATCATGCCCATGTTTTTGCTCTCCATCGGCGCTTCCAAAACCAGCCTGTCGCTGATCGAAGGCATTGCCGAAAGCACCGCCTCGCTGCTCAAGACGTTTTCCGGATTCTGGAGCGACCGGATCGGCAGGAACAAACCGTTTATGCTGATCGGCTATGGCCTGTCCGCCCTCATTCTCCCCCTTTATGCCCTGGCGGTCACTCCGTTTCACGTGCTGTACCTGCGCTTTGTGGAACGGATCGGCAAAGGCATCCGCACGGCGCCGCGCGACAGTCTGGTGGCCGCTTCCGCCATGGAAGGACAGAGCGGCAAAAGCTTCGGTCTGCAAAAAGCCCTGGATAACAGCGGCGCCATCGCCGGTCCGCTGATCGCCTTTGCGCTGTTGACGCTGCTTCCCGGGGATTATCGCACCATCTTTCTGGTCGCCGGCCTGCCGGCCTTGGCGGGTGTTTTCGTCATCCTGTTCGGCATCCATGAGGTTAAAAAAAATAAAAACGAACTGCTGAACAGATTTCACTTCAAGGATTTTCCGGCGAAATACTATTGCTTTCTGGCCATTGTGTTCCTCTTTACCCTCGGTAATTCGACGGACACGCTGCTCATGGTCAAAGCCCATGACGTGGGCGTGCGGGTCGCCTTGATCCCCCTGGTGTATCTGATCACCAGCCTGGTCTCCGTGCTACTGGCTGTGCCGATCGGATCGCTGGCGGACAAAATCGGCAAAGAAAAAGTCCTCGTCGCCGGCTATTCGATTTATAGCGCGGTCTATTACGGATTCGGCGTCACCCACAGCGCGACCGCCGTCACGGCGCTCTTCGCCCTCTATGGCGTGTACTCGGCCGCCACGGACGGCATTCAAAAGGCATTTGTCTCCGATATCATTGAAAAAAATAAAAAAGGCACGGGCCTGGGCATCTATAACGCTTTACTCGGCGTCACTCTGTTGCCGGCCAGCGTGATCGCCGGCTATCTGTATGATACCGTCAATGCCAGCGTGCCTTTTTACCTGGGCGCCTGCACCTCGGCCTGCGCGGCACTGCTGTTGCTGTTCTTCAGCGTAAAAGATAAACGGTGAAATTGTTATTGCATCATAAGCTAAAACCAGACTATATTGTAGATTACAAATCATGAGCGAATCGATCGACTCTGCTGAATCCGCCATCTTTCACTTACAGTCTTAAACGAAAGCTTCCCATGTCTTCGACTCTCTTTTCCCCTGAAAAACCGCCCTATCGACAAACCTGTACAGCCGTCTTGACCACACTGGAGGTAGACGCCAAGGCCGGCTTATCATCTGAACAATCCAGCCAGCGCCTGGAACGCTACGGCGCCAATGAACTGCCGCAACCGCCGTCTGATCCCAAATGGAAGAAATTCCTCGCTCAATTCAAAGATCCGCTCACCGTGCTGCTGTTGATCGCCACCGTGATCTCGTTCATCGCCTGGATGATCGAGCGCGACTCGGTGATCCCCTTTGAGGCGATCACCATTCTGATCGTGGTCCTGCTCAATGGCATACTGGGCTATCTGCAGGAAGCCCGTGCCGAGCAGGCCATCGCCGCGCTGGCAGCCATGTCCGCGGCCACCGCGCGCGTGTTGCGCAACGGCGTGCAACAGACCATTCCGGCCCGTGAATTGATCCCCGGCGACATCCTGCTCATCGAGGAGGGCGACACCATACCGGCCGATGCGCGGGTGTTGGAATCCGTCGCACTTAAAGTGGCGGAAGCCGCGCTCACCGGCGAAAGTGCGCCGGTGAGCAAAGACAGCGCTTCGCTCGATGCGGAAACCGGCATCGGCGACCGGCTGAACATGCTGTACAGCGGCACCGCGGTCACCAGCGGCCGCGGCCGCGCCGTGGTGGTGGCCACCGCCGCCGCTACCGAGATCGGCAAAATCGCCGACACCCTGCAGGAGACGGAAAAAGAGAGCACGCCGTTGCAGCGCGAGTTGGCCGGCGTCGGCCGTATGCTGGGCATCACCGTCGTCGCCATCGCCATCATCATCAGCATCACCATCCTCCTGGTGGAGGACCTCAAGGGATGGTCCGATATGGTGGACGTGCTGTTGCTCGCGGTCTCTTTGGCGGTGGCGGCTGTGCCCGAAGGGCTGACCGCCATCACCACCATTGTGCTGTCCCTGGGAATGGAGCGCATGGCCAAACGCAATGTGATCGTGCGCAAGCTGAACGCGGTCGAGACCCTGGGGTCGACCACGGTGATCTGCTCGGACAAGACCGGTACCTTGACCAAAAACGAAATGACCGTGCGTAAAATGGTCACCGCCGGCGGCGAGGTGTCCATCACCGGTGTGGGCTATGAGCCGGCGGGTCATTTGGAGAGCGATGGAAAACCCCTGGAATCCGGGCCGCTGCTGAACGAGGTCCGCTATGCCCTGCGCGCCGCTCATCTGGCCAATAACGCGCGGCTGGTCAAGAACAAAGAAAACGTCTGGTCCGTTCAAGGCGATCCCACCGAAGGCGCGTTGCTGGTGGCAGCCCGTAAGGCCGGCTGGAATGAGGCGGAGCTATCCGAGCGGTTCCCCCGCGTTCACGAGGTGCCGTTCAGCAGCGAACGCAAGTTGATGAGCACCGCGCACAAGGACCTTGATAAAGAAGAACGCTACCTGGTGGTCAGCAAGGGCGCGCCGGATATCCTGCTCGCGCGCTGTTCCCATGTTCGCGTCGGCGAAGAGGTACAGCCGTTGACCGAACCACGGCGTGCGGCCATTCTGGCGTCGGTCGATAAGCTGGCCCATGAAGCGCTGCGCACGCTGGGGGTGGCGTTCCGCACCGTGCATGCGGACAAAGTCACGGGTGAGATGAACGACGACGAATTTGAGAACGAGTTCGTCTTTCTCGGCGTGATCGGCATGATCGATCCGCCGCGCGCTGAAGCGGCGGAAGCGGTTCAGGTTGCGCGCAAAGCCGGCGTCCGTTCGGTCATGATCACCGGCGATCATCCTGCCACCGCTGAGGCCATCGCCCTGGAGTTGGGCATCACCAGCAAAGGCGATCGCATCGTCTCCGGCGCTGAGCTGCAGAAAATGGACGACGAAGAACTGAAGGCGGTGGTGAAACACGCCTCGGTGTACGCCCGGGTGGCGCCGGAGCACAAGCTGCGCATCGTGCGCGCGCTCAAATCCCACGGCGATGTCGTGGCCATGACCGGCGACGGCGTCAACGACGCTCCGGCGCTCAAGAGCGCGGACATCGGCCTGGCCATGGGCATCACCGGCACCGACGTCTCCAAGGGCGCCGCGGACATGATCCTGACTGATGACAATTTCGCCAGCATTGTGGCCGCGGTGGAAGAGGGCCGGGCGATCTTTGCCAACATTCAAAAATTTCTTCGCTACCTGCTTTCATCCAACATCGGCGAGGTGTTCGTCATGTTCTTCGGCGTCATTCTCGCCGGCCTGATCGGGCTTCACGCCGAAGGCGGTTCAGCGGTGGTGGCGCCGCTGCTGGCGGTGCAGATCCTGTGGATCAATCTGCTCACCGATGCAGCACCGGCTCTGGCGCTGGGCGTCGATCCGGCCGATCACCGGCTGATGAAACGGCCACCGCGCGACCCCCTGACCCACGTGATCACCCGCGACATGTGGATCGGCATCGTCCTGGTGGGAGCGGTGATGGGCGTCGGCACTCTGCTGGTGATGGATTACTGCCTGCCTGGCGGATGGATCCCCGGGGACGGCGATGTACCCTACGCGCAAACCATGGCCTTCACCGTGCTGGTCTGGCACCGCCGTTTCTCGGCGGCCACGGCTCTGG
>DAIQOA010000028.1:0-35199 GCA_036788095.1 bacterium | reverse complement strand
CTGCGCGGTCAGGGCGGAGAGATCCGCGTAATAGACCGGCGCGTGCAAACGCTGCGGATCCAATCCGCACTGGCGATCCGCCATCACCAGACACCCCGGAGGCAACGACTCGGCCAATGCCGGGTTGGAAAGCACTACGGTTTCGCCCTTGGCGTACGCCCGAAAAGATTTGATTTCAAAAAACGCCCGGTACACCTCGTTGACGCGCGATCGCAGCACAGCGCACACCAGGCCGTGTTCCATGGGCGCCATCGATGCAAGCGCTTGCAACGTGGGAACGCCGATGATGGGCAGCTTGCGGCCAAAGGCCAGTCCTTTGGCGAACGACAGGCCGATGCGCAGCCCGGTAAAGGAGCCTGGGCCGATGGAGACCGCTATCGCCTGCAGATGCTCGAGACGGACCTGGCAGTCTGCCAGCATTTTTTCCACTCCTGCTGCCAGCAGCCGGGCGTGCTGGTTCTTCAGGTTGAGGCGGTACTCGGCCACGAGCTCCTGGCCCTGGGCCAGGGCGACGGCGCAAACTTGACTGGCGGTTTCAATGGCTAGAATCATGCTGCTGCAATACCTCGATCAGTCTGGCTTCAGGCCCCATATGGTCAAAATCCATGGACAGGCGCACGGCACGATGCCCGGCTGGGAGGAAGGAGGCGGCGATCTCGGGCCACTCCACCAGGCAGATGGTCTCAGCGCCGATATAGTCCTCCAGTCCCACGTCCTTTAAAGCGGCGGTCGAATCGATGCGATAGAGATCCACGTGATAGATGGGGCATCGGCCGGCATATTCGTTGACCAGTGTGAACGTAGGGCTGCTGACCGGATCGTCGCCGTCTAATCCGACCACCATGCCCCGGATAAACGTGGTTTTACCGCTGCCCAGGCCGCCGTAAAACACCACGGTCTCACCGCACGGCAGCGTGGCCGCCCATTCCGCTGCGTAGCGCACGGTCTGTTCCACGCTCTGACTGACCACCCGGTGGATCAGGTCATAGTCCGTTCCGCTGATGTGGACCGTTTCGTTCATCGATCTTTTCTTGACCAGGCTGCATGCCGGCCTATTTGGGCTCCAGGGTGATCAGCGGCAAAATCATCTCCTCCATGGAGATGCCGCCGTGTTGAAAACTGTCCGCGTAATAATTGAGATAATAGTGATAGTTGGTCGGATAGACAAAATAGTAATCTTCTTTGGCGATCAGATAATTGCTGTTGATCCCGCGCGCCGGCAGGCGGAATGATTTGGGATCTTTGACGATGACCGCGTGCTTGGCATCCGCCTTGATGTTGCGGCCGTATTTATAGCGAAGGCTGGTGGAAGTTTCCCGGTCGCCGATCACCTTGGCTCCGCGCATGCCACGGATGCTGCCGTGATCCGAGGTGATCACCACCCGGTTGCCCATCTCCGCCAATTGCCGCAACGCCTGAAAGATATGCGAATGCTCAAACCAGGAGCGGGTCATGGAGCGAAAGGCCGCTTCATTGGGAATCATCTCTTTGATCAGATCCGATGAACTGCGCGTATGGGCGAGAATGTCGACGAAATTAAGCACAATGGATGAAAAGGGCGTGTCCGCATATTCCTGAATGCGCTTGGCCATGGAGCGCGCCTCCTGAATGTCGAGGATCTTGACGTATTTGGGCGCTGGCTTGAGTTCGATCTGCAACCGCTGCAGCTGCCTTTCCATGAGCTGGCTTTCAAAACGGTTGCAGCTCATGTCGTCGTTCTCGTCGCTGTTCTGCCAGAGATCGGGAATCTGCTTTTCAATGTCCGCCGGAAACAGGCCGCTAAAGATCGCATTGCGGGCATAGGGCGTGGCGGTCGGCAGAATGGAAAAATAATAGTCGCGGTTGATGCGGAAATAGTCGCGCAGCAGCGGTTCCAGCACCAGCCACTGGTCCAGTCGCATGTTATCGATCACCACCAGAATGGCGCGATGGCCGCGGTCGATGTGCGGCTTGACATAGTTTTTAAAAACGTCCACCGACAGCGGCGGCCGCTCATCGCGGAATAACCATTGGCTGTAGTTTTTTTCAATATACCGGCCGAACTCGGTGTTGCAATCCCGCTTCTGATCGTAGAGGGTTTGCTTCAACCCCAGGTCCGGATGTTGATCCAACTCGAGGTCGTACTCGCACAGCGTGAGATGCACGTCGACCCAATCTTTCCACTCCATGGCGCCCAGAACGCGGCCGGCGATCTGGGAAAACTCGGAGGAATAGTCACGCGAAATGCGCTCTCCGGCGATCTGTTTGCGCTGTAGAACTTTTTTGCACACCAGCAGAATCTGGCTGGGGTTCACCGGCTTGGTCAGATAATCGACGATGCGGGCGCCGATGGCCTCTTCCATCAGCCGCTCTTCTTCATTTTTGGTCACCATAATGACCGGCAGCGCGGGACGCAGAGTCTGGATTTCGGTGAGTGCGGTCAGGCCGTCCATGCCGTTTAGCATCTCATCCAGCAGCAGCAGATCGAACTCTTGCTGTTTGGACAACTCGATGGCGTCCTCGGCGTTGGTCACGGTGGTTACGCGGTATCCCTTTTCTTCCAGAAAAAGCACGTGGGGTTTGAGCAACTCGATCTCGTCATCCACCCACAGAATATGTCCTTTATCCTCGGCCAGAGGACCTCCCTTTGTTATTCGCGTCTGTCGGAGCAGTGCGCGATGGCTTTTAGTCAATTTTTAAATTAGCCATTTTTTTTAAATCAGTCAAGCTATTTAAAGGTTCTCTTTTTATTTCGTTTATTAATAATCACTTGACTGTATGCCTGCAGGCCGTCCCCGCTGCGGCTGCTGCCCCTGATCGACAAAGAGCTGGATGGGGCGAACGGCATTGCCGTCGGCAGGGGGGAGGTCACGGTGCAGCAGAAGGCCTGCTTTGTTGAAAGGCCGTTGCCAGATTGGCCTCATAGGCAGTGCCTTTGAGAAGCGTGCGTTGTTTGTTGAGAAACTCCAAAATAGCTTCAGAGGGCACGATAAAAGTGATGCCATAGTTGATGCGGTTGATGGAGACGACGTAGGGCTGACCGTCGTAGGGGACCTGCATGCCGTACTCTGCATCCGGCGAGGGGGTGAGGATAGCCTCGGGTGCGCCGGAGGTGGAACTGCCAATGCCGACCATTTCGAAATTAGGCACGCCGTCGCGGATGGCGAGGATGATGCCGCCGCTGAATCCGCGATTGAAATTGCTGTCGATCAGAAAGCCGCCACGGCCGTCACGGTTCGGTTGGCTGACGATGGCCTTGGTGACCATCAGCTGTCCCTGAGGATAGCCGATGAGATAGACAAAGCTTCCCCAATCCAGCTCCGCGCCTTTGCCCAGAGGATAATGAAAATCGTTAATCACCCTATTCAGGGGTTTGCTCCAGGTTCTGCCGATCAGAGCGATGTCGGCCTGAGGGTCATGGGCCAGGAGCTGCAGCACGCCGTCCTCGGGGAATCCGGCGGCGAGCAGGCGTTCGCCTGTTTTAATCGCCGCCGTGCGGATGTAGCGATGCCGGGTCTCTTGATCCTCATGGTAATAAGTGAAAAGCGAATCGCTGTGATAAACCACATGGCTGCAGGTGAGCACCAGTACCGACTGGCTGTTGGAGGCGATGACCAGGCCGCTGCCGGCGATCGGATTTTCGCTAAAGCTGGTGGACTGGCAATGGAGCAGCCCACGCTCCTGAATGTCTCGCCGGGTCATTTTGTCGTTGCGGTCAAAATAGTAGATTTTATATTGGGTGGTGCAATAGATTTTGACGGTCATGTCGCAGATCGCCTTGATCTCCTGGGAGCAGTTTTTGTAGGGGAATTCGCTGTCGTATTTGCCGTCGTTGAGCAGCGGATAGACGGTGCGATAAATCCGTCCGTTGCAGGAGAACAGAATGAAGGCCGATAAAATGAGGGCTTTTTTCATGGCAGGTCCTGTTCAGTCTGATAGCTCGATGTAAAATAGCATGAATTGGTTTCATTGACAAGCACTATTTTTTTGCTGCCTGGGGACATAAGCTTGAGCAGGTCGGCGTAGCGGAGCCGGGCGGCAACGCCGCATCATTCAGGCGCGGATGGTTTTGCGTTTGCGTCGAGCAGCAGCATCCAGACAAAGCCGCCGACGACCTTGGCGGTGAATTGGCCAAGGATGATCCATGGCAGGAGGCTGCCAAAGGCCACGGTGGGAAAGATCACGCTGTCCGCCGCCGCGGAAAGAACGTTGGATCCATTGACCTTGATCCAGCGGGAATAGCGGTGGAGAAAATGATAGGTGAGGGCATCGACGGCGCCGGCAGCGGCAAAAGCGGCCAAAGAGGCCACAGCCACTGGCCCGGCATTACGGTTGATCAGCCAGGAGAGCAGGCTGCCTGCGAAAACCAAGGCTGCCATTTTCAGGAACAGGCGGCGATGACGCCAGGCTTCATGCAGATGATCCCTGCTGGTCAGGTCCAGCCCGATGAACAGAAAAGCGGTGGGGATGGTCGCACGGGGGCCCAGCCAGGTCACCAGCAGATTGGCCGGCACAATGGCGCCGATATACAACAGAATGAAAAAAGCAGTTTTGCTGTTCTTCATATTTCCCGACCAAGTTTTAGAAAACGGATTATACCAAGATCACTCTTTTTTCAGCACCAGGGTTTGGCCGGGTTTCATGGAAAACTTTAACTCGGATTGGCTGACGCGCGTGGGTTTAGCATCCACGCTGACAAGGCTGTGCGGCGGCCAGGGGCTGAGGAGCGTCATCGGGCCGCCACGCTCGCTGGTAGCGGTCACCCAGGCGACTTGTCCGTCCTTGAATTCCGCGCTGATCAGTACGGCTCCGGCGCAACGCAGCTGATGGAAGGCAGCGTTCTGATCCTTGGGCCAGTTGGGAAACAGGCGGATCGCGCCGTTATAGCTCTGCAGCAGGCACTCGTTGATCACCACCGGCAGGCCGAAATTTTCAAACCAGATGCCCATGCGGGCCATGAAATCAAAGGGCGTTGTGGTGTCGGAATAGCGGCCGTGCACCTGCAGCACCATATCGGTGTAGGCGCCGTTGTTTATCTCGCAATAGGCTGCCTGGCGTTTGAACTTTTCCAGGTCCAGCCGGCCCAGGCGGGCTGCCTGCAGATTGAGGAATACAAGGTCATTGCCCCCTTCGATCTGCATGTTGGTCAGCGAGTTTTCCAGCAGTTGCAGAATTTCAGGGGGAGAATGCAGACCATGTTCTTCGCCGGGAAAAACCGTCATCAGGCTGTTGGGCACGTTATAGACCACCTCGGCATGTTCTCCGGGCACAGAGACGTACACCGGCCCGATGCTGCTCATGGCGGTGGGATAGTCCGGGAAATGGTCCAGGATTTGACCCACCGCGGCCACGGTTGATGCCTCCTGGCGATTATATTTTAGGATATCGACGGCCTGCAGATAGGCCTTAAAGATGAATTTAGTCAACGTCAGGTCGACCAGACAATCGTAATTGTATTTAAAACCTGGTTTAAGGCCGTATAGTTCCGGCGGCACTGTGGGAAAGATGTGATAGCGGTTATCGCCCCATTGAGGGCCGTGTGCCTCAGGCCTCTGCATATAGGCCACGAGAAAGCGGACCGCTTCTGCGATGGGCGTAAAGGCCCGGGTTCTGAGAAAATCGGTATCCATGCTATAGAGGTAATGCCACCACAACCCCTGCACGGTCCAGGGCGTCTCGCAGATCTCCCATCCCCAGTCCGGCGCCGGGTAGGGATTCATGGTCATCTCCACCGGATAGGCCGAATGGGGGAAATAGGCGCCCGGTAGATGGTAATATTCCTTAGCCCAGCGTCGGCTCACCGGCATCAATTTTTCCACCAGATCGACATAGGGCAGATTTTTATCCAGGTGGTTGCTGGAAAAGGTGGCCCAGAAGGGCTGCTGGGTGTTATAGTTCATGTGATAATCGCCGTGCCAGGCGGTGCCGATCTGCTGATAGCTCCAGTTGGCGAACAATCCCGGGCAGGTGACGCCGGCTTTAGCGCTGCAATTGAGGAAATAGAGGTTCCGATACCAGATTTTTTCCAGCTCTGCGTCCGAGAGCGCCACTGCCGAGCAGCCCCAATAATCGGCCCATTGGCGTTGGTTCTGACTCTGCACAGCGGCGTAGCGGTCAGCGGAGGGCGCTTCATGGGGGATCGTGGCGCCGGCCAGGCTGTCCGCCAGGCCTTCCCATAGAGAGGCATAGCCTACCAACGGGGTTTCGTCCGTGAAGCTGCGTTCCCATTGCTCCATGGTTTTGGGATTCCCCTCCCAGTCCAACCGTTCGCTGGTGGAAAGGGGGCAGGAAACCTGCACGGCCAGTTGAAAAGCGCGGTCTTTAGGATGGTCTTTAAACGGCTCGCCTGAAGGCGGTTGGCTAAAGGGCAGGCGCTGATAAAAAGCGATTCCAGGCCCTGCGGCCGGCAGAGGCGGAAAGATGTCGACCGTGGAAGGGTCGGGGATCAGGCGAATGCGCTCAAAGCAGTTGGGCCGTGGACGGTCGTGCCGGTCCAGCAATCTGAACCATAATTCATCCCGCAGCAGAAAGGTAAACAGCTCCAGGCTGGCCGGTTCATGGTCAATGCGCAGATCGATGCGGCAGAGGCCGCTGCTGAGGTCCAGGCTATGCCCCAGCACTTCGATGCGGCGCCGGTCAAAGCCGAGCAGCAGCGCGCCGCAGGGGAAGGGACGGGGGTAGGGCTGGCGGTAATTATCGCGCGCCATCTGTGCATAGTTTTTATACCAGCTGTTCTCGGTCAGGCTTTTCAGCGTATCCGGAATAGCCTTGACCTGTTGAAAGACATAGCTAAAGGTGCCGATCTCTTCGCGGTGGTTCTCTGCAATGCGGATGTCCCAGACGTTGTTATGGCCGAAATAGACGACGATGGCATCCGGACGCGTGGTCACCACAGCGCCGAGGCCGCCATTGCCCAACAGGGCTCCGCTGAAAAAGTCCACCGCCGGTCCCTTGTGCTGAATAGCATGCAAGCGGCTGCGTTCTAGGCCGATGTTCTCGGACGCCCACAGGCCGTGAAGCGCAAACACGATCATGCCGGCTGCCAGCCGGCTGATGCGCGGCCGAACGCGGGCCCGCCGGGTGAAGAAAGGGTGCTTCATGGGATAGGATTCTCCTTGTTGGCTCGGGATCAGGACGCGCAAGGGTTTGGGGGTGTTGTTTCGTCCCGCGGCATAATGCTAATGATTTATCCGGACAATCCCAATAAAAAAAATACGTCATGCGCCGGCCGGCCGGCACGCGGCTGCGTCGGTCCGGACTGCGATATATTATTTTTTTCGCTTGCGAAATAGACGTTTTTTTTCTATATTAAAAGGCTTTACAGAAAATGAAATGGTGGGTGTAGCTCAGTTGGCTAGAGCACCAGGTTGTGGCCCTGGTGGCCGCGGGTTCGAATCCCGTCACTCACCCTTACCAGACCCTACTCAGTCCCCATCGTCTAGGGGTCAGGACTCGGGATTTTCGATCCCGTAACAGGGGTTCGAATCCCCTTGGGGACACCTGACAGGACAGGTCATTCGATCGAATGATCTGTCCTTTTTTTTTACTCTTGGCAGGAAACAGTTACACTTGCTGATCAGAATGTTTTGCTTTCGCCGCGTGCACGGATCCATAGGCGAAAGTTGTGCTGCACTCGCTTGCCGGCTGCGTGGTTTTCCCTTTCATTCCCCGCCATTCGCGCCCTTTTCTTCAAATAGATGGTACGTTATTTGCTGTTGTATTGGGTGCCACGCTAATTAGGGATGAAAACTTTAGAGTTGGAGATTTCCCCATGATGAAACCCTTTCATTTTGAAATGTGGGGCTTTCATTTTGAAATCCAGGAAATGGCTCCGGCGTGGGGGCCAGATTCCCTCCTGACCCATCTAAGGGGGCTTGCATTCAGTGAGGAACAGCTCGGACGAGACAGTTGAACGCAGCATCCTCGAGCAAAGCCTGGGAAGCTTTGCTTGGGAATGATGGAATCAGAGGGAAAGAAAGGCCGGCAATAGCCGGCCTTTTCTTTGAGGTACGCTCGGTTTGTGTGTGCCAGATCACAGATTCTGTTCCCCCGGGAGAGAGCGGTATAAAATTGTTGGCATAATCGTTACTTTGTCTGTATATTAGGCATCAAAGCAGGCAGGCCGTATGCTGCCTGGATGAAAGGGTCGGAACTCACGGCGGACTGGTCCAGCAGAGACGAGAATTCGCAACGAATAGGTTGACAGAATGCGAGAAGCAAAAGATATTATCATAAACGGGCGGCCGCTGGCCGAAATGTTGGAAATATCTGCCGGACCGCCTGATGCAGAGAGCGGAGACGGTCGCCTGATTGATCTTCGTGGCGCTGATCTCAAGCGCGCGGACCTTCGTGGAGCGGATCTTCACAAGGCGGACCTCACTGAGGCGGACTTGACCGGCGCGGATCTCACCGGCGCGGACCTGACCGGCGCGAATCTCAGCGGCGCCAAGATCACTTGGACCAGACTCAGCAGGGCGGACCTGACCGGCGCCAACCTCTCCGGCGCCAACATGAGTTGGGCGAATTTCGGCGGCGCCAATCTCTCCGGGGTTCTTCTTCGTGGAGCCCTGCTCAGCGATGCCAATCTCACCGACGTGATTCTCACCGGCGCCCAGCATTTTTCAAAAGCAAAGGGTATGGAGACGGCGGATTTTACCGGAGCGGTGATGGATGACCAGGTTCGTCAGCTGCTCTCCGCGGTCAACAAAACCGTTGAGCCAAGGGGTGAAAAATCCACCAGCGCCATGCCCCGGCCTGATCTGCATGAACGGTTTGCCCAGGTCTTTGAGCGGATCAACGATATCGGCAAGGACTGCGATCACAGCGCGCAGATCCCCATCGAGCGCCTCAAGGACAGGGGTAAACAAAACAGCCGGGCATCAGACCCGGCGGAAAAAGAACGGAAAACGGGCTTGTTGCACAAAGTGAAAAAGCTGTTCTCCGCACGATAATTTTTAATCTATTCAGGAACGCCCCAGGATGTGTTTCATCACCAAATTGCTCACCTCAGAGACCGCGAAGGACCCACGCGTCAACAGGGCGAGGTTTTCACTCTGAACCGCCCGATCGACCTGCGGGTCATAGCTGATGTTCCCCCATTTTCGCAAGCGAATATTCAACACCTGGCCGGCAAGCACCGGCAGCAGGTCGGCACGCTCGAGATTATCCTTTTTTGAACATTTATTCACTATCAGCGCTGGGCGGAATCGAGCGGTTTGTCCTGTAATCTGTTCGCTGAGGTGCGGCTCGCTTTTGGCCATGTTGTGCAGGAACGCGGAAACGGTTAATAGCGGCCCCTGGTTGAGATCGCCACAGCGCTGCAATTGCCGGTACCACTCGGGCCATTGATGGGCGTTTTTATGCAGATTGCGCACCAGGGCGACCCGCAGCAGGCCGTAGGCGTCCAGCAGCGTCTGTTTGGCCGTGGTGGCCAGCAGCAGCGGATGCTCTGCACTGAGGAAAAAATCCAGGGGACCATAGGTGCTGCCTGCACCCAAATCCAGGACCACGTAGGCGGCCTGTAACCGGCGCAGTTCCTGCGCGAGCTTTTGTTTGAGCGAAAGAAGAATGCGATGATAGGACGCGATGTGCGATCCGGCGAAGAGAACAGCCAGATGGTTGATGCGAGTCGGCAGTACCAGCTCGTTCATGCTCCGTGTGCGGCCTTCTAGAAACCGATGCAGATTTCTCTCCGGATTTTTCTGGATCAGGCGGCGGACCAGTCCGCCTGCGGCAAAATCGGCGTTGACCAGAACGGTCTCATGGCCCTTTTTGCTCAGCTCCAGGGCGATTAAGAGCGCGAGAACGCTTTTGCCCACGCCTCCCTCTCCGCCGGCTAAAGCGATGACCGCGGGTTTTTTTTTCTCTGCGCTTTGGCTGACCGGGTCCTTCAGCAACCGGTCGAAATCCAGTGTACTGTAATCCTCACTTGTCATGCCGGCACACACTGCAAGCTCTGGACCATTTACTGAGCTTTTTTTCAATTTTTTAAATCAAGTTTATAAACGAGTTGTGTTGACTAATCCTTTTCGGTTGCCGGCGGCGGCGTGAACCTCTGTCATAAAAACCGGACAGGCGTATGAATTAACGACCCGGCGGCCGGTGAGGAGCGCGTTGGAGCGCAGGTTAAAAAACTTGAAATTTGATTAGTTTGTTTGTACTTTGTTCGTACGAATCGAAAAGGGCACTGATTAGGGAGTGTTGTTTGAAAAAAGCACTGATGGTGATCGCCCTGCTGCCGGCGTGTATTTTCTCGCAGTCGGAGGAGTGGGTGCTGTATATGATAGGCAATGCGCATATCGATTTGGCCTATCGCTGGCGGTGGAACGAGACCACCGACCGGGTCACGCCGGATACTTTTATCGGCGTTCTTGATATGCTGGATAAAATGCCGGAGCTGACGTATGCTCAGAGCCAGATGGCTCTGTACGAATCCATTGAAAAAACGCATCCGCAGGTGTTCCGGCGCATTCGAGAAAAAATCAGCGCCGGCCAATGGTCCGTGGTCGGCGGACAGTGGGCTGAGCCGGACGCCATTCTGCCCTCCGGCGAATCTCACATTCGGCAGTTTTTGATCGGCGCAGAATACTGCCGGACCCATCTTGGAGTGGATTCGGTCGACATCGGTTGGCTTCCTGATGCGTTCTGCGGCCAGGCTCTGACGTTGCCGCAGATCTTTTCCGGCTGCGGCATCCGCTACTATCTCTTTGGCCGCGGCGCACCGGCGGGCAAGCAGGTGTTCCGCTGGGTCGCTCCGGACAGTTCGTCCCTGCTGGCCTATCATCTGCCGGTGCCTTACGGGCTGACAGCCCCGGATGCCGATCTGCTGACCCCACTGCGCGATTGGCGCCGCACCACCGGTCTGCCCTTCGCCATGGTGCTGTTCGGCGAGGGCGATCACGGCGGCGGACCCCGCCAGACCGATATCGAGGCCATCGAGCGATTGAGAAAGATGGACGGGGTTCCCACTTTGCGCTACGCGACGGCTGAAGATTTTTTTGCCCGTCTCGCCAAGGCCCCAACCGCCTGGCCTGATCATTTCGGCGAGATCGGCCGGGGCATCGGCGAGTCGGATGAGGTGGATCAAGCGTGGATGGGGTCCTACACCAGTCAGGCGGTGATCAAAAAACTGCATCGAAACGCGGAAAATCTGCTGTTGACCGCGGAAAAGTTCGCCACCATCGGCAGCATGCTGCAGCGCAAACCGTTGTTCCCGCGGGTGGATTTTCGTGAGGCCTGGAAGCTGCTGCTGCGCAACCAGTTCCATGATATTCTTCCCGGCACTTCGATCGGCGACGTGTTTGATGACAGCCGCAGAGACCTGCAGTGGGTGGATCAGGAAGGCCGCCGTCTGCTGCGCTACGGCCTGGAGGTCATCGGCTCACGCATCGATACCCGCGATGCGGGCATCCCCCTGGTCATCTACAATCCCTGTTCCTGGGTGCGCGGGGATGTGGTGGAGGCGGACGTTTATTTTGTACAACCCTGCGAACAATTCACCGTTCTGGATACGGACACCGAGCCGATCGCCTATCAGGTTCTCAGCGTATCCGAGGACAAACAGCACTACCGCTTGCTGATGGCGGTGCGCGACATCCCCTCGATCGGCTACAAGGTATATCGTGTGGTCCCGCATCACCGTTCGCTGCCCAAAACGGAACTGTTCGTCAAAGGGCAGTCGGTCGAGAGCCGCTATTTCCGCATCAGCTGGAATCAGACCGGTCTCTCCTCGATTTATGACAAAACGCTGAATCGCGAGGTAATATCCGGAAGCGCCAACCGGCTCCAGCTGCTCGGTGAATCCCGTTCGTCGGCCTGGGACCTGGTGCTTTCCGGCGAAGAGTTTCCGCTGCAGGCCATCGGCCGGCCGGTGGTGGTGGAGAAAGGGCCGGTTCGTGTGGTCGTCCGTTGGCAGAACATCACCAGCTCTTCGCGGGTGGTGCGGGATCTCATCCTCCAGGTCGACCAACCCCGGATCGATTTCGCCATGACGGTGGACTGGCATGAAAGCGACCGCATGTTAAAAGCCGTTTTCCCGCTGAATGTGTCCGGAGGACGTGCGGTGTTCGAACAACCTTATGGGGTCATTGAAAGGCCGCTGGACGGCATGGATCATCCGGCGCAGAACTGGATCGATTTTTCCGAATCCACCTATGGGGTGGCGCTGTTGAATGACGGCAAATATGGATTTGATGTCAAGGATCAAACCATGCGCATGTCCATCGTACGCGCGAGCCGGGATATGGATCCGCGGATGGATGAAGGGACGCATACGTTTCATTACGCTCTGTTCCCTCACGCGGGGGATTGGGTGGAAGGACGGGTAATGCAGGCTGCGCTGCAGCTGAATCAGCCGCTGGTGAGTCTGCAGGAGAACCATCACATCGGATCGCTGCCGGATTGGGGAGAGCGGCGCAATGATTTTTCTCTGGCTAGACGTCATTCGTTTTTTGCCGTGGACCAAGATCAGGCGCTCATCACCGCGGTGAAGGTTCAACAAGGGGACTGGTCGCCCAACAATGTGGTATTGCGCATATTTGAACCCACGGGCCGGAATGTGCAGGCGAGGATTATTTGCCCCGCGCGGCCTAAAAAAGTCATTGCCGCCAATCACCTCGAGGATCCGATACCCGGCGCCGCGGCGATCCAGATTGAGCGCGATGGTTTTGTGATTCCGATGAAAGCCAACGAGATCCGCACTGTATTGCTCGAGTTTTAAGTAAAACAGCCCCGTTGTGTTCCGTCGTTCGCGCGCCGGCGCGTAAAAAGGAACCGCATGAAAAACAGACAGGGTTGATCCTGTCTCATGGAAAAGGAGAAATATGCTGCGATTGAATCAAAGAGGGCTCGCTGGTTTCATGATCACGACTCTGGCGGTTCTGCTGTTTTGGGTTTTTGCCGCCATGGCGGGGAATGAGGAGGGGGCTCGCCGAACCCTGACCTTTTGGGATATCTGGGCTCTGCCCCGCGTATGGGTCGGCGCTCTATTGGCCCTGGTCGGCCTGTTCCTGCTTATGAGCAAAAAGCTCACGGCGGGCATTCGCTGGGTGAGCCTGTTGATCATCTTTTTCGCCTTTGCGGTGGTGTCCAATCTGCCTCTGGGTTATTTCGCCCGCGGCATGGGTTTGCACCCCAGTCCCATGTGCTCGGTGGAAAAACCGTTTCTGTTCCTGCAGATGGGCCGTGCGGTACCGATCGTTTTCATCGCCATTCTCGCCTTTATCGCCCTGATCTCCATCGTGGGCAACAAGCTGTTCTGCGGCTGGAACTGTCCCATCGGCGCAGTGCAGGAACTGCTGCACCGCATCCCTTTACCCAACAAGTTAAAAATCAAATTGCCTTTCAAAATCACCAACACCGTGCGCATCGTGTTTTTTCTGCTTTTTCTCGCGGTTCTGTTCCTCACCGGCGCCAGCCTGTACGAGTACGTCAATCCGTTCGAGTTTTTACACTGGGACATGGAGTTGGTGGTGATTCCGGCTTTTCTGATCACCTTTATCGGTGCGGTGTTTATCTTCCGTCCTTTTTGTTATTTGATCTGTCCTCTAGGGCTGATGACCTGGCTGCTGGAACCTCTGGCCATCACACGCATTCGTGTGGATAAGAAAAAATGCACCATGTGTCTGCGCTGCGTCCATCAATCGCCCTGTCCCAGCGTGCAGGCGGTTCTGGACGGCCGGCGGGTGCGCCCTGATTGTCATGCCTGTGGCATTTGTCTGCACACCTGTCCGGAGAATGCGCTTAAATTCGATCATTCGGCGGATGCATGAAAGCCCCGGTGCTGAACCTCGGCCACCGCGGGGCTTCCGGGCATGCGCCGGAGAACACCCTCGCCGCGGTGCAGGCTGCGATGGAACTCGGCGCGGACGGCATTGAGATCGACGTTCATCTCACCCGCGATCAAGAGGTGGTTTTGCTGCATGACGATCTGCTGCAGCGCACGACCAACGGCGTCGGTGCGGTTCAGGAGTTTGATCTGGTGGAGCTTAAAACGCTGGATGCCGGTTCCTGGTTTTCCCTGGCCTTTGTTTCAGAACCGATCCCCACGCTGCAGCAAGTCTTGAGGCTGGCGTCGAATCGGCTTTTCGTCAACGTGGAGATCAAGGCGGAGGAGCGGGTGGACATTCTCGCCGCCAAAGTGGTGGATCTGCTCACAACGCACCGAACCCGTTGCATGATCACCTCCTTTGATCAAAAGGCGCTGCGAGCGGTCGCTGCATTGGGTTCATCGATTCCGCTGGGGTTCATCTTTGAGGATTTTCCGCAACAAGCCCTGGAGGTCCCGTGGCCGATCCTCAGCGCCGATTACCATTTGCTGGATGCCGCATGGATCAACCGCTGCCGGCAGGCGAAGAAGCAGCTCTTTACCTGGACGGTTAACGAGAGCGCGGATCTCAAGGCGGTCCTTAAACTGGGCGTGGATGGGATCATGACCAACTATCCGGATCGGCTGAGCAAACTGCTGTCTGCCAGGCGTTCCGCGGAACGTGAGGAGAGATAGAACCCAGGCCCTTGTTCTTCATCGATCGGAAGTTCATACCAAGGAGTGCTTATGAAAGCATTGGTGCTGATTGCCGAAGGCCGGCTGGAGTATCAGGAGGCGCCCGAGCCTCGCATGCAGCCGGATGAGGTTTTAATCCGCGTCAAATCCTGCGCCATCGGCGAGGATGATGTCGCTGGTTTTGACGCAAGGTCCGGGCTGCGGGTGCCGCCGCTTATCATGGGACATGAGGCCTCCGGCGTCGTCGAACAGGTCGGCGGGCAGGTTCGCGGCTGGCAGCCTGGCGATCGCGTGGCCTTGGAATCCCTGGTCTATTCCCTCGAAGACCGGCAGGTGCGAGCGGGTTTATACCATCTTTGCGATGAAAAAAAGCGGGTGGGCGTTTCCTGTCGGGCCTATCACTTGGACGGCGCCATGGCGGAGCTGATCGCTATGCCCGGCCATTCGCTGCATCGGATTCCCGATTCGGTGAGCTTTGATCAGGCCGCGCTGGTCGAACCGGCCGCCCAAGCCGCTCATGCTGTTCGCCTGACGCCGCCGAGTCTCAACCAGGCGACCATGGTAATCGGTTGCGGTGTTACCGGTTTGCTGCTGATCCAGCTGCTTTCCCTCGCCGGCGCCGCACCCATCTTGGCCGTGGATCAGGATGAGGATCGGCGGAATTTCGCCTTGGACTTGGGCGCTGATGAGGCGTTTTCGGACGATGCCGGCGTCAGTGAACGCATCCGGCCATTCACGGCAGGCCATGGGGTTGCCGGCGTGTTCGACACCCTGGGCCGAGCCGACACGCTGCAGACAGCGATCGATTGTCTGGATGTCAATGGAGTTGTGACGGTCGTCGGTCTTTCACCTACCACGGTCGAGGCGCCCCTGCAGCGAATGGTAGAACGCCAGCTGCGTCTGCAGGGCAGCTGCGGCGTGTGCGGCGAATTCCCGGCTGTGCTCGACATGATCGCCAGACGCACCCTGGATGTCGATTCCGTGCAAAGCATCAAAGCGCCGCTGTCCGAGGGCGCGCTGTGGTTCGACAGGCTGGTTCGCAACGAAAAAAAGCTGCTCAAAGTCATTCTGCACCCCTAATTCACCGCTACCGCTGACCGAACAGCGACGGCCTTTGCGCCTGTCCATCGGCACACGAAAAAATAATTCAAGGTAGGTTGATTATGGTCTCTCTGTTTCGTTTGGTCCATCCCGCGGCCTTGTTGTCCCTTCCCTTGTTGTTGCTTATGATCACCCATCTAACGGCAGACGATCAAACCACGCCTGTCTTTGTCTCCGCCAAGCCGATTTGGCCCAAAGGCATGGAAAAGACATTAAACTGCGCTGTTGGATTTCAGGCTACTTTTACCGCGCCGCGCTCCGCCGACCTGCAATTGCGGCTGACCGGATCGTCCGTTTACCGCCTATTCCTCAACGGAGAGTTTATCGGCTACGGTCCGGCCCGCGGGCCCCTTGGATTTCATCGTATCGATGAATGGCCTTTGCGTAAAGGCCTGCGCGACGGCCGCAATGTGCTTTATATCGAAGTGACCGCTTACAATGTCAACAGCTATTACCTGGTGGATCAACCGGGTTTTCTCCAGGCCGAGGTGGTGGCGGGCGGCAAAGTGCTGGCCTCCACCGGCGGCGCCGGCTCGCCTTTTCGCGCCCGGTTGATGGATGAACGGGTGCAAAAAATGCAGAGGTACAGCTTTCAACGGCCCTTTCTCGAGATGTACCGGTTGAACCCGGATTTCAGCCAATGCCGCGTTCGGCCGGAAGCGCCCTTTCAAGAGGTCAAATGCAGCACCACGGAGGCCAAACGCTATCTGCCGCGCAGGGTTCCGTATCCAGCGTTCAGCAAGCGTCCGGCTCGGGTCTCTACGGCTGCCGGACGGCTGGAACAACAGCCGCCGGCGGGAAAGGTTTGGCAGGACCGGGCGCTGACCGACATCGGTCCCCGCCTCGGAGGATTTCAACAGTCTGAATTATCCATCATTCCGTCGCTGGAGATGCAGCGCTATCGCAGCGTGCCGACGGAAACCGCGCCGTGCGCCTTTGAGCCCGGACAGAACGTCGCGCTCGATGAAAACGGATTCCGTATTTTTGATCTGGGCGTTAATTTGACCGGCTTTGTCGGCGCAAGGGTTCACTGTGACGAACCAACGCGGCTGTGGTTTCTTTTTGATGAGATTCTGGTAGAGAATGATGTGGACTTTAAGCGGATGGGCTGCGTCAACATCATTCCCTATGAATTGGCGCCCGGAGACTATCAGTTGGAGAACGCGGAGCCCTATACCATGCGCTACATCAAAGCGGTGGTGTTGAAGGGATCCTGCACGCTCGCCGATCTCTACCTGCGCGAGTTTGTCAATCCCGAGGCGCAACTGGCGCAGTTCAGTTGCAGCGATCGCCAATTAAACCGGCTGTTTGAAGCGGCGCGTGAAACTTTCCGTCAGAATGCAGTGGATTTGTTCACCGATTGTCCGGGCCGTGAGCGATCCGGTTGGCTGTGCGACAGTTATTTCACCAGCCGGGTGGCGATGGATTTGTGCGGTCATACGGCTGTGGAAAAAAATTTCCTGGAAAATTTTCTTCTGGCCACTCATTTTCCCGGACTGCCGGAGGGCATGTTACCCATGTGTTACCCGGCGGATCATCCTGACGGCAATTTTATCCCAAACTGGGCGCTTTGGTTTGTCGTGCAGTTGGAAGAGTACCAGGCACGTTCCGGCGACCGCGCGCTGGTGCAGGCTCTGCAGCCGCGTGTGGACAGCCTGTTCAGCTATCTGGCCAAGCTGAAGAACAGCGACGGTCTGCTGGAGAAACTGCCTGCCTGGGTTTTTGTCGAATGGTCCAAGGCCAACGGCTTTGTCCAGGATGTCAACTATCCCTCCAACATGCTCTATGCCGGGGCTCTGGACGTGGCCGGCCGGCTTTACGGCCGGTCCGATTATTCGCAGCAGGCCGGTGCGGTGCGCGAGGCCATCCGCCGGCAGTCGTTTGACGGAGAATTCTTCGTCGACAACGCTGTACGCGGACCGGGCGGGCTCACGGTGACGCGCAATCGCAGCGAGGCCTGTCAGTATTACGCCTTTTATTTCGGCGTGGCCACGCCGGAGAGTCACGCGGACCTGTGGCAAAAGCTGGTAAAAGAGTTCGGGCCTAAACGCAAAGAGACCAACGCCTATCCGGATGTGCATCCGGCCAACACGTTCATTGGCGATTATCTACGGCTGGAACTGCTGTCGCGCGCGGGGTTGGTGCGGCAGATATTGTCCGAGTCGAAAGATTTCTTTCTCTACATGGCCGAACGGACCGGAACCCTGTGGGAGAATCGCGGCACCAACGCCAGCACCAACCACGGATTTGCCTCTCATATCGCGCATATCCTGGTGCGCGATGTGCTCGGCGTTCGGGCGATGGATATTCCCAATAAAAAAATCGCCCTGCGATTGGCGCCCGTTCCTCTGGACTGGTGCGAAGCCCGGCTGCCGCTGCCGGACGGCCTTCTGTCCGTGCGCTGGTGGTATGAACAGGGCGTGCAGAAACAGGAGGTGATCTGTCCGCAAGGTTGGGTGGTGGAAGAGTGAATCGTGAACAGTGGCGGCGAGTCTCTCGGCCATTTCCGCTGATATCAATCTCACAGATGAGGAAAGAACCTTTTATGCTGAAAGGTCCATCCGCCCTTCGGGCTTTGCTCCTGGCGCTGTCGTCGGTTCTGCTGTATGCCACGGCCTCGCCGTCGCAGAACCGGCCGGCCACCGTCAGGGAATATGAACAATCATTCATCACCTATCCTTTCAGTGATCCGGATCCCGTTCCTTCGCCGGGTGGGATTTATCCCTACTTTCGTTTTGATGGCTTTTCAGACATGCCGGTGCAGAAAAAGTGGAAGGTCGTCGAGCTGGAGAACGAGTATCTGCGGGTGCTGATCCTGCCGGAGGTCGGCGGGAAAATCTGGACCGCCATTGAAAAGAGCACCGGCCGGCCGTTCATCTATTACAACCGGGCGGTAAAATTCCGCGATATCGCCATGCGCGGACCCTGGACCAGCGGAGGTATCGAGGCCAACTATGGCATCATCGGCCATAGCCCGCACTGCGCCACGCCGGTGGATTATCTCTGCGTACAAAACGAGGACGGCAGCGCCTCCTGTTTTATCGGCGTGCTCGATCTTCTCACCCGCACCCGTTGGCGGCTGGAGATTCAACTGCCGCGCGACAAAGCCTATTTCACCACCTCGTCCTTCTGGCATAACGCCACCGCCCTCGAGCAACCCTACTATACCTGGATGAACGCCGGAATTCCGGCCGCAGGGAATCTGCAGTTCATTTATCCCGGCGCCTGCTACCTGGAGCATAACGGCCAGGTTCATTCCTGGAACCGCTACGAGGCCGACGGCCGTGATCTTTCCTATTATGAAAACAATAATTTCGGCGGTTACAAATCCTATCATGTGTTCGGCCGCTACACCGATTTCTTCGGCGCCTACTGGCATGATCAGGATTTCGGCATGGCCCGCTATGCTCCGCGCCATGAAAAACCGGGAAAGAAGATTTGGATCTGGGGTTTGTCGCAACAGGGCATGATATGGGAAAAGCTGCTCACCGATCAGGACGGGCAGTATGTGGAAATACAGAGCGGCAGGCTCTTTAATCAATCTGAAAGAAACAGCACCCTGACTCCGTTCAAGCATCGCGGATTTGCGCCCTATGGCAGCGACACCTGGAAGGAATACTGGTTCCCGGCGCTGGCCACCAAGGGCATGCTGCATGCCAATCCCTACGGAACGCTCAATGCGGTCAAGAACGGCCGCGACCTGACGCTTCTGTTCTGCCCGATTCAGTCCATTGAAGACACGCTTTTGGTGTATGCGAACGGCGAGCTGCTGCACCGTCAGCGTGTAGCCCTGCATCCTCTGCGCACTCTATCCGTCAAGGTTGCCACCTCGGCCGGACTCGATCAGATCAGAGTGGTGCTGGGCCGCGACAAATTGGTTTATAAAGGCGATAGCCAATCCGATGTCCTGGCCCGGCCGGTTACCATGCCGGAGGATTTTGACTGGAACTCGGTGTATGGACTATACCTTCAAGGCAAGGAGCAGATCCGCCGCCGCGACTATGCGGCAGCCGAAGAAAAGCTGCAGGCCTGCCTGGCGCAAGATCCCAATTATGCTCCGGCATTGGTCGAAAAAGCGGCGCTTCTGTATCGCCGGATGCACGATGCCGAAGCTTTGGCCTGCGTGGTTCGAGCTTTGCGCATCGACACCTATGACCCGGCAGCCAATTATTATTACGGATTGATACAGTCTCGCCTGGGAAATTTGATCGACAGCCGCGATGGCTTTGATGTGGCCGGTCAATCCATGGAATACCGCTCTGCCGCTTTTACCGAATTGGCCAAGCTTGCATTGCGCGAAGGCCGGGATGCAGCGGCCGAAGAGCACGCCGCCGCTGCGCTGACGGTCAATCAGGGCAATGTGGAAGCGCTGCAATGCCTGGCCGTCGCCGGCCGAAGACAGCAGCAACAGGCAACCACTGAGCAGGGCTTAGGGCGATTGGCAGAGTTGGACCCATTGAATCCCTTTGTTCCGTTTGAAAAATATCTTCGCAACGGCATTGAGGCCGATGCGAACGCCTTTCTCGGGTCGATCCGCAACGAATTGCCCGGCGAGACTTTTATGGAATTGGCCGCCTGGTACCATCGCCAGGGATGTGCTCAAGAGGCGGAGCAGGTGCTGAATCTGGCCCAGCCCTCGCCTGAGGGAATGTACTGGCTGGCTTATCTCAGGGCCCATCGCGGGGATTCAACCTATCGGGAGCTGCTGCAAGCGGCGGATAAAATGGATCCGGCTTCGGTCTTTCCTTTTCGTGAGGAGACGGCCACGGTTTTGGACTGGGTCATCAGCAAGGATTCCCACTGGCTGCCAAAATATTATCTGGCGCTCATTCACTGGGACAGGAAAAATCTGCGGCAGGCGAGAGAGCTGTTCCGACGTTGCGGTTCGCATCCGCGATCCGATCTGTTTTACGCCTGCCGTGCGGAGCTGTTCAAGGGCAAAAGCGAAAGCGACTATGCGGCGGATATGAAACAGGCCATGGAATTGAATCCCGCACAGTGGCGCTATGGTTTGTCCTTGACCCGGTTCTATCGAGACAGCCGGCAAATGCAACAGGCGCTGGAAACGGCCACGCAGGCCTGCGCCGCTTTTCCGAAAAACTATATCCTCGGCATGGCGATGGCCCGCAGCCTGTGCGATGCTCGGCAATACCAGCGCTGTCTCAACCTGTTGCAAGATATCAAGATCCTGCCCTATGAAGGCGCCACCGACGGCCGGATTTTATATCGCGAGGCGGGACTGAAATGGGCGATCCAGCACCTGGCGGCTGGGGAGTACCGACGCGGCTTGCAGCAGATCGATCGAGCTCGGGAGTGGCCCGAACACCTGGGCGCGGGCAAACCCTATGCAGAGGATGTGGATGAAAGGCTGGAAGACTGGCTCGCGGCTCAGTGTCTGCGTGGAATGGGAAAAGAAAAGGCCGCGGACCGGCTGTTGCAGCGCATCGTACAATTCAAACCCAAGCAAGACGACGCGGTTCAATTGATCGTTGCACTGGCCTGGCAACAGCTGGGCGACCAGACCAAAGCCCAGGCGGTTTTTGCAGAGTGGCGGAACAGACAGCCGGACGGTAAATTGGCCGCAGCCTGCCTCGATGTTTTTCAAGGCAATGCTGCAACCCTGCCAAAGGAACTGGCCAACGACGATGCCGGCCGTATTCTTCAAGAGTGGCTGGCCAGCCGTTGAGCGGCTGCGAGGAATTTCTGAGGTGCTGGCCTCGCGCCGGACCAGTAAAAGGTTGGCATATTTCAGGGGAGAATGGTATCTATGGAACCCAAGCGTTAACCAGACGCAGCTTTTCGCCTCCCTACTCAACCACTGCTGCGCTGGTTATGCTGGTCGTGAGGTCTGGCACACGTGTAGAATGAATTGTTGCATACGATTTCAAACATGACCAAATCAGGCGATGAAGAGAAATACTCATGAAAGCAATAGTGTGCACAAAATATGGATCGCCGGATGTTCTTCAGCTTAAAGAGATAGAAAAGCCTACTCCCAAGGACAACGAAGTCCTAATAAGAATATATGCGACAACCGTTACGTCAGAGGACTGCGCCTTTCGAAAGGGTGATTCTCCGTATGCTTCAAGAGTATTTGTCACTGGCGGCCTTCTAAAACCAAAAAAGACAATATTAGGCACGCAGTTCGCCGGGATTATTGAAACGGCTGGCAAAGATGTTAGGCGATTTAAAGAAGGTGACCAGGTTTTTGCAGCTCTCGGCAGTAGCTTAGGGGCGTATGCCGAGTACATTAGTCTGCCTGAAGATGGGGCGTTGGCAATAAAACCGGCCAATGTGACTCATGAGGAAGCCGCTGCCGTTCCTTCTGGCGCATTAACGGCATTGCCTTTCCTTAGAGATAAAGGACATATTCAGAGAGGGCAAAAAGTTCTGATCAATGGCGCTTCTGGATCAGTAGGTACGTATGCGGTACAGCTTGCCAAGTACTTTGGGGCAAAAGTCACCGGGGTATGCAGTTCTGCGAATTTGGCATTGGTCAAATCTTTGGGAGCCGATTCGGTCATTGATTATACCAGCGAGGATTTTACTCAGAGTGGCCAGACCTACGATATTATTTTCGACACAGTCGGCAAGCGTTCCTTTTCACATTGCAAAAACTCGCTCAAGCCAAGAGGGATTTATCTTACAACGGTCCCAACGCTGGCAATTCTACTGCACATGTTGTGGACGTTAAAGATCGGCAGCAAAAAAGCCGTGATTACGTTCACCGGTCTGAGGTCATCAAGCGAAAAAACGAAAGATCTAATCTTCCTCAAAGAGCTTATCGAGGCTGGAAAGATAAAACCGGCCATAGATAGACGCTATCCATTGGAACAAATTGCAGAGGCTCATCGCTATGTGGAAAAAGGACACAAAAAGGGAAATGTCGTCATCACGCTGGAATAGAATTATAAAACCTAAAACCGGTTATACGCCCCTGCGAAGTTTCGCTTTCTCCGATCCGTGCGATTGATCCGTCGGCCCGTTATACTTTTATACACGCAATAAAAGGGAAATTATCCCGCTTATAATCCCTCATACTGTGTAATGCAACGATTGGTAAAAGAGCATGACCAACGTGTTCACCTCACCGCCAACGCCTTTCGCTTGTTCAATTTATTGTACAAGATGAACGGCGTTGTCATTTCACAGCCATCCTTCGCGCTGCCGGCCGGCGACACTTTCCGTTCGGCAGCCGCTTCAGTTGCGCATGATCTCCACCGCTATGCCGCCGGAGGGCCGTAGATCCGCTTGCAGGCGCGTGCCAGCCCTCACCCGCCGCCGCTCTATTTTAACATGGGTTCTGGTCTTGATCGCCTCACCGCCGTCGGTGTAAATCACCGCCTGATAGGTTCTATTCTTGTCCAAAAAATCCAGGGGAATTTCTATCCTTCTCGCCTCATGGTTGGTGATGGCGCCGAGGAACCAGGACGTTCCGCTTTTTCGCGCCAGAGCGACCTGCCGTCCGATCTCACCGGACAGCACGATGGTGGAATCCCACACCGTCGGCAGATGTTCAAAAAACTCAATCTCCGGCTCACCCTGATAGTCCTCGGGCTTGTCATACCAAAAGACGAACTGCAGCGGACTGTAATAGATGACCGACAACGCCAGCTGATGGGCAGAGGTGGTTTTGATGCCGGCGACGTTTTTAATGGACGACTGGTGATAATAGCAGATGGTGTAATCCGCTGCGCCGGCGAGAAAACGGGTGAAGGGCAGAACGGTGTTGTGGTCCGCGTCGGGCATGCACTCGTTGCCATAAACCCCTTCCTGGGTGAGCAGGTTGGGCCAGGTGCGGCTGATGCCGGTGGGCCGGTATTCGTCATGAATGTCAACCATCAGATGATGATCGGCCGCTTTTTTTACCACTTCGTGCACCCACGAGGTCCATTTGTGCGATCCGACGTGAACGAAGCCGAATTTCAGACCGCGGATGCCCCAGGATTCGTACAGCGGGAACAGCTCGTCCATCTGCTTTTCCAGCGCGCGGTGATTCACATAGAGGATCACGCCGATGCCCTTTTGCCGGGCATAGTCGAGGACAGCGGCGAGGTCCAGGTCCTTTTTGGGATTACGACGCGGATCCACGTCCACGCGGGAGGCGTCCGAGTCTTTCGAGTATTCATAGCCGTACCAACCGGCGTCGAACTCGATATACTCGATGCGATGGCGGCTGCAGAAATCGATAAGCGCTCTGGCGCCGCTGGTCGACAGAGTGATTTCGCGCATCACCTTGCCTGGTTTGATCCAGCGGGTGTCTGCAATGGCGCAGGGGGGATTCAGATTAAGAAACAGGTCGTTGTATTGCAGCAGATCGCCGGGTTTGTCCGCCACCATGATGACGCGCCACGGTGTCTGCACCGGCGAGCTTTCCGTCACGCTGCCGAAAAGACGCGAAACCACGGTGTTCTTTTTATCCGCCGACAGGACGAATTTCATCCGGCTGTAATCGAACAAACGCGCTTCGCCCAGAGCGGCATAGATGCCGTTGGTCAGCTGCAGAGTCAGCGGCCGTTCGCATTCATACTCGTCGGTTCGGGGCGACCAGCGCGACAGCGGCAGGCTCTGTTCCACGGACCAGTCCCGCAGCGGCCGCAGCTGATAGCGCTCCTGCGCAAAGGGCGTGGTCCAGGCCAACGTGCCGTCGGGAAAAGCAAACTCGCTGATTTCATCCTGAATGGTGATGATGGACGTGGCCAGGTTTTCCGGAAAAAAATAACTGAACGCTGCGCCCGAGTTGTACACCCGAATGATGAGCTGCATCTTTCTGCTCTCATCCTGGTTTTGCATCAGGTCGGCGACGCACTCGGTGCAATGGTTTCGCACCCGACTTTTTTCACCGTAGACAGGCTTCCACCTTTCATCGATGGTCCGGGTGCGATGGCTCACCAGAGTAAACCCGCTGGTCCAGGCAGGCTTTTCCGCGGTGACGATGCCGAGACGCGAGTCGAGGATCACGGGCTGATTTTTCCAGGTCAGGGAATAGACCGGAACGCCCTGTGTCCCGGGCGTTTCACAGATAGAGAGCTTGAAACACAGGGTCTGGTCCGGCGAGGATACCTGGAGGCTCTGGCCCTGCAAGATCTGGCCTTGAAGGCCGCTCCAGCAGAGCCAGCAGAGCCAGATCGCGGTTTTCTTTCTCAAATCTTTTCCGTTTCCGGTAAGGCTTGGAATTCCAGTTCGATCTCTTTGGCGTTGACCGCCGAGAAGGCCGCCACTTTTTGCCGGAATGCAATCAGCGCTTCTAATTCGCCCTGAAAGGCGCCCGAGGCCTCATAGAGGTATTCGTGCGCCGGCGTGTAGAGCTCGATGCCTTTGGCCTTGCGGTCTTCTTTCTCTTCATCGTGCCAATCGATGGTTTTCACCGCAGCGGGTTTTTCCGCGAACGCCTTTTTGATGATATCCGTCTCCCCGCGTACGGCATTTTTCACTCTAACGGAAAATTTCCCGGATTGCACCGGCCGGGCGGAGAGAATGTGCATGTGCTCCGCCGGCTGGTCTGCGCCGAGTGGTTTCACCAGGTCATACAGGCCCTGTTCCATCAGGAGGTGCTGATATTTATCGGACAGCGAGGACCATTCTTTGATTTTTTCAGCCAAGGACTCGGCCCGGACGCCGGCGTCGCGGTTGAAAAAATATTTGAACGCCGTTTTCTTTCCGCTCTGTAATCCTTGCAACAATCCTCTGAGATAGTGTTCCTTTGCTTCAAAAACGACCTCGATAAATCGGCACGGCATGGGCAACTCCTCCTGCTTAAATTTTTCTGACGCTAGTTTAAAGATTATTTTTATGCTTTACAAATGCTTTTTGCCAAGGCCTCGGCCAAAGGGGCGGCTGCGTTCTGCGGCCTTGCCCGCTCATCGGCCGGTTATTTTTTTCTGATCACCCGCTGGATCGATTCGTTTTCGACCAAGTCTTTGGCCTCGCTCCACTGTGCCGTTGCAAAATCTTTCAGAATCAGACGGCGCAGGGGCAGACGGCCTTTGATCACGGTCACGGTAACCTTTCGTTCTTTCTCGTCGCCGCACTGTTCGACCAGGCCGTAGGCGCGGCCGTTGGACCAAAAGGTGCGGCCGTCCATCGGTTTGAGCGTGAGGGTTTTTTCCACCGCGGAATAGTGAAATCCGCTCCAGGCCGACAGGGCCGCCCAGCTGATCATGGCGCGGCCATAATGATGACCGCATTCAGCCTCATCGAAGGGATTGCGTTTCAGCCCGTCATAGCGGTTACGGATATTCCGCATACAGGTTAATCCATCCTCGATCTGGTTTTCATAGAGCATGCCGATGGCGGCGGTATACTCGAATCCGGTCATCACTTCGGTGAAATAGGGAAAGGGATTTTCCGGCTGTCCCTCCGGATAGCCCGCCATCAACAGGGCCGCCTCATCGCCCAGCGCAAAGGTGCGCAGGCAATTAAAGTGATCAGCCAGGGAGGACCGGTAATTGTACGCCATGATGCTCTTCAACGTGGTTTGCACATGTTCTTTTTCCACCAGGTAGCCGAGACCGCAGACATGGGCCATGAACTGCCCCACCAGTTGATCCACCAGGCAGCCATTGCCCAGTTGGTACTCTGGATGGGTTAAATCCTTGGCGCCCATTCCCACGCGCAAACTGGGCGCCACCCGCGCGGTGTCCATGGGTGGGACGATCTTGTGGATATAGTAACGGCCATTGAACAGATGCGTGTCGGTCCAGCGGCTGCCTGCCTCGAACAGCTTGCGGCACTCCCGGCTGAACGCCTTATCGTTCATAAAAGCGGCCATCTTTTCCGCGCCGGCCAGAGCAGCCAGATACCAGATCTGCATCTGCGGATTGGGACCATAATACTCTACATCCATGGTGTTGTGCTGACAGCCTTCCATGACTCCGTCTTTGTCCGCGTCCCAGCCGCCCTGAATCCAGCAGAACTGCAGGCTGCGTTTGACGTTGGGCCACAGAGCCCTTAGCAGGGCGGTGTCGCCGGACAGCTGCCACTCCCTGTACATTTTGACAATGCAGCCCATCTGTCCGTCGGCCGCTGCTTTGCCCCAACGCGCTTTTTCCAGCGGCAGATGGACGCGGAAACTCATCAGGCCGGTGGCGTCGGTCTCGGCGGCGAATTCGGTGCGGCGGAACGATTCAGCGATATGGCCGAAAAGAAAGGCGGTGGCCTGTTCGTAATTCCACACGTGCGTGCAGGTGCCGAAGCAGCAGCCCTCCCGGTCGCCGCATCCCTCCCAGGCATAATAGCGGCCATCACGGGTACGAAAGCAGGTCTGTGTGCGCAGGGTGGAGAGGTTGTACAGCGCGGCCTCTTTGATCACATCCGGGTAATCGCAGTTCAACACCGCGTTAACAAAATCGATGGTGTCCTTTTCATATGCCGGCAGCAGGCTGAGATTTTTGCTCACTGCCTCCCAGGCATCACGATACAGGGTGGTGTAATGATTGCCGACAACGGTTTCAGACCAGGCCAGGCGATTGGGAAAATGCCAGGCGATGAAAAACTGCAGGGTGCGGGTTTCGCCGGCCGCCAGGCTGGTCTTGATCGCCAGCGAGGCCATGGGCTTGTCCTCGCCGGTATCCGGTCTCGGCTCCAGTTCTCCGTCGCTGTTCAGATCGGTCCAGAAATCCAGCAGACTGGATCCCCAGTCCTGTTTTTTCCAGGCGATGCGATGGGTGCAGCGGCCGTCCGTATCGCTGGCCAGGGCCATGGTGCCCCATTGTTCGGCCGAGGAATCCACGCCGGTCGATTGAAAAAAGAGGCCGCTTAATGAACCATCATTCATAAAGCGGTTGCTGTTGCCTTTGGCTTTGCCCTTGCTGCCATCCTCGCCGATAAAATTCGGCATGCTGCCGCACACCGCGACCGTGACCGGCCGGCTGGTGGGATTGTGGATCTCAAAGCGCAAAACAGCCAGGGGCAGTTCGTTGCCCGCTTCCTGGCATGGGATCATCGGATTGAACGCCTTCACCGTCACGCTGACCGGTATCTGCGGATCGCTCAAGCGGACTTGGCCAAAGGGATACGCGGTGCCAAAGGCCGCATGCTTGAACCGGGGCAGGCCGGGATTGCTGACGCGGTTGACGCCGAACGCCCCATCATAGGCGGAGAGCGGCACCGGTCCTTCCAGCAGACGAGTGGTTCGTCTTCCATCGTTTTCGACATAAAGGGCAAAGAAGGGGGAGGCTGAGCCGGCTCGGTCACCCGGTTGATATCCTTTGGCCGGGCGGTTCATCACCTCCCAGTCCTGCAGATTTCCACGTCCACCCATAGATACGGTGCCGGTGCCGATTCCGCCCAGGGGCAGGGCGATTTTCGTCAAATGATTTTGGTCATAGGTGGTCAGGACCGGCCAGGAGCGGTCTCCTGCCATCGACAGGGAACAGCAACCCAGTAAAAGCCACACGGTGTGCCGATATTTTTTAACCATTTTCAGCAGTGACCTCTTGTGGCGACAATAAAGTGCTCGCATTATTTTCTCCCTCGGCCTTGAAGCAAGCGTCTTGACATTATTTTCCACGGTAAATCAAAAATTTTGCCATCACCATGCCCTAGCAATATAGCAGTAATATGCAAAAAATCAAAATTTTTCATTGGCTGCACGGTGCGTTGGCCGGGCCGGGCTTATGGTGCATCGCATATCCTGTGGACGCCGTTTGGGCGGACAAAGAATTGCTTGATTGGCAATCTTTTTACCTTTAAATTGTCGTGTGATTATTGCGGATGTTCTTCTCAAAAATAGAACCGTACTGGCGCCCCTGGCCGGGTGGACCGATGCGGTTTTTCGCGCCATTTGCCGGCAGTACGGCGTTGCCCTGGTGGTGACCGAGATGGCTTCAGCCGATGGGCTGGTCCGCGACGGCCAGAAGAGTTTAGAGATCGCCCGCTTCAGCGAGGACGAACGACCGATCAGCATCCAGTTGTTCGGGGCTGAGGCGGAGACCCTGGCCCAGGCAGCGCAGATCGTCAGCCGGCTCAAGCCGGATTTCATCGACATCAACTTTGGCTGTCCAGCGAAAAAGGTGATCCGGCGTGGCGGAGGATCGGCGCTGATGCGCGATCTGGATGGGATCGAGGCCATCGGCCGGGCTGTGGTCAAAGCCACCGCGATTCCGGTCACAGCCAAGCTGCGCAGCGGATGGAAGGAGCCGGTTGTGGTGGAGGCCTGCCAGCGGTTGCAGGCAGCGGGGGTTCAAGCGGTGACGATTCATCCCCGTTCTCAAAAGATGGGCTTTACCGGCAGAGCGGATTGGAGTCACATACGCGCGGTCAAGGAGGCGGTGACCATTCCGGTGATCGGCAACGGCGACATCTCGTCCGCCCAGGACGCCAAGCGCATGATCGATGAGACCGGCTGCGATCTGGTCATGGTGGGTCGCGCGGCACGAGGCAATCCGTGGATTTTTGCCCAAATCGTCGCTCTGCTCGACCGAGGCGAGGTTCTCACTCCGCCTACATGTGCTGAACGGCTGGAGCAATGCAAAGACCATTTCATCCGGCAGCGGCAAAAGGACGGCGATTACGCCGCCATCACCATGCGCAAGCAGATCGCTTATTATATAAAAGGCCTGCCGGGCGCAACCGCCTTTCGTAAAGAACTTTTTACCCAGAGCGATCCGGACAAAGTGCTCTCCAGCCTGAACGACTATGCGCGGTATGTGCAGGGCCGTTTGCCGGCGCAAGAGATCGATCTGGAGTGATCATTGAATTTTGAGGTGCAGGGTGTTCCGACCGCAGTTGTTTGCTTGGTCTCATTATATCGCTTTCTCCTGAATTGTTTCGTTTAGCTGCTCATCCAGCCAATAACAGACAACGGTTCTCAGGAGGCCATATGGCGAAAAAAGTGATTATTATGGGCGCAGCAGGTCGCGATTTCCACAATTTCAACGTTTATTTTCGCAACCGTCAAGAGTATCAAGTCGTCGCATTCACCGCCACGCAGATCCCCCATATCGATGACCGCCGTTATCCGGCGGAGCTAGCCGGGCCGCTTTATCCCCACGGCGTTCCTATTTTCCCAGAAACCGAATTGGCAGAGATTGTACGCCGTGAAGAGGTCGATGAGGTTTTTTTCGCCTACAGCGACCTCTCGCATGAGAGCGTCATGCACAAGGCTTCGCTGGTCAACGCCTGCGGCGCCACCTTTTCCCTGCTGGGGCCGCGCTACACCATGCTGAAGGCGAAAAAACCGGTGGTCGCGGTCTGTGCCGTGCGGACCGGTTGCGGAAAAAGCCAGACCGTGCGCCGAGTGGCGGAGATTCTGCGCAGCCGCGGTAAAAAGGTGGTGGCAGTGCGCCATCCCATGCCGTACGGCGATCTCGCTGCGCAAAAGGTGCAGCGCTTCGCTTCTGTGGATGATCTGGTCAAGCATCACTGCACCATCGAAGAGATGGAAGAGTACGAGCCCTTTATCACCCATAGCGGGATTATCTATGCCGGAGTGGATTACGAGGCCATCCTGCGGCAGGCTGAGGAGGAGGCCGACGTGGTGATCTGGGACGGCGGCAACAACGACACGCCGTTCTTTCAGCCAGATCTGCATATTGTGGTTGCGGATCCGCTGCGTCCCGGCCATGAGGTGAGCTATCATCCGGGGGAGACCAACCTGCGCATGGCGCACTGCGTGGTGATCAATAAAGAGGTGGAGGCGGACCCGCAGGATCTGCAGAGGGTGCGGGATAACATCCGTGCGGTCAACCCCAAGGCCGTGGTGGTGGATGCCGCGTCTCCCATCCGAGTGGACCATCCCGAATGGATAGCCGGCCGGTCGGTGCTGGTGGTAGAGGATGGTCCCACGCTGACCCACGGGGAGATGAAGTTCGGCGCCGGCGTCATGGCGGCACGGGCTTTTGGTGCAGCGCGTCTGGTGGATCCGCGACCTTATCTCCAGGGCAGTCTAGTGCAGACCTTTGCCGATTATCCAGAGATCGGAACCCTGTTGCCGGCCATGGGCTATGGGGCGGAGCAGATGGCGGATCTGCAGGCCACCATTCAGGCGACGCCCTGCGACGCCGTGGTCATCGGAACTCCCATTGATCTCCGGCGTATCATTCGCATCGCGCAGCCCTGTTGCCGGGTGTTCTACGATTTGCAGGAGATCGGCAGACCGAATCTGCAGGACGTTTTGGAAAAAGTCTAGCCGCCGAACCATTCACCCGAAAGGACAGGGGAGAGGAACGGTGCGCGTTTAGAAGGAGCGGGTATGTCGCAGGAACCAGCGGCAAAAAAGAAAAAAGGGCGGGTCACCGTACATGAGGCGTGGTGCAAAGGCTGCGCTATCTGCGTCGAGTTTTGTCCGGAACAGGTTCTGGTCATGGAGCGTGGCAAGGCCAGAGTGGCTTTTCCCGAGCGATGCACCGCGTGCAATATGTGCGAATTGCGCTGTCCGGATTTTTGCATTACGGTATCGGTTGAGTAGAGGAAAAAATGAGCAACGCTTCACAAAAGCGGGTGCGGGTTCTCACCGGCAATGAGGCCTGCGCCGAGGGCGCCCTGGCGGCCGGCATGCGTTTTTATGCCGGCTATCCGATCACGCCTTCATCAGAGATCGCCGAGGTGCTGGCGGAACAGCTGCCCAGACACGGCGGCGTGTTCATTCAGATGGAGGATGAGATCGCTTCCATGGGCGCGATCATCGGCGCATCCCTGGCCGGCTCCAAGGCCATGACCGCCACCAGCGGGCCCGGTTTTTCGCTGATGCAGGAGAACCTCGGCTACGCCGCCATGGCGGAGGTGCCCTGCGTGATCGTCAACGTGATGCGCGGCGGTCCCAGCACCGGGCTTCCCACTCTGCCGTCGCAAGGCGACATTATGCAAGCGCGCTGGGGAACCCATGGGGACCATCCCATCATCGCGCTGACCCCTTTCAGCGTGGCCGAGACCTTTTCTTTAACGGTGCGCGCGTTCAATCTGGCGGAGCAGTACCGCACACCGGTCATTCTGTTGCTGGACGAGATCCTCGGCCATGTCAATGAAAAAGTGGTGCTGCCGGAACCCGGTGGAGTCACGCTGGTCAACCGCACGCTTCCTCAGGATCCGCCCGAACGCTATCTGCCCTATCGCCACACCGAGGATGGAGTTCCCCCGATGGTAAGTTTTGGCCGGGGCTACCGGTATCATGTCACCGGTCTGGCGCACGACGAAAGCGGATTTCCGACCAACCGGGCGTCTGAGATTGAAAAGCTGTTGGATCGTCTGCATCGCAAGATCGAACAAAATCGCGACCACATTGTCGAGGTCGATGCCTTTGAGATGGAGGATGCGGAGATCGGCCTTATCTCCTTTGGTTCTTCCGCCCGCGCATCGCGTCACGCGGTGCGTCTGGCCCGCGAAGCGGGCAAAAAGGCTGGGCTGTTGCGCATCAAGACGTTGTGGCCATTCCCCGACCAAGAGATTCGCGCCTACGGCGATCGGGTGAAAAAATGGATCGTGGCGGAGATGAATCGGGGACAGTTGGCGCACGAGGTGGAGTGGGCCCTATGCGGCCGCGCGCCGGTTCACCGGATCACGGTGTACAACGGCGATCCCATCAGCCCGCTGACCATTCTGGATAAAATCAATCAACTCGACTAGAGAAACGATGCTATGTTCAACTACGACCAATATCTGCGTCTGGATAAATTTCCGTTGATCTGGTGCTCGGGCTGCGGCGACGGCATTGTGCTCAAATCGTTGCTGCGTGCGGTGCACAAGCTCGGATTGCCGAAAGACCAGGTCTGCATGGTCTCGGGCATCGGCTGCTCCAGCCGGCTTCCCGGGTATGTGGACTTTAATACGCTGCACACCACGCACGGCCGCGCCCTGACCTTCGCCACCGGCATCAAGATGGCCCGGCCTGAATTGACCGTGCTGGTGATCACCGGCGATGGCGATGCCACGGCCATCGGCGGTAACCACTACATTCACGCCGCCCGGCGCAACATCGATCTGACCGTGCTGCTTTTCAACAACAACATCTATGGCATGACCGGTGGGCAGGTTTCGCCCACCACGCCCAAAGGGAAAAAGGCCAGCACCGCGCCCTACGGCAGTTTTGAAAACACATTCAATATCAGCGGCCTGGCCCAGGCGGCCGGCGCCTCTTTTGTCGCGCGCAGCGGCGTCTACAATCCGGTTCAATTGGAAAACTATATCGTCAAAGCCATTCAGAAAAAAGGATTCTCCCTGGTCGAGATTATGTCGCCCTGTCCCACAGCCTATGGCCGGAGAAACCGGGAAGGAACCCCGGTGGACATGATCGCATGGCAAAAGGAGAACAGCGTGCCCATCGCCAAGGCGGAGCAGCTGACGCCGGCAGAGCTGGACGGCAAGCTGATCACCGGCATTCTGACCGACATCGACCAGCCAGAGTGCCGTGAAGAGTATCAGAAATTGATCGACCGGCTGGCGCAGCCTTAGAGCCGGTGCTGGAGTCAAATCAATCGAGGAGAGCATTAGTGCTATGAGCTTTCGTTACGAAATACGCCTGAGCGGAGAAGGCGGTCAGGGGTTGGTGCTGGCAGGCAAAATCTTGGCAGAGGCGGCAGCCATCTACGACAACCTCAATGCGACGCAAAGCCAATCCTACGGACCCGAGGCGCGCGGCGGCGCCAGCCGGTCGGAGGTCATCCTTTCGGATGAAGACATCGACTACCCAAAGGCGGTGCATATCGATCTGCTGCTGGCTCTGACGCAAGAGTCCTGCGACCGGTACGCGACAGATCTGAAATCCAACGGCATTCTGCTGGTGGATCAGGATGCCGTGCTGACCACGCCTGAAGGCTCGTTCAAGGTATACCGGGTGCCGATCATCCAATTGGCCAGGGACCGCGTCGGACGGGCGCTGGTGGCCAACATCGTGGCTTTAGGGCTGATCGCCGGCATCGCCAACATCGTCTCTGAAAAGGCGTTGCGCCAGGCCATCGAAGCCCGCGTGCCTAAAGGCACCGAAGAGCTTAATCTTAAAGCCTTTGCGGTTGGTCTTGAGCACGCAAAAACCCTGGAGTGATCGCGGATTTGGCACAGGAACGGATCCGTTTTCTTTTCACGTCCACAAATGGAATGATGATGAACAGAGTGAAAACTATGCAACATACGTTGGCCATATTCAAGCCGGATTGCGTACAGCAAAAAGCGTTGGGTCAGGTGCTGGCCCGCATCGAAGCGGCGGATTTTCGTATCAAGGCGCTGCGGATGATATGGCTGACCCGGCGAATGGCCGGCAGTTTTTATTTCATCCACAAGGGTAAACCCTTTTATGACGAGCTGTTATCTTTTATGACCGAGGGGCCGGTGGTGGTGGCTGTGCTGGAGAAAGAGGATGCGGTGCAGGCCTGGCGCACTTTGATGGGGGCGACCGATCCCAGCAAGGCAGCGCCGGGAACCATCCGCCGTGACTTTGCCTCCAGCATCTCCCGGAACATCGTGCACGGCTCGGATTCCGAGGAAAATGCCCGGCGGGAGATTGATTTCTTTTTCAGCCGCTGCGAGTGGGCTGCTGAAGGTTCTGAATAAAATTCAATTTTTACAATTTTTATCTTGATTATTAGTCAACATATGCGTAATTTTATCTTTCATTTTTGAACAAGGCTTTATGTTCAAACTGTATATCGCCAACCTTCAGGACGGCGTTCACACCCAAGAGTACATTATCCAACCGGCTGAGTTGAGTCTGTCGGATGAAGAGTGCTTTGGGCAGGACCTGCGGATTCGGCTGGAGATCGAAAAGGTCGGCCGCAACCTCTTTATCATTGCCAAACTGACCGCGCCGCTGTCGTTGATCTGCGATCGCTGTGCGGAACCCTACACCGGGCTTTTGGATGAGGCCTACCGGATGCTGTTCACCAGCGATCCGGACATGGCCAACGACGAGGATGAGAGCACTTTTCTCATTCAGGACACGGCCGATGAAATCGACCTGACCGAGCCCCTGCGGGAGACGGTGCTGCTGGCCGTGCCGCTTAAGCGGTTGTGCCGGCCGGAGTGTCTGGGACTGTGCAGCCACTGTGGAGCGAATTTGAACACCGAGCCCTGTTCCTGCAAAACGGAGCAGACCGATCCCAGATGGGAAAAATTAAAATCACTATTGAATCAGTAAGAGGACGAAATGCCACTACCAAAGAGACGTCATTCACGCACCAGACGAGACAAACGCCGTGCCAATTGGAAGGCTGCTACCCCCACCGTGGTAGAATGCTCCAATTGCCATCAGCCCAAACTGCCCCATCGAGCGTGTCCGAATTGTGGGTATTATAAAAGTCGTTCGGTTTTTCTGCCAAAAGAATCTTGAGACGCTTTTCCCACCATTGATTCATAATCGTTTCATGGCTTAGCATATCCCAAACACGGATGTTAATCCGGAGAGCAAAGTGGTAAAAATTGCTTTAGACGCAATGGGGGGCGATAATGCCCCTCATGATGTCGTGCACGGTGGGATCGAAGCGGCCCGGTTGAGCAAGTCCCGTTTCGAGGTGGTACTGGTCGGCGAGGAGCAGGTGATTCGCAAGGAGATGGCGCGCCATTTCCGCATTCAGGATCTGCCCATCTCGGTGGTGCATGCTTCGGAGACCATCCACATGGACGAGGAACCGGTGATCGCCGTCAAGCAGAAGAAAGATTCTTCCATGGCTGAGGCCATGGCGCTGCAGAAG
>DAIQOA010000027.1:0-35301 GCA_036788095.1 bacterium | reverse complement strand
ACCTCGCTGCTGCTGAAAGTTTACAACCTGTTCGATCGCATGAACGAGGACTATGTCTATTCCGATACAGGCCGGGCGACCTATTCGCTGATACCCACCTATACGGCGGATCACGGCGGAGAATTTGCACGCCATTATCTGTCGGACTATTTGTCGCGACCAACCTATTACAGCTCGCCGCGCGAAGTGCGGGTGGGCGTGGCGCTGGGATTTTAACCACACAGCCCGCCAAGATTTGGTCTTGAAATGCTTGAGGAAAAACGTCGATACATGATGGAGCAATTGCTCAGGTATGGACACCGAAAGCCTCTTGAAATTATTCAACGCTCATAAGGTCAAATACGTCATCATCGGCGCCACCGCCTTTCCAATTCACATGAAACAAGCAGCCGGGCGGGCAAAGGATAAAGAAGACCTCAAATATTTAAACAAAATCATAAAGAATCAAACGAAGAGCCGTCCAAGCGGGATATAAATAAAAGGTATCAGAATGCATCGTACGATCACATTGTTCATCATGGCCTTTACCTCACTCCTGTTCGCCCAGGACGAATGGATCACCTCGATTCCGTCCAAAAACGCGCCGGCATCGGAATGGGAGGCCTGGCGCGCCAGGCGGGAGGGCCTGGCCAAATCCTTCGGCCGGCACGACGAACGGCGTGAAGGCACCCATAACGGCAACCGTATCTCCACGGTTTTCTACAACTATGGCTCCATCGGCCAGCCGAGCAACTCCCGTTCGCTGGTCTGGCCGGCCGGCACCAGCAACCGCGATTATGCGTTCGAATTCGGCATGCTGGTGGCCGGCGAGATCGTGGACAAGAACCGCCAGCGCCGCCACATCATCTCCGACGGACTGGACACCGGCGGGGATCGTTCCACCCAGGGAGCGGTGTGGGGCTGGGAGCCCAAACCCGGCTACGCCCGGCCGGGGCAATCCTATATCGCCATGAGCCATCAACCGAACACCTGGCCGGCCGCCTGGGCGCATGTGGACGACAACCACGATGGCAAGTTCGACGGCTCCTGGTGGGGTGAGTACGGCGTCAACATGATCACCGCGGATCAGGAAAGTTTTTTTGTGATGGATGACTCGACCAATGCGGAATTTCTTTACTGGCCGGATCCGATCGGCAATCCGGACCGCCGCGGCCTGGGCATGGACGTGCGCGTCCGCGGCTATCAATGGGCGCATACTCTGGCGCAGGATTGCATCTTTTTCATCTACGATGTGCGTTACTTTGGCGCTGATACAATCAAAAAAGCATACGTCGGCATGTACGGCGATCCCCATATCGGCGGATCGGATGATTATAGCGACGATGATGGCTTTTATGATACCAAACTGGATATGGTCTACGGCTGGGATCATGATTTTCGCGGCTCTCCGGACGGCTGGCGCCCCGGGTATCTCGGCTACAAATTTTTGGAAAGCCCGGGTGAACCGTACGATCGGAAGGATAACGACGAAGACGGCATGGTGGATGAGTCCATGCAGAACAACCTGGACGACGATCACGACTGGGATCCGCGCTTTGACGACGTCGGCGCAGACGGCGTAGACGGCGACCTGAACGGCAACGGCATTCAGGACGGCATGGAGAACTGGGATCGCGGCGAGCGCGACGGCGTGCCCACGGCCGGCGAACCCAATTTTGATGAAAAGGATCTGGATGAGGCGGACCAGATCGGTCTGACCTCCTTTTCCGTTTTTGAATACGGCACGGTCTGGCCTTCTCAGGACGAGGACACCTGGCGCCTGATGGTCTCGGGCATCATCGACTCCACTTTTGATCAGACCAAGGACAATGTGTTCATGTACGCCTCGGGTCCGGTTCAAATGGCTCGCGGCGACAGCCGGCGCTTTTCCATCGCGCTGTTCTTCGGCTACGATATTCAGGATCTGTACCGCAATGCGCGCACCATTCAGGACATCTATGACGCCGGCTACCGTTTCGCCAAAGCGCCCAACAAACCCCGATTGACCGCGGTGCCGGGTGACGGCAAGGTGACGCTTTACTGGGACCGTTCGGCGGAGGACTCGCGCGATCCGATCTACGGCAAAGATTTCGAGGGCTACGCCATCTACCGCGGCACGGATGTCGGTTTTCTGGAATCGTTCACCATCACCGACGCGCTGGGCAATCCCAAGATGTGGAAACCCATCGCCCGGTTTGATTTGAAAAACGGCATCCACGGACCGCATAAAATCGAAACCACCACCGGCATTCATTACTACCAGGGCGACGACACCGGCCTGTCCCACTCTTTTGTGGATTCGGGTCTGGTGAACGGTCAGCGGTATTTTTATGCCGTAGTCTCCTATGACCGCGGCGACAGTCTAAAGATCGCCCCCTCCGAATGCACCAAATCCTTTTTTGAGGATCCGCCGAATTCGGGGAATTATGTGCCGGACGTCAACACCGCCATCGTCGTTCCACAGGCTCCGGCCGCCGGCTATGAACCGCCGCGGCTGTTCGGCGCCATTCAGCCTACGCAAAATGAGGACGGCCCCGGCACCGGTATGGTGACCGTGGACCTGTTGGACCCGAACGAGATCCGCGACGGCCATCGCTATGTGCTCACCTTTGATGATTCGACGCAGGACAAGACGGTGTTCAACCTGTATGACCGCGACTTGGTGGAACGGGACACCTTGCAGCTGAAGCGGCGCTGGATGTATACGCGTTGGGAAAATGTGAACGGGGCGCCCAGGCCGGTGGATTCCGTGCGCGTGGTGGATGTCAACCTGGCCCACGGTAACCTGATCGCCGGTTCACTGACAGTGACCAACCGGCAGAATACGGCGTTTATCGAGGACCGGGATTACGCCGTCTCCTATAGCGAAGGACGGGTTACGGTTTTGGACACCATGGTGATGCGGCCGAACGGCGACTATGTGTTTCATTATAACCGCCAGCTGATCGGTTCCAGCCCCTATCTGGACGGCAGCGATCGCAACCCCTACGAGCACGGGCTCAAGATCGTGGTCAAGAACGACAGCCTGCTGGCGGATGGTCGGCGCAGCCGGTTCATCGTCGGCCGCTGCAACTATCAGAGCATCGTGGAAAAGTATCCCAACAGCGGCGTCGCCTATCCCGCTGATTACCGCATCGAACTATCGGATAAATTTCAGGGGAAATCCGTCAACGCCAAGGCGGCCAAATTCCGCGTCTACAACATCACTGAAAAAACCTATGTGCCGTTCGTGTTTTTCGACATAAACAACGATTCAACCATCGGCGATCAGGACAAGGTGGTGCCGACCACGCTGATCAACGGCAAGAACACCGGCACCTGGCAGGTGCGCTTTTTTCTCCATGCGGATTCCATCGTCTATCGCAATGGAGTTCCCGTGGATACCGTCGCGGTTCCGCCCATTGCTCCCAAAGCCGGCGATGTCTACTTCCTTGCGGTACGCAAACCCTTCAGCTGGCGCGATGTCTTTACCTTCCAGACCATGACCTCGACGGTTCGGGAGGAAAAGGTGCGATCCGCGCTGAGCTCCATCGCTGTGGTGCCTAATCCGTACATCAGCGCGTCCGAGTTTGAACGCCAGCCTCGCACCCAGGCCGGCGGCCGCGGTGATCGTCTTCTCTATTTCATCCATCTCCCCGCGACCTGTACCATTCGGATTTACACCGTGTCCGGTGATCATGTGATCACTCTGGAACATCAGGCGGGTCTGGAGGACGGCTCGCAGCCATGGGATCTGCTCAACAAGGATCGCATGGACATCGCCTACGGCGTTTACCTGTACCATGTGGACGCTCCCGGCATCGGCGAATATGTGGGAAAATTTGCGGTGATCAAGTAACCTAGTGCATTTAGTCTACGAGGATGACCAAAATCCATGAAAACGAGAGTCTTTCTATTCATAGCCTTCCTGTTCACCGGCAGCGCCCTGTTCGCCGTGTCCAAGACCGGTACCACGGCCGCCCAGTTTCTCAAGATCGGCGTCGGCAGCCGCGCGGCCGCCATGGGCAGCGCCTATGTGGCTGTTGCCAATGACGCTTCCGCCATCTATTGGAATCCGGCCGGCCTGGCCCGGTTGAACAGTCATGAGGCCCTTCTGGCTCACAGTGAATGGCTGGCGGATATCAACTATGATTTCGGCGGCGTGGTGATCCGCATGGGCAATATGGGCCTGATCGCCGCCAGTCTGACCATTATGTCGATGGATGAGATGATGGTGCGGACGGAAACAGAACCCGAAGGCACGGGCGAATTTTTCGGCGCCTCGGATGCCTGCGCAACCCTCACCTACAGCCGCAGCCTCACCGACCGGTTTTCCATCGGCATGAATTTCAAATATATCCGCCAGGGCATCTATCATATGAACGCCAACGGCTTTGCCTTTGACGTCGGTACGCTTTTCACCACCCAGTTTTACGGCATGCGCATCGGCATGAACATCGCCAATTTCGGCACCAAGATGCGCATGGCCGGCAAGGATTCGAAAATTTTTGTCGACATCAACCCCGAGGCCAGCGGCAGCAATTCCACGCTGCCGGCGCATCTGGAAACCCAGAGCTGGCCTCTGCCGCTGCTGTTTCGCGTCGGCGTGGCCATCGATCCCATCCAACTCCGCCGTCATCGCATGACCGTTGCCCTCGATGCGCTGCATCCGAACGACAACAGCGAGCGGGTAAACGCCGGCATCGAGTACAGCTTTCGCGAACTGGTGGCGTTGCGCGCCGGTTACCAGTCGGCCTGGGGCTTGGACGCTGAGGATGGCTTGACCTTTGGCGGCGGTCTGCGTTATCAAATTCCCGGCGCCATGGCCTTCAAACTGGATTACGCCTATGCGGAGTGGGGCCGGCTGGCCAATGCGCAACGGTTATCGTTGGGCATTGAATTCTAACCTGGGCCTTTACTTTGCAGACCTGTTTTCTTTTTTTACTGAAAACTGAATCGTAAAGGTCAATATATTCCATGTGAATGCATTTTGTTTGCCAGGGAAAGCCGGCCCATGCCGGACACCCTGTTCTGACGTTGTTGGTACATTCTCTTTTCATCATCAGGAGGAGTGAACTAGATGCGGATGATCAAATGCGCAATCTTTATGTTGCTACCTGCCATGCTCTGGGCCGGCACCACGGGAAAAATCTCCGGCAGGGTGATCGATCAGAACAGCCGCGCTGGACTGCCCGGCGTTAACATTCTGCTGGAAGGCACCACCCTGGGCGCAGCCACGGATATCAACGGCGACTATGCCATTCTGAATATCCCGCCCGGCGTGTACAACGTGGTGGCCAAGATGATCGGCTATCAGAGCCTGCGGCAAACCGGCGTCAAGGTCACCATCGACCTGACCACCCCGCTGAACTTTCAACTCTCCTCCACGGTTTTGGACATCAATGAAACCGTGACCGTGGTGGCGGAGCGGCCGCTGGTGCGCAAGGACGTCACCTCCAGCCACGCGGTGGTGGCCACTGAGGACATCAAGCAACTGCCGGTGGAAAACTTTAACCAGGTGTTGACCCTGCAGGCCGGCGTTGTGCAGGGCAGCGGCGGCGAGCTGCATATCCGCGGAGGCCGCTCGGGCGAGGTGCGTTACATGGTCGATGGCATCAGCGTCACCGATCCGTACAGCTCCGGCATGGCGCTGAGTGTGGAGAACGAAGCCATTCAGGAGATGGAGTTTGTCAGTGGAACCTTTAACGCCGAATACGGGCAGGCCATGTCCGGCATCGTCAATATCGTCACCAAGGAGGGTGGGAAAAAATTGACCGGCGAGGTGGTGGGCTATCTCGGCGATTACCTCAGCACGGACACCGATCTCTATGATCACATCGACGACGTGGCCCCTCTGTCCAACAAGGACCTGCGCGGCAACATCAGCGGACCGGTGCCGTTCACCCGGGACAAAGTGAGCTTTTTCCTCTCCGGCCGCGCCCTGGACCAGGAGGGCTTTCTCTATGGTCAGAATCGTTTTACCATCGCCGACTCGAACGATTTCAGTCAGACGGCCGCCAACTGGCAGGAATCCGGCGACGGATCGATTGTGGCGATGAACCCGTATCGCAAATTCTCCGGTCAGTGGAAATTCGCCTATAATGTGGCCGACAACATTAAAATCACGCTCGGCGGCCTGGCGGATTGGTCTCGCAGTCAGAGCTACAGCCATAAATGGAAATACACCCCATCCGGACGGCCCACCAGCTGGGGCTCTGGTTTTAACAACGTGTTCACCCTGACGCACACTTTGTCGCCGAAAACGTTTTATGCTTTCCGCTATTCCAATTTCTACAACTATGGCCAGTCCTATGTGTTTGCAGATCCGTTGGATCCCCGCTACGTCAGCTCGGACCGGCTCAATGCCAGCAGCGGCTACCGTTTCTATGCCGGCGGCGTCAACCTGGGCCATTATGAACGCTACACCCTGACCCATATCGGCAAGTTTGAAATCGTCAGCCAGGTCACTAAAATTCATCAGCTCAAAGCGGGCATGGAATTTGAAAAGGACAAGCTGTTCGGCGACAGCTTTACCATTCAGATCGATCAATCCACCGATTGGAAACCGAAAATACCGGATATCGCATTGACCGCGCACGACCGCTATGTGCGCCGGCCCCGGCAGCTCTCCGGATTTCTGCAGGACAAGATCGAGCTGCGCGACATGATCGTCAATGTGGGCCTTCGTTTCGAATATTTCGATCCCAACTCGCAGCTTCCCACCGACCAGTCCGATCCCTCCCTGTGGGTGCCCAACCGGTACAAATCGGTGTGGGCCATCCAGGGGCAGGACACCATGCTGGTCAAGATGCCCTACCGGCTTGATCCAAACACCAGCGAACGGACCTATATCGATCCCAATACCGGCAAGCCCATGACCGGCGTCATTCCTGAAGGCCATCTGGCGACCACCATCGGCGGCGACCGGGTGCGTTTGAACGGCCCGGCGACCATCATCGATCCGGACACCGGTGAACCGCTGCAGGGATCGGGCAGCGCCACCTGGTTTAAAAAATCATCGGCCAAATATCAGATCAGTCCGCGCGTGGGCCTTGCCTTTCCCATCACCGAGCGCGGCGTCATTCATTTCTCCTATGGTCATTTTCTCCAGATCCCGGCGTACAGCTATCTGTATTCCAACCCTGATTTCGAAGTGGTCTCCGGTCTCAGCACCATCATGGGCAATGCCAACTTGGAGCCGCAGCGCACCGTGGGCTATGAGATTGGTCTGCAGCAGCAGTTGACCGAAGATCTGGGCCTCAACGTGACGGGATTTTACAAGGACGTGCGCAATCTGCTGGGCACGCGGATCATCGAGACCTATGCCGCCGGCGACCGTTACGCGCTGTATATCAACCGCGATTACGGCAATATCCGCGGTATCACCTTGACTCTGGACAAGCGCTATTCCAATCTGCTGTCGGCCAAATTGGATTACACCTATTCCGTCTCTGAAGGCAACGCCTCGGATCCGGAGGCCACCTTTTATGACACTTCCAACGACATCGAGCCGGAGAAGCAATTGGTCGCCCTGGATTGGGATCAGCGCCATACGGTGAACGGCTCGGTGAACCTCGGCGTGCCCAATAACTGGAATGTCAGTTTCATCGCCCAATTGGGATCCGGCTTGCCCTATACGCCCGAGTACCGCGGCACACGGACGGCGTTTGAAAACGCCGGTCGCAAGCCCTACCAACTGAATGTGGATATGCGGGCGCACAAGATGTTCGCGCTCTCCGGCATGCGCTTCGGCGTCTATCTGGTGGTGTACAATCTGTTCGACCGGCGCAACGAGGATTATGTGTACAACGACACCGGCCGCGCCACCTATTCGTTGATCCCCATGTATACGCCGGAGTCCATTGGTCCCAACACGTTGTCCGAATATCTGCGGCGGCCGGATTATTATTCGTCGCCGCGTGAAATCAAGCTCGGCCTTTCAGTCGGTTTTTAAGTGGATTGGACCTTCGCAAGGTTAGGCTGGTTACGTCAGGAGGAGGTTTCAGTGAAAAGAACTCTGTGCTGCATTTTATTTTTTCTTATTACCGCAAGCAGTATGGCTGCCTCGGGAGGGTATGCCGATCAGGGCGGCCGGCTTAACAAAAGCACCGCGCACGCCGACCGCAAGGAGGGCACGCTGGACGGCAACCGGATCAGCACGCTCTTCTACAACTATGGTTCCATCGGCGATTGGACCAACCGCCGCGTCGAATCCGGCGTCTACCCCAACGGCGCCAACGGCCACAGCTACTTTGCCGAGTTCACCCCGGTCATCGGCGCTGAAGTGGTGGACCGGCTGAACCAGCGCCGGCACATTTTCAGCGACGGCGCTTCGTCCAGCGGTGTGGCCGATGGCCGGCCCACCGGCGGATACTACGCCTTTGAACCGCTACCCGGCTACGCCGACGAAAATCAATCGTATGTCGCCATCAGCGATGCGCTGGATGACGATCAGGACGGCAAGCCGGACAGCTGGCCCTGGCGCTGGCCGGACAAGAAGAGCTGGTACGATCCGGCCACAGGCATTCCTTACTGGAACGGCCAGTACGGCGCGTTTATCCGCGCTGATCAGGAGACCTATTACCGGATGAACGACTATTTTAACGACGAATTCAAGTTTTTGCCCTCTAAAACCGACACCACCATCCGCGGCCTGGGACTGGAGATCGCCGTGCGCGGCTACCAATGGGCGCACCCGGCGGCAGAGGATCTGATCATCTGGACCTATTGGGTGACTAACAACAGCACCACCGATTACGCCAAGATGGTGTTCGGCATGTACGGCGACGCGGATGTGGGCGATGACGGTGATCAAAAGGACGATGACGCCTTTTTCAACAAAACCGAAGACATCGTCTATCAATGGGACCATGACAACAACGGCGCCTGGGGCGGTCCACCGGCCTATTTCGGCTTCCGCTATCTGGAATCCCCCGGCGATCCGTTGAACGGCAAGGATGACGACGAGGACGGCCTGGTCGATGAATCCCAGGCCGACGGCATCGATAACGACGGCGATTGGAATCCAACCCTGGACGACGTCGGACTGGACGGCCTGGCCCCGGGCATGAGCGGCTATCCAGGTCCGGATCCGGACGGCACGGAGGCTAACGGCAAACCGGATGCGGATTACGCCCTGGGGGTGGCGGAACCCAATTTTGAGATGAGCGACAACAGCGAGTCTGACCAGCTGGGATTGACCAGTTTCACCGCCGCCGCCTACCCCGGCATCGTCATGGACAACGATGAAAGCGTCTGGCTGCAAACCATTCCGGGCAATTTCAGCGAGATCGGTCAAACCGTGGATCTAACGTTCCTCTATGCCACGGCCTATTTTCAAATGCCGCCGCTGGGCAATCCCAACAATCAGCGCAAGTTCGCCATCGCGCTGGTGATGGGCGAGGATTACGACGACCTGCTGCGCAACGCTAAAACGATGCAAAAGATCTACGATGCGGACTATAATTTCGCCAAACCCCCGGAAAAACCCACGGTCACCGCGGTCGCCGGCGATGGTCAGGTCACCCTGTATTGGGATAAACGGGCTGAAGAACTCACCCGCGATCCGATCTATGGCAAAGACTTTGAAGGGTACATGATCTTCCGCAGCACTGATGCCGGCTTTACCGAGAGCTATGTGATCACCAACGCATATGGCAACAAGATCTTTGACAAGCCGATCGCCCAGTTCGATAAATTGGACTCGCTCGAAGGACCGCATCCCATCGGTCTGGACGGGCTGCAGTTGAATATGGGCGGCAACACCGGGCTGCGCTACACCTGGACCGATACCTCCGTGCAGAACGGTCAGACCTACTATTATGCGGTCTGTTCCTATGACCAGGGGTATGATGAGGATTTTTACAGCCGCGGCATTTCCGAGATCCCGAACCTGCTGCCGATCACGCCCTCTGTGTGCGCCAAGCGCATCCGCACCAACGTGCTGGGCGAGGTCATTGCCCTGGACATCAACACGGTCAAGGCGGTTCCCAATGCGCCGGCAGCCGGCTATGTGGCGCCGACCACTCTGAGCACGCTGGTCACCAATCCGACCATCCGTCATTCTCAGGGGGCGGGGACCGGTTATATTGAGGTGACGCCGCTGGATCCGATGAAGATCATCGACCAGACGGAGTACGGCATTCTGTTCGACGATACGACCTTCGCCAAGTCATCGAATCCGCACACGCTCTTTTCCGTGCTGAACAATACGGTGCAGCAGAAACGGTTTGTCGCCGACACCACGGCCGTCGCGATAGGCCATACGCATCTCTACCGCCCGTCCGTTGTGGTGAAGGATCCCGCGACCGGCGCGGTGATGCAAAACGGCGTCGATTACATCGTCCGTGAGGAGGTCGGCGCCATCGCCGCAGTGCCCGGCGGCGCCATGAAGAGCGGAGTCGCCTATGAGGTCAGCTATCAGTATTTTCCTGTTTACGCCAGCCCCTATCTCGCCGGCGAGGAGATGAATCCGTTTTTCGACGGTCACAAGATCGTGGTGGTCGATCATCCCTTAGCGCCGGATACCCTGCGCACCAGCCTGACCCGGGCCGGCTGGTTCCACGGCAACGCTTTAAAGCAGGCGGCGGAACAATATCAAGTGCCCTACGACGCCGGCCAGGCGGTGTGCAACTATGCCGGCTATATCTCCACCTATATCGCCGGCGGCGTCAAGACGCCGGTGCCCTATGATTACCACGTGGTGGTGTTCGATCAGACGGTGACCAAGGCGTACAACAACAAACCGGCGAACTTTTTGGTCTTTAACGCGACCACCGGTGATTCGGTGAAATTTGTTTTTCAGGATGTCAATCCCGCCGGCGTTCTATCCGATCAGGACATCATCGTTCCGCTGGCGAACATCGGCGGCCGATACCGTGGCACCTGGCAGGTCAAGTTCTGGGCGCCGGCGGACTCGCTGGTTCTGGACATCACCACCCGCACCTGGGTCGACACGCTGGGCATTCCGCACATCGAACGGGACACCACCGTGGTGGCGACCATTCCGCGCGCCATTCATCCCAAGTCCGGCGATGTGTTCAATCTTTCGATCACCAAACCGTTCACCTCCGGCGATCAGTTCACCTTCACCAGCCATGCGCCCTACATCGACCAGCAAAAGGCAGGAAGCGATTCGGCCCTGAACCGCATCGCCGTGGTGCCCAATCCGTACGTCGTGACCGCCGCCTGGGAGCCGCAACATGTGTTCAAATCGGGACGCGGTGAACGCAAGATCGATTTCATTCATCTGCCGGCTCAATGCACCATCAAAATTTTTACTGTGCGCGGTTATTCGGTGGCCACCATCGAGCATGACAGCCTCATCGATGACGGTTCTGAATCGTGGAACCTGCTCTCCAAAGACGGCATGGAGATCGCTTACGGTGTGTACATCTATCACGTAGATGCGCCGGGGATCGGCTCCAAAATCGGCAAATTTGGCGTGATCAAGTAGAGGAGACCGAAACCAATGAAAATAAAATTATTTCTTTTTGTCATGGTTGGCTTGATGGGCGCCGGCGATCTGCAGGCGCAGGCGGTGGCCAAAGTCGGCACCAGCGCGGCGCCGTTCCTGGCCATCGAGGTCGGCGGCCGGGCTCTGGCCATGGGCGGGGCGTTTGTGGCGACCGCGGACGACGCCACGGCGCTGTATTGGAATCCTGCCGGGCTCTCCCGACTGAACAAAACCATGGTGACCATGAGCCATACGCAGTGGATCGCCGATATCGCGTTTGACCATGCGGGCGTATCCATTCCTTTATCCTCCGCCGATGCCATCGGGCTCAGCGTCACTTCCCTGAGCATGGATGAAATGCAGGTGCGGACGATTTTCTATCCCGAGGGCACAGGGGAGTATTTCGGCTCTTCCGATCTGGCGCTCAGCGGCAGCTACAGCCGCAGCCTCACCGATCGCTTTGCCATCGGCTTTACCGGCAAGTATGTGCAGCAGAAACTGTGGCACATGAGCGCCTCGGCCATGGCGCTGGATGTGGGCGTGCTGTTCACCACGCAGCTGCACGATATGCGTCTGGGGATGAGCATCTCCAATTTCGGCAGCAAAATGCAATTGCAGGGCATCGACACCCAGGTCAATTATGATGTCAGCCCCACGACCGCCGGCAACAACGACAAGATCATCGCGCATCTGCGAACCGATAACTGGTCCATGCCGCTCATCTTTCGCGTGGGCGCCGCTTTGGACGTGATCAACCGCGCCCGCCATCGCCTGACCTGCGCCGTGGATGCCGTGCATCCCAGCGACAATGCGGAATATGTCAACGTCGGCGCTGAATATGCGCTGTACAACAGCATCTTTGTCCGCGCCGGCTACAAATCCCTTTTCCTCGAGGACAGCGAGGAGGGGGTGACCCTGGGCGGCGGTCTGGCCTACCATATGCTGTCAACGGTAAACCTGCGCATCGATTACGCTTATCTGGATTTCGGCATTTTAAACGCCGTGCACCGTTTTTCGTTGGGATTTGATTTCTAGCGGTTTTCTTGGCTTTTTCCGCACGCCGCAACCCGGCCGGGTCTAACCGCCCGGCCGCTGAGGGCTGCTTTGCCGGGCTGTGGCTTCAATCGGCCGCAAAGGCGGCGCAACGCCCGCAAACGGCTGCGGCGGAACAGCGGCCGGCAGGACATCGGCTGACCTCCTCACCCTCTTCATCCGCCGCGCAAAATCAGCTCTTGCTTTTAACCCGCCGGCAAACTATATTTTAGGTTGAACATGGGCTGATTGAAAAGCCATTCATTTTCTTATTCTCCCCCGGACAGGAGCGGATATGCTGAAAAGCTTTTTACCCAAAGAGTACAGTTTTTATGATTTTTTCGAGAAACATGCACGATTGACCACCGAGGTGTGCCGCCAATTGCAGACCCTGACCGCCGACGGCCAGGATATACCGGGCCATGCGGCGCGCATCCACGAGTTGGAACATCAGGCGGACGATGTCACCCATGAGTGCATCGACGCGCTGCATCGGACGTTTATCACCCCCATCGAACGCACCGACATCCTGCAGCTGATCAAGCAGCTGGACGACATCCTGGATTCCATCGACGCCGCCAGTTCCCGTATCGAGTTATACGGCATCACCCAAATGCGTTCAGAAGCGCGCGAATTGGCGGACGTGCTCGTGAACTCCATGGCGGAGATCACCGGCGCTCTGGTCGCCATGCGCGATCTTAAAAACATTCAAAAAATCAACGCCCACTGCATCGCCATTCACGATCTGGAGAGCAAAGGCGACACTATCCTGCGCTCCGCGTTGATCCGGCTGTTTCAGGAGGATCAACCCATTTTGATCATCAAATGGAAAGAGATCTTTGAACGACTGGAAAAAGCCGTAGATCGCTGCGAGAACGTGGCCAACATTATTGAAGGTGTTGTCATCTCCTCTTCCTGATCGGAGCGGCTCCAACCTGCTCTCCGCCTCTCTTCGGTGTGCGCAAAAAGACTCTGATGAAACCGGCGGATGCCTGACTTTTAATCTGAGAAAAACCGATGAGCTCTTCTTTGCTGGTAGTGTATTTTACCATTGCGCTCGCTCTTGTCTTTGATGTGATCAACGGATTCCACGATGCGGCCAATTCCATCGCCACCGTGGTATCCACCAGAGTGCTGTCGCCGCGTATCGCCGTGCTCTGGGCCGCTTTTTTTAATTTTGCCGCCATGTTTATTTTCGTGCCTCGGGTGGCGGATACGGTTTCCAAGGTGGTGCGCATCCAGGTGGGAGATCCCGCGTTTATCTATGTGGTGTTGGCCGGCCTGTTGGGCGCCATCACCTGGGACCTGCTGACCTGGTGGTGGGGATTGCCCACCAGCTCTTCCCATGCCCTGATCGGCGGTTTCGCCGGCGCCGGCATCGCCTACCAGGGGGTGAGCATCATCCGCTGGGACAAGATGGTCGCCATCCTGCAGTTTATTCCCCTGGCGCCGCTGATCGGCATGGCTGCGGGTTTTTCTTTCATGCTGCTGGTCTATTGGGTTTTCCGCAAATATCGCCCCAGCGAAGTGGATAGCTTTTTCCGCAAAGGGCAGCTGTTCTCCGCTGCGCTCTATTCCCTGGGACACGGCGGCAACGACGCGCAAAAGACCATGGGCATCATCGTCGCTTTGTTGGTGGCCGCCGGTATGTTTGATCTCGATACTCAGCTTTCCCTGCTCAACCTGAAAACCATGTGGATCATCCTCTCCTGCCAGACCGCCATGGCGATCGGCACGGCCATGGGCGGCTGGCGCATTGTCAGAACCATGGGCATGCGGTTGACCAAGTTGAAACCGGTGCACGGCTTTTGCGCAGAGACCGCCGGCGCCGCAACCATCTTTATCGCCACCCACATGGGCATTCCGGTTTCAACCACGCACACGATCGCCGGCGCCATCGCCGGCGTTGGAACCACGACCAACGCCGCCAAGGTCAAGTGGAGCATCTTCGGCCGCATCGTGATCTCGTGGGTGGTGACCATTCCTTTTTCCGCTCTGGTGGCCGCCGGCTGCTTTTATGTGGTGCAATGGCTGCACGGCGCTTTTTAGCGAGAGCGCTGAAGGAAAACATCTTTTTAGTCGACACAATCAGTTCGGCAGTAAAAATTTTCCGGGCAGCACGTGTGGGCTTGTCGTTCGTTGAAGGGAGTTTGGAGGGAGCTCACAGCAACTGGTCTTTTGAACGGCAATGGAGTAGGGGGGGAACTGAACGATCGGGCCGGCCCAGGCGAACAGCAGCGGGTCGGCTTTTTAGTCTTGAGCCGTCTTTGCTGCGATACGAGCGCTCAGGGCCTGGTAGAATTCCTCAGCCGAGCGCGCTTCGCCGGCCAGCTGCTCCATAGGACAGGGACCGGTGTTATCCCGGTTCATGATCTGCGCCACCACCCGCCGGGCCTGCAAGGGGATGCCGGCCTGCTGCAAAACCTCCTGCGCGCCATGGCTGGCCAGCGGCGTGATCACCTCAGCCACTTTTCCTTTTACGCACAAATAGGCCGCGGCACGGCCGACGATTTTATCGATCACCGTGGCGCCCGCCATCTCACTGCGTCTCTGCTGCAAGCACAGCAGCAGAGGCTTGAGCATGGGCTCTGATGAAACAAAGATCACCCGGCCGGCCTTTTCTACTTGCAACGTCAGGCCGGCCTGGTGCAGCGCATCAATTTTTTCCTGCCATTCTTTCATCGAGGAATGCTCGAGACCTCAAGTGCGTTGTCGGGTTCGCGTCGGCACCGGCGGTTCTTTTCAGCACAGCCGGTCCATAAATCTGTTAAAACAAAAAATCCGGCTTTTGATAGCGCAACGGCAGATACTTGGGCTCCCACATGGCGTTGAGGATCATCTGCAGCAGTTTTTCATCGTCTCCGCGAGCGCCCAGTCCGCTTTCGCGCGCCTCTCTGGCCACCGCCAGTGCCACCTGGCTGGAAACGTAGCGGATTTTACTGATGTGCGGCAGCAGCTTGCCGCTGTTGAGTTCTTCGGCGGTCACGAGATTGCTCAGGGCTTCGGACGCAGCCATGAACATTCGGTCCGTGACCCGCGGTGAGCCGGAGATGAGCGCGCCCAGTCCGACGCCCGGAAAGATGTACAGGTTGTTGCATTGCGACACCGCGCGCTCCCGGCCGTTGACCATCACCGGCTTGAACGGACTGCCGGTGGCGCTCAGATAATTGCCGTTGGTCACCCGGGCAATGGTCTCCGGCGTGCATTCGGCTTTGGCCGTGGGATTGGAGAGCGGCATGATCAACGGCAGCGGCGTGTTGGCCGCCATGGCGGCAAGCACCTCGTCGTCAAAGGCGCCGGCCTGTCCGGTGACGCCAAAGAGCACCGTGGCCTTGCTGTTGCGGATCGCCTCCAGCAGAGTGATCCGGTCCGGCCGGCTAACTTTCCAGCCTGCGATCTCCTCCGGGCTCTTGAGCAGCGGCTTTTGCTCCTCGTTCACCGGCATGCCCTCCAGCAGCAGGCCGTCCTTGTCCACGCCGTAAACCCGGCCGCAAGCTTCGCGATAGCTCAGCCCTTCCTTGACCAGGCCGGTGATGATCTGACGGGCGATGCCGACGCCGGCCTGACCCTGGCCGAACATCATAAAGCGCTGTTCGGTCAATTTCTGCTTTTTGATCTTCATGGCGGACAACAGCACTGCCATGGCCACAGAGCCGGTTCCCTGAATGTCGTCGTTGAACGAGCATATCCGGTCCCTGTAGGTCTCCAGCAGACGAAAGGCGTTGCCCTTGCCGAAATCTTCCCATTGCAACAGCGCGTTGGGAAACCGGCGGCGCACGCCGCAGACAAAGCGTTCGATGATGTCGTCGTAGGCCTGTCCGCTGAGTCTTTTCTGCCGCAAACCGATATAGAGCGGATCTTTTAACAGCTCTTCGTTGTTGGTGCCGACGTCGATCTGAATGGGCAGGCAAAACGCCGGGTGCAGTCCCGCGGCCGCCACATAGAGGCTGATCTTGCCGATGGGGATGCCCATGCCGTTCGAGCCCAGATCGCCCAGCCCGAGGATGCGTTCTCCGTCCGTGACCACGATCAGACTGACGTTGGCAAAGGGCGCGTTGTTGAGGATCGAATCGATGTGCGCAACGTTCCGGCTGGTGATGTAAAGCCCTCGCCGCCGGCGGTAGAGATGGCTGAACTGCTGGCATGCCTTGCCGACCGTGGGCGTATAAACGATGGGAAGCATCTCCTCCAGGTGATCCTGCAGCAGGGCGTAATACAGCGTTTCGTTGCGGTCTTGCAGGGAGAGCATATAGATATATTTTTCCAGATCGCTGGATTTAGTGGCAAAGCTTTCATAGGTTCGCTGTTTTTGCAGGGACAGCGTGGAGACGCCGTCGGGCAAAAGACCGCAGAGATCCAGACCGTACCGCTCTTCATCGGGAAAGGCCGTGCCTTTGTTGAACATCGGGTGTTCGGTCAGGAACTGCCCTTTGAAGGGTACTTCGATATACTCTTCTCCGGTGAACGGGTCGGTACGTTTAGAGAAAGTCAGCATGTCCGCTCCCTTTCTTTGAATGGGTACGCAACAAGGTCAGCGACCAGGCGGCGGTGGTTCCACCAGGTCGTCGAATGACGAAGAATGTTGTATAAAGTAACGAATAATAGTTTGGGAGTCAACTAGTTATTGGCCGGCGCGGATTGAGCTTGCATGCCGGTGCGGAAATGGTTAATTTAGCCCGGCCATGGCGCACGTCCCTGCGCCCGTCTGTCCACCTGCTACCAAGGTTCAAGGAGTGTGGTGATCACTTTTCGTCCTATGGCCGCGGCGGATCTCGGCGCTGTCGCCGGTCTGCTGTTGCGCGCCTTTCTTCCTTCGCAGCCGGAGTTTTCCCTGCCGCGAAGTGCCTTTCTCCGTCTCTGTGCAGACGATGCACCCGCCGGTGCTTGGGTGGCGGAACAGGGGCGCGAACTGGCCGGCGCGGTGTTCGGCCACAGCTGGGGCCAGATCGGATGGATCGGACCTCTGGCGGTTTCGCCGCGGCATCAGCGTCACGGCGTCGGCGGCCGGTTGTACCGCGCCGCTGTGCAGGCATTGAGTGAGTCCGGTTGCACGATCATCGGACTGGATGCAGAGGAGCGCGCCGGGATCACCGGCTTTTACCAGAGCATGGCTTTAGCGTACAGCGTTGGCACGGTTGATGGATGCAAATCGGTGATGCCCGGGCCGGCCAATGTCGATGATCTGTTGATTTTTTCACAGTCGCAAGCGTCGCTGTTCTCGGCTGAATGGACGGCGCTGCAGGGAGCGCTGCAGCGGACGCTCCAGCCCCTGCCGGCGCCGGCTGTCGATTTCCTGCCCTATGTGCAGCGGCTGCATCGACATGGATTTGGCGAAAGCGCGGTGGTTATGCAGCAGGGTAGCGCCAAGGCGCTGCTCATCCTGCAGACCGGACAAAGATTGATCAACGATCAGGCTGCGACGGCGCGTCTGCAGGTGTGCTGGCTTGCGCCGGACATGGAAAAGCGCGCGCTGTTCAACGCTGTGGAACGCCTGCTGCGGGCGCGCTATCCCGCCTGTCGTTTTCTTTACCTGCGCACAACCGCAGACGCCGGCGATTGGCTGACACAGGGCCAGTGCCGGGTGATCCGCCGCGGCCGTCGTTGGGCGACGCAACCGCCTGCGCTTTTAGCTGATCGTTCCGTCTGGTTTTGGGAATAACGGCCAAGTTTTTTATTGCATCCATGGGCAAAAAGTGTTACCTTTATTTTACTAATGTGTTAAGTGATCTGGTTCCTGCGGCGTCCGGAGCACAGACCGGCGGGGGACCCGACCTGATAGAAAAAAATGGCTCAAGGAGTGGGACATGGGTGTTGCTGTCGAGGTCACAGAGGCGACCTTTGAAAGTGAAGTCATAAAATCGAATGTGCCGGTGCTGGTGGATTTCTGGGCGGTTTGGTGCGGACCCTGCAAGATGATCGCACCTATTGTCGAAGAGATCGCTGTGGAAAAGACCGGCATGCTCAAAGTCTGCAAGGTGGATGTCGATAAAAATCGCGGGATCGCCGGGAAATATGGCATTCGCAGCATTCCAACTCTGCTGCTGTTTAAAAACGGTCAGGTGGTCGAACAGATCGTCGGCGCTGCCGCAAAACCCAATTTGCTTAAAAAACTAGAGCCCCATCTAAGCTGATCGAATGACCGACCTATCCCATACCTTTGCTGTGGTCATGGCGGGTGGCGTCGGCAGTCGTTTTTGGCCTAAGAGCCGGAAAGCGCTGCCCAAACAATTTTTATCCCTTCTGGATAAACGAACGTTGATCCAGGCAACCTGCAAACGGTTGCAGGAGATGCTGCCGCAGGATCAAATTTATGTGGTATCCACGCAGGATCAGGCGATCCGGGTGATGCGGCAATTGCGCTGGTTGCGATCGGACCGGCTCATTCGTGAACCGTTTGGAAAAAACACGGCGCCGTGCATCGGGCTGGCGGCGTTGCATCTGGCGCGCCGTTCCCCTGAGGCGGTGATGATCGTGCTGCCGGCCGATCATCACATCACAGAAACCGATCGTTTCCTGCACGCGCTGAACAGCGCCGTTGCGTTGATCCGCCGGCAACCGGAAGCGCTGGCCACCATCGGCATCGATCCGACCTTTCCGGCCACCGGCTACGGGTATATTCAACGGGGTGAAGCGTTCGCCTTTGATCACCGTCAGGCCTGGCGGGTGCGCGCGTTCGCGGAAAAGCCCACCCATGAAGTGGCGATGCAGTTTTTCAGCAGCGGTGAATTTCTCTGGAACAGCGGCATTTTTGTCTGGCGCTGCCGCACGATTCTAGAGTACATTGAAGAGCTGATGCCCGATCTCTATGCCGGCCTGATGGAGATCGACGCGGTGCTGGGCCGCGCCGGCTATCGACGAGTGCTGAACCGCGTCTATCGCCAGATTCGCAGCGAGTCCATCGATTACGGGGTGATGGAAAAGGCGAGCAACGTCGTGGTGGTGGAGGGCGATTTCGGCTGGAGCGATGTGGGCAGTTGGGATGAAGTGTACAAGCTGGCCGCCAAGGACGGCGACGGCAACGTGGTCCTCGGTGAACCGGTTCTCAAAGATGTGCAAAATTCGTATGTGGAGTCCGGCCGCCGTCTGGTCGCGTTGGTGGGGGTTCAAGACCTGGTGGTGGTGGATACCAAGGATGCGCTGTTGATCTGCCATCGTAACCAAACACAGGATGTCAAATGGGTAGTCGAAAAGCTCAAACACAGCGAAAAGCAAAAGTATTTGTAGATATGAAAGAGGCCGAGATTCTGCAGGCCTTGGAGACGCTCGCCAAAGCGCTGGATCTGCAGGTGCGCTACGAAAAGGGTGATTTCCATGGCGGCCATTGCCGCTGCCGCCGGGATAACCTGATCGTCATGCAGAAAAACGATCCCGTCTACCGTAAAATCCACGTGCTGGCGCGCGAGCTCGGCTCCTTTAATCTCGATTCTCTTTATGTAATGCCGGCCATTCGCCAGATCATCGAACAGGAACAGGCCACGGCCGAGCCCGCTTCCTTTTTGCCGGATCCAATGTGAAATCCGCCCCTTGTTCGTACCCAACGATCGATTCCTGGAGGTAACTGAATATGAATCAAAGTGAGTTAAGCCGATATTTTTCCGAGCATCTGTTCATCGCCCAACTGAAGGCCAAAAACAAGGAACAGGCCATCAGTGAGCTGCTGGATCTGTTTGTCAAGGAAAAGTACATACGCAATCGGGAAATCGTGCTCGAAATGCTGCATCAACGCGAAAAGCTGGGCAGCACCGGCATCGGCAAAGGGGTGGCGATACCGCACGGCCGCACCACGGCGGCCTCCAATGTGCTGATCGCGTTCGGCAAATCCGAAGCGGGCATCAATTTCGACGCCATCGACGGCAAGCCGGTGCATCTTTTTTTTATGGTTATTGCTCCGCCCAACGATGAAGGCAACACCTATCTGCCCATTCTCGGCGCCCTGGTCACTCTGTTGAATGAAAAAAGCAATCGCGACAAGTTGGCGCAAGTCAAGGCTTTTGCCGAGTTCCTGCCGATTATCACGGGAGAATAAGCGATGATAAAAAAAGATCTGGAAGTGCTCGTATCGTTGCAGGACATCGATCTGATGATCGAAGAGACCAGCGAGGTGGAGAAATTGGGTTTTTCCGTCAGCGGCTACACCGAGCTGCGCAAGGCGAGGGAAGAGTTGGCCGCCACATTGAGCAAACCGATGCTGTTCCGCTATGAGCGGCTGCGGGCTAAACTGAAACGGGCGATCGTGCCGGTTAAAAACGATATCTGCCTGGGATGCTTTCTGCGCCAGCCCACCTCTCTGGGCATCAAGGGGCGGGAGGATGAAGAGATTTTTACCTGTGAAAACTGCGGCCGGATGCTGTACTGGTTGGATTGATCCGTGCTGATCCGCAAATGACAAGGCCGCCCATCAGGCGGCCTTTTTTTATAAGTTCTCTCACCGGCCTGCAGGAGGCGGTTAGATGATGCCCAACTGCCGGCCTAGCTTTTCAAAGATCCCCAACACCTTGTCCAGCTCCTCTTCCGTGTGCGTGGCCATATAGCTGGTGCGGATCAGGGCTTTGCCCGGAGGCGCCGCCGGACTGATGACCGGATTGGCGAACACGCCGTTCTCGAACAGCAGCCGCCAGAGCATGAACGTCTTTTCATCCTCGCCGATGATGATGGGGATGATGGGGGTCTGGCTGTGGCCGGTGTTGAACCCCAGCTGTTCAAATCCTTTCTTCATCTTGTGATAGTTGTGCCACAGCCTCTCGCGACGCTCCGGCTCTGCTTGGAGGATATCCACGGCCGCAATGACCGTTGCCACCGAAGCGGGCGGCGGACTGGCGGCGAAAATAAACGCGCGCGATACGTGCTTGATGTAATGAACCACCTCTTCAGAGCCGGCGATAAAGCCGCCGATGGAGGCAAAGCTTTTGCTGAAAGTGCCCATGGTCAGATCGACCTCTTTCTCCAGGCCAAAATGCTCGGCCGTGCCGCGGCCGTTGCGGCCCAGCACGCCGACGGCATGCGCATCGTCAAGCATGACGCGGGCGCCGTGCTTTTTAGCCACAGCAACCAACGCGGGCAAGTCGACGATGTCGCCGCCCATGCTGAAAACGCCGTCGCTGATGATCAGGATGCCGTTTTCCTCTGATTTGTTGCGCGTCAACACTCGATCGAGATCCTGGATGTTGTTATGACGGTACTTTAGCGCGCGGCCAAAGGCCAGGCGCGTGCCGTCGACGATGCTGGCATGGTTTTCGTTGTCGCCCACCACCAGGTCCTTGCGGCCGACGATGGCGGAGATCACCCCCTGGTTGGTCATAAAGCCGGTGGAAAAAACCAGCACCGCCTCTACGTTCATAAAGGCCGCCAGTTTTTCTTCCAACTCTTCGTGCAGGGTCAAGGTGCCGTTCAAAAAGCGAGATCCGGTACAGCCGGAGCCAAATTTTTCGATCGCCTCGATGGCCGCCTTTTTAACCCGGGGATCCTGGGTCAGGCCGAGATAGTTGTTCGACCCGATCATGATCAGCTTGTGCCCATTGAGGTAAACCTCGGTGTCCGCACCCGACCCAAATGCCTTAAAATAGGGGTACCATCCCTGCTCCATGGCCTCACGCGCGCGAGCGGATACCCCCATTGAGCATTTGCTAAATAAATCCGCCAAAGTATGACCTCCATCATCTTCAGGTATTAGAAAATCAGCCGTTGTGCCGGCTTGGGTTTCTTCTGGAATGAAAAATTAGGCATTTATTAGTATTTAGTCAAGCTGAATGTTATTCTTTGAATCAAGGCGTGGTTTTCTTATCTTGAGCTGAAAAAACCAGCTTGGAAAGGATCGTTTGCATGAAAGCGTTGGTAACCGGCAGCAACGGGTTCATCGGCAGCACGTTGGTGGAAAAGCTGCTGCAGCAGGGCCATCAGGTCACCTGCCTGGTTCGTCGTCAAAGCAACCTGGTCTGGTTGCAGAATCTGCCGGTGGCGTATTCCTACGCCAGCCTGTCCAGCGGCGAAGGGCTGGAGCAGGCGGTCGCCGGCATGGATTGGATTTTTCATCTGGCCGGGGTTACCAAAGCTCGAAATCGGCAGGGATACGTGGACGGCAATGTGACCATCACTAGACGGCTGCTGCAGGCGTGTCGTCAGCAGCCGGAACTGAAGAAATTCATCTATGTCTCCAGCCAGGCGGCTGCCGGGCCGAGCCTGGCCGGCATGCCTCTCACCGAAGCGGATGAACCGCACCCGATCTCTATCTACGGCGAGTGCAAACTGGCGGCTGAAAAAGAAGTGCTGAGCTTGAGCCGTGAGCTGCCCGTCGTCGTGCTCCGGCCGCCGTCGGTCTATGGTCCCAGAGACCACGACATCCTGGTCTATTTTCAGAATGTCAATCGGGGGTTGGTGCTGGTCCTGGGCAAAGGCGATCAACAGATCAGTCTGGTGCATGTATCAGATCTGGTCGACGGCATTGTCCTGGCGGCCGGAGAACCAAAGAGCAACGGTCAAGTGTTTTTTCTCTCCGGCGACGGCTATTATGATTGGAACACGATTGGCCGGGAGATCGCTCAGGCGATGGGGAAAAAAACCATCACCATCAGAACGCCGCGGTGGCTGCTGTACGCTGTATCCTGGGTTGGTCGTGCCGTGGCGCAGGTGACCGGCAAGCCGGCCCTTCTCAATGCGGACAAGGTACGCGAGATGGTGCAACCGGGCTGGATGTGCAGCAACCACTCAGCCAGACAAATACTTGGCTTTGCGCCTCAATACACTTTGGCACAGGGGGTGCGGCAGACCGGTCACTGGTACCGGGAAAACGGCTGGCTCTAGCACTGCCCTTAAAGTGGTTAAATGGCCAAAATATGGGCAACAGCCTGGTTATTTGCCCAATAATGATTTTTATTCATTTTAATTGAACCGGCCAAGCTATTTTATATAATATTGTTTTATATATTCTTAAATTAATAAATATGCGTGCCAGTCTAATCGGTGTATTTTGGCACATTATTTGTTACAAAAACAGTAACAACTGTAATTCTTGTAATACTGTCCCCCCCCAAAGTCGGATTCTTTTGAATCCCGACTGTCTCCTCACGGGGAAGGCCCGGAGATCCATCCGGGCTTTCTCTTTTATGGACCGGCCGGAAGCAGATTGCTCCGGCCCATCGTCCGCCCGCCTCATCGAAACTCTGCCCTGGCTTTGCCGCACAGTTTCACTGGATTTTATGGCTAAACTGTTTTACATTGAATGAATTCATTTTTTTCCACTGCCGGAGGAACGGCCATGGTCGAGCGGGTGGCCCTGTCATGACTTCTTGCACCCACATCGGTTTTGAGCTGGATGTCAAAGCGGCACGCGCTCACTGGCGGAGCGCCAAGACAAGCGGACTTTCCGTCTGCTGGCTTGCCTGCTCCAAACTCACCCCTGATTATTCATTCAATCATGAAAAATTTGACCAGGTCTTTATCTATCAGGACCTCAACCTGCCGGCGTTTCTGAACGTGCTGACCACTCTGCAATATCAGGTCATTTTCCCCCTGCTGCAGGCGGCTAAACCTTTTTCTTTCCTTTCCCGCTGGCCGCGCTCCTTTTACACAGCACGTCTGCACAGCGATGGGCTGCATGATTCCCGCCGGCAGCTGTCCGCGCAGATTCTGCTCGAACATTTTGGTCCCATGCTGGACCGCTCGTTTCAGCTGCGGCGAACACCGCTGCAAAAAACGAACGCCGCCCTGGCCATGGACGAGGATCTCGATGACGCGCAGGTCAACGCCATCCGTCAGCTCTACGGCCCTGTTCGCGTGCTGGCGCCGGCTGGCTCCGGCAAGACCAAAACGCTGATCAACCGTATCATCCATCTGGTCAATGAAGGCGTGGCCGGCCATCGGATCCTCGCACTGGCGTTCAACAAAAAAGCGGCCCAAGAGATGGTGGAGCGGCTGCTGCAGCGCGGCGTTGCTATTGCCGGAAACCTGGATGAAGAGGGAGTGACGGTTCGAACGTTCCATGCGCTGGGGTATGAGATCCTTCGGCGTCATACCGGCTGGCGGTATCAGAACGACGATGGTGAAAAGCGATGCCGGCAGCTGCTGCAGACGGCTGCGGAAAAGGTGCTGCGTCTGCCGATGCTGCGCAATCAGGATCCTGCCGCCGGGTTGCTTGCCAGCCTGACGGCCGTCAAGACCGATCTGCCGGAATGGGAGGAGATGCGCACTGAAATCAACGGCGAGCTCTTTCCATTCAAAGATATTTTCGCCCACTATTTGCAGCTGCAATCCGCACAGAGGTATGTGAATTTCGATGATATGATCTATTGGCCGTTACGGCTGCTGCTGGAGGACGCCGAACTGCGACGCACGATTCAGCATCGGTTCCATTTTGTCCTGGTCGATGAATTTCAGGATCTCAATCGCAGTCAACTGCTGTTGATGCAGTTGCTCAGCATGCCGCACAACAACCTCTTTGTCGTCGGCGATGACGATCAGATGATCTACGGCTGGCGAGGCGCGGATGTGCAAAACATTTTGAATTTCGCCGAGCATTACCGCGGCGCAGCCACCTACACTCTGGAAACCAATTATCGCTCTACGCGGCAGGTGATCGATCACTCCAAGTGGTTGATCGCCCACAACCGCCGCAGAGTGGCCAAAGACATTCATCCCGCTGCCACCGCGGCCGAGGGCGAGTTCACCGTCGCATTGCACAGCAGCCTGTGGGCACAGGCTAAAAGAGCGGTCGAGTGGATTCTGCAGCGGCGCAAAGAGGGGGACCACGACTGGTCTGATTTCGCCGTGCTCTATCGCTACCATGTCTATCAATATCTGCTGGCGGTTCTGCTGGACAGCTATAAAATTCCGCACACCTTTGTGGATCACCGCGGCCTGATGCAGACCGCGGTGGGCAGGGACGTCTACAGCTACCTGACGGTTTTGTTTTTTCCCCAGGCAGCCGGCGAAAAAGAGTGGGGCCGGGTTCTCAAGCGTCCGAACAAGTTTTTGACCAATTCTTTGATCCGCACCATCACCTCCTGGGAAGCGCTGGAACAGGCGGCCTGGGATCCTGCGGTGAGCGAGCGCGAACGGCTGGTGCTGCAGGAGTGGCTGCGGCAGGTCGGTCCATTCCGCCGGATGGATCCCGACGCGGCTAACGTGCCGGAGCTGTTGCAGCAGGTCGTCACCGTCTTGGACCTGCGCCCATTCTATACCGGACTGCCGTCGGTCTACGGCGCAGCGGATGAGGCGGGTCAGGAAGTGGTGCTCGACGTTCTGATCGAAGTCTCCGCCGCCTGCGCTAACCTGTCCGAGTTTTACCAACAGCTGGGTCCCACGGGGCCGGGCGATCCGGCCGATGCACGGGGAGGAGACGCGTCCGTGCCGCAAGTGACCCTGGCGACTATTCACGCCAGCAAGGGCAAAGAGTTTCCTCATGTGGTCCTGTTCCATTTGGCCCATGATTATCGTCCGCGTTCCGATCCAGAGTGGGAGGAGGAGCGTCGGGTGACCTATGTCGGCGTCACCCGCGCCATCCGCACGCTGTTGATCACCGCGCCGGAAAAAGAGTACTCTGATTTCCTGATCGAGGTGAGTCTGAATCCCGGCCTGGCAGGGCTATCCCTTACCAAACTGGATAAAAAGATCTACGAGTTGAAAAAGGACAGGCGCCCCCGTCCCCTGCCGGCGCATAATGACGCCGGCGCTGACCAAGGAGCCTCCGCGTCCATCACTCAGAAACTGGCAGAGCTGGAGCAAGAGTTCACCCTGCGCCGCTTGCTGAACCAAGGTAAAAGGAACGCATGACCATGACCCATTGCGCTGATCCCCAAGCCCCCGGCCCCTTTGCCAAAGCCGGTGCGGTCGTCACCTCTGATCTGGCTTCCCTGATCATCGATTATGCCTCCCCGCTGCTACAGCACTGCGCGGATTTCAGCGCCAGGGAAAAAGCGATCTCGTATGCCATCCTTGCCTGGAACCTTTCGTTGGAACAGCCGCAGGTGCGTGAACAGGAGCAACGGGATATCGAGAGCATGATCGAACCCGATCAGCGCGAACAGATCCATTCCTTGCTCGAGTTTCTCATCCAACGCAAGGAAACGCACTATCGCGATAACCGGTTCTTTATCGTGGATTACGAATTAAGCGAAACGGAAAAGGGAATGGAGATCCGCATCGATACCAAATATCTCTCCAAACCATAAGACCGTTGACCGGACAACCGACAAGGAGCGCACCCATGACCTATTCTGCCAAAGAGGAGCGTTATCAGCAATTGAGCTACCGGCGATGCGGCGCCAGCGGCATCCTCCTGCCGCCGCTGTCTCTGGGACTGTGGCACAATTTCGGCGGCGTGGATGCTTTTGAAAATGGCCGCGCCATCGTGCGCCGCGCCTTTGATCAGGGCATCACCCATTTCGATCTGGCCAACAACTATGGCCCGCCCTTTGGCTCTGCGGAGGAAAATTTCGGCAACCTATTGCGCCTGGATCTGCGCCCCTATCGCGATGAGCTGATCATTTCCACCAAAGCGGGTTACAGCATGTGGCCAGGGCCTTATGGCGAATGGGGCTCACGGAAATACCTTCTCGCCAGCCTGGATCAGAGTCTGAAACGCATGGGACTGGAGTACGTCGATATCTTTTACTCTCATCGCTTTGATCCTGACACGCCGCTGGAGGAGACGATGTCCGCTCTGGATCAGGCGGTACGGCTGGGCAAAGCGCTGTACGCCGGCATCTCCAACTATGACGCAGTGCAGACGGAAAAAGCCGCCGCTATTCTGCGCCGTTTGGGAACGCCGTGCCTGATCCATCAGCCAAAATATTCGTTGTTCGAGCGCGGCATCGAGAACGGCTTGACCGCGGTGCTGCAGCGCGAAAAGATCGGCTGCATCGTTTTCTCGCCCCTGGCTCAGGGCCTGCTGTCGGGAAAATATCTCGCCGGCATCCCCGCTGGTTCCCGGGCGGCCAGGCCACAGGGCGCGCTGCGGCCGGAGCAGATCACCGAAGAAAAGCTGATGCGCGTGCGCCGGCTCAACGAGTTGGCCCATGAACGCGGACAGACGCTGGCCCAGATGGCCTTGGCCTGGGTGTTACGAAGACCGGAGGTCACCTCTGCCTTGGTCGGCGTCAACACCGTGCAGCAGTTGGAGGAGAACCTCGCTTGTCTGCAGAATCTGGAATTCAGCCGCCAGGAGCTGGAGGCCATCGACCGGGCGCTGGCGCTGAGATGAAGACCTGGTTCTGCGCATCGCAACAGGCAGCAGCGAACAGCTGGAGAAGGATGATATGACTAAAGCCGCACGTCTGATCAGCAGCCTGCTGCTGCTGTCGCTGTGTACCTGCGCCCACCGGGCTGTTGAACGGAAACCGCGCTACGATTATTCGACCATGGACAAGCGTACCGCCGCGGCGCATAAAAAGATTGTTCGCTGGCTGGATCACTGCGTGGCAACAAAACAGCCCGTCGCTCTGGCCTCTGCCGTGCGTTTGGACAGCCTGACCATCGACGCAGCCGGCGCGACGATGGACATCTATTTTAACAAACCGTTCTCGTATCCGGCGTATCGACCTGATCATGTGGCTGCGGTGTACGCCGGACTGCGCAGCCGCTTGGGCCGCAGGTACAGAGACTACCGAATCACCATTCACTCTATCGGTCAGCCGCTGGAGCAACTGGTTCCCAATCTGTATCGTTCGGGGTTACAGGATCTGGACCGCAGCCGGCTGGCAAGACCATCGCCCGCTGCGCCTGTTGCCCTGGTGCGGCCGGAACAGCCGCTCTTTCGGCCGCACCTCGGCCTGCTCGGCCGCACCATCGACGTGCGCCCCAGTCACGGCTGGTATTACGACAGCAACCAGCACCGCTGGCAATGGCAGCGGCCGCGACTGTTTCAGACCGTGGAGGATCTTCTCTCTTACTCGTTTGTCGTGCCCTATCTGATCCCCATGCTGGAAAACGCCGGCGCCACCGTGTTCATGCCGCGGGAACGGGACATGCAGACGCTGGAGGTCCTTGTGGATAACGACGATCCAGCTGGTTATCAGGAACAGGCGGAAACGGAGGCCCTGTGGAGCACGGCCGAGCAAAAGGGATTTGCGCCGGTGGAACCGCTGCGCTCGGCTGCGGTCAATCCGTTTCGGCAGGGAAGCAGCCGGCAAACTGTTGCCGATGCCATCGGCCGGCGCCATGCGACATGGATTCCGGATATTCCGGCCACCGGCGAGTACGCGGTGTATGTCGCCTACACGGCCTCACCGCAGCATGTGCCGGACGCGCACTATCAAGTGCATCATGCCGGTGGCAGCAGCACATTTCTCGTCAATCAGCGGATCGGCGGAAATACCTGGATCTATCTTGGACGGTTTAAATTTTTCAAAGGCCGTCATGCCGAAAACGGCTCAGTGAGGTTGACCAATCAGAGCGATCATCCCGGCCTTTTGGTCAGCGCGGATGCGGTTCGTTTCGGCGGCGGCTTTAGCCGGTATCAGCGCGACGGCGTCGAAAGCCGTCGTCCGCGGTTCTGCGAGGGCAGCAAATATTATCTGCACTACCTGGGCTTTCCCGACACCCTGGTGCATGATCTGTTCGGCGGCAAGGACGACTACCGGGACGATTACATCAGCCGCAGCGAATACGCCAACTATCTGTATGGCGCGCCCTTTGGACCAAAGAAAAACCGGCAGGCCGCGGGGTTCGGCATTCCCATCGATCTGTCGCTGGCGCTGCATACCGATGCGGGCATCAATCGAAGCGACACCACCATCGGCACTCTGGCCATCTACAGCGTCGAAGGTTCGGATTCCGGCTTTGTTTTTCCTCACGGGGTCTCGCGCATGGCCAACCGTGATCTGGCCGACATTCTGCAAACGCAGTTGCAGAGCGATCTGGCTGCGCTCTATGACCCTCACTGGAATCGCCGTGCGCTGATGGAAGCCCAATATGCGGAAGTGGTGCGGCCCAACATGCCCTCCGCTCTCATCGAACTGCTGTCGCATCAGAATTTTCTCGACATGACCTTTGCATTGGATCCGCACTTTCGCTTTGACGCAGCGCGCGCTCTCTACAAGGGCATGGTGAAATTTCTCGCCATGCAGCACGAGCGGCCTTTTCAAATCCAACCGCTGGCGGTCACCCATCTGTGCACTCATTTCAGCGGTCATGGCCAGGTCACCCTGCGCTGGCAGCCGCAGCTGGATCCGCTGGAGCCGACGGCGGCGCCGGAACGCTATATCGTCTACACCCGGCAGAACGACGGCGGCTTTAACAACGGAGTGTTGTATGGTTCGACGGAAGCGGTGCTGAGCGGTTTGCAGCCGGGCGAGATCTACAGTTACAAGGTGACGGCGGTGAACGACGGCGGTGAAAGTTTTCCATCAGAGATTTTATCCGTGTGCTGGCAGGAGGACGGCCGCAGGCCATTGTTGATTGTGAACGGATTCGACCGGCTGGCAGGCCCCGCCCGCACTGCGGGTGAGAGCTTTAGCGGATTTATTCCGCTGCTGGATCAGGGCGTGGCGGAGGGCTATGCGCTGAATTATACCGGCGCACAGATCGATTTTGATCCCGCCTCGCCGTTTCTCAGCAACGACGCTCCGGGTCATGGCGCCAGTCTCGCGGATGAGGAGACCCATCTGATCCGCGGCAATACGTTTGATTTCGTCTATGTGCATGGCCGCTCCCTGGCCGCGGCGGGCCGCGCCTTTGTTTCAGCCGGCGACGAGGCGGTCATGGCAGGTCATGTCGATTTGAACCAGTACGCGCTGGTGGATCTGATTCTGGGGGAGGAGAAAGAGACCGAATGGCCCAAAGCGGCGATGGACTCGCTGGCCGGCAAACGGTACGTTGCCTTTCCCGCGGAGCTGCAACGGCCCATCACTCAGTATCTGGCCAACGGCGGCAACCTGTTCGTCTCCGGCGCGTACATCGGCTCTGATTTGTGCCGGGGAAAAAAGGCCGGCCATGCGGATCTGGACTTTTGTCATAACGTGCTGCGCTGCCGCTGGGACGCAGGCCACGCCGCCGCCCGCGGCCGGGTCGAGAGCGTGGATCCCCTCTTTCTGCCGCTGCATTCCTCCTGGCAGTTCGCCCAGACCGGAAGCGATTCGCTCTATGGGGCGGAGGCGCCGGACGCCCTCTCCGCCAATGGAGGCAGCCGCACCGTGCTGCGCTATGCGGAGAACCAATTCAGCGCCGCCGTCGCCTACAAAGACCGGTGCGGCGTCCTCGTCTGCGGCTTTCCCTTTGAGACGATGTATCCCGCCTTTCAGCGAGATCAGTTCATGCAGGCGGTCCTGCGCCTGCTCGCCCCCTGATCTTTCATCCTGTATCAGCCCCCTATTGTTTTTTCAGCCTGCTCTGTGGCGATTTTGTCCCTTGCGTTAATCAACAGAATTAGCAAGATTGCAGCAAACGCAACAACAGAAAGGAACAGCGTATGAAACTTGTCACAGCTGTATCCGCCGTTCTGTTGATAGGGGTCGGCGCAGGTTCAGGGCAGAGTGTGGTCATCAACGAGATCGGTTGGATGGGCACCGCCGCTGCGGCGGAGGATGAATGGCTGGAGCTGTACAACGCTTCGGACAATGCCGCAGACGTCAATGGTTGGACCTTGAGGGCGCTGGATGGCTCGCCGTCCATCACCCTGGCCGGGGTCATTCCTTCCCATGGTTTTTTTCTTTTGGAGCGCACCGACGAAACCACCCTTTCGGACTGCGCGGCCAACCAGATTTATTCGGGCGCCATGGCTAACACCGGTGAAAATTTACAGCTGGCTGATCCGGGCGGCACAGTCCGCGATGCGGTGGATTGCAGCGGCGGCTGGTTCGCCGGCTCCTCGTCGGCGAAAACCAGCATGGAACGCCGACACCCAGGTTTGGACGGCGGTTATGCCTCCACCTGGGCGAGCAACAATACCGTGGTGCGCAACGGGCTGGACAGCCAGGGCGGCTCGGTCAACGGCACCCCCGGTCAGCCTAACAGCGTCTTTGACTCCTCCTTGCCTGTGGAACTGGAGCTGTTCACCGCAGCCTGGCACGAGGGCAAAGTGATTCTGGAGTGGAGCGTCCAAAGTCAGGTGAACAACCATGGCTACAAGGTGCTGCGCAGCGATACTGAAACAGAACCGGGCCGCTGCATCAGCGGACTGATCGCCGGCGACGGCACCACCAGTGAACGCAAGCGTTACCGCTACGAGGACGACCGGATCATACAGGGCCGCCGCTACTGGTATCAGCTGCAGCAGCTGGACCTGGATGGCAGCAGCAAACTGCACGGCGCCATCAGCGTCTTCGCTGGAGATGGCGGCCCTTTCGTGCCAAACGAAAATCGTCTGCTGGCCGGCTACCCAAATCCGTTCAATCCCGACGTAACGCTGCAACTGGAGCTCGCTCAGCCGGCCGTCGTTGAAGCGGAGGTGCTCGATCTGCTGGGCCGGCGTCTGCGCCGGCTGGTTCAACCCACTCCGTTACAGGCGGGCACGCACCAATTTTTCTGGGACGGCTGTGATGCGAATGGCCGGCCGGTGTGCGCAGGAATTTATTTTGTTCGTTTTTTCACCGACCGCAATGAATCACTGATCGATAAACTGGTCAAGTGCAATTGACGCCGTCTTTACGGTTCAGACGATCTCCCGGCCTTTGAGGAACACCTTGTTCACTTGCAGCTGATATTCCGGTTCCGGGCCAATGATCTCGGCGATGATCAGATCCGCCAGGTTGCCTTCTGCGATCACGCCGGTCTTTTCCAGGCCCAGCAGGGCCGCAGGGTTGCGTGAGCACAACACCGAGGCCTTGGTCAGGGCCGCCTCCAGCGACAGGGCCGCATGGTTTTCGTACCAGACGCCCTCTCGATCCTGAGTGAACCAGGTGAGCAGATTGCCGAACGCCTGATCCATGGTCAAGACGCTGCCGCACAGGGTGTTTTTCCGGCCCTTGACCTCCAGGTAACGGCCGTCTTCACTCACCTTTCCGTCCACGCCCAGGATGGAGAACTCGGTCAGATCCTTCATCCGCGTCGCGAACATGCTGTCGGTGATAGCAACGATGCGTTCCAGGCCCTTGCGTACCAGGGCGTCGAGCACATAGGACGGATCCACATGGTAGCCGTCCACGATCAGCTCCGCGGTCACCTCCGGCGAACGCAGAATGGCTTCCAAAGCGCCGCCGTGAAAAAAGGGCTTGAACGAGCCCACGGTGGGGCCGTTGAATAGATGCACGGCCAGCCGCACCCCATGGTCCACGGCGGCTCTGAACTTATCGCCGTCGCTGCCGGTGTGCCCCGCGGCAGCGATCACCCGGTTGCGGCTGAGATGGTCGATCAGAACGAGGGCGGCCTGTCCCCATTCCGGCGCCACGTTGACCACACGGATGTTACCGCGGGCGCACTCTTGCAGGTTCTGAAACAGTTCGATGGAGGGCTGGTTAAAGTACGCTGAATTGTGTGCGCCGCGAAAGGACTCTTCTTTGATGAATGTCCCCTCGATATAGATCCCTGCTGGTATGTTTTTCGCGACATAGGACGATCGTTCCGAGTCACGCCAGGAAGCGTACCAGCGCAGCCCGTCCCGCAGTTTCTCCAACGGCGCGGCCAAACTGGTCAGCAGAACTCGGGTGACGCCGCAGGCCGCATAGGCCCGGGACGCCTGCTCCAACCCTTTGCAGTAATCCTCCTCGTTCTGCAAAAAATCCGGGTCGCGAAACCAGCCGTTGGTGAAATCAAATCCCGCGATGCCGTTGCTGTGAACATCGATGAATCCGGCCAGCAGATAGCGCCCTGCGGCGTCGATGACGCGGTCTGGAGCGCTTCCTTCCGAGGGCCGGCCGATGGAGCTGATGTTTTCATCCGTGATCTCTAAATCGTTCTTACGGCAGCCGTCGGCCATGACCAGGGTGGCGTTTTCAATGCGGATTTTCATGGGTTCCTCATAGTAGGGTTAAAAGCACGCTTCACGGCGACGGCATCAGGGCTATCACCCGGCAGGGCGAACCGGTGGCGCCGGCCAGCGGCAGAGCGCCGATGAACAGCTGAAAGCCGACGGCTGGCAACTGTTCCAACCGGCGAAGATTTTCCAGATGCAATGCGCCGTGTTCAGCCAGCAGGCGATTGGCGGCGAAATCCGTTGATGCGCCGCCATCCACGCCCGGCGAATCGATGCCGATGCCGGCGATGGTGCGCTCGCGGCATAAAAAGCGCACCGCCTCTTCCGTGACTCCGGGAAAAGCGGTGTGGTAGGCGTCCGGCTTCTGCCAAAGGCGGCTCCAGCCGGTTTCGAACAAAACCCAGCTGTCCGCCGGCACAGGGCCGTGGTGCAGTTCCCATGCTTCAATGTCCGCAAAATCGGCGCCGGTTTTGCCCGGCGGCAGGATCATTTTTACCCCCTGCGCCATGAGACGGCTCAGGGGGATCTGCTCCATGCTGCAGCCGGAGGCGATGAAATGGCGGGGAGCGCCCAGATGGGTGCCGCTGTGTTCGCCCAGGCTGATACGCTGCAGGGTAAAGCCATTCTGTTCCAGGCTGCACCACGGCGTGAACTCGACGCTAGGGTCGCCGGGCCAAACCGGCATGCCGGGTTGAATGGGCTGGGTCAGATCAATCACGGCTAGCTTTTCCATGGCTGCTCCTGAAGACGGATTCAGTGTCCCCGGCTATGGGTGGACCCAGCCGACGCTGATGACAAATTTTTCCATTTCGTGTTTATGAAAAAAAGGTTTAAATTAAAAGTCCGTGCCTGATATTCATACCCATCGGCCGACTGATCCAACCACAGCGGGCGCCGGACGCAGCGTTTCTTCTCCAGCTCCATCACTGCGGCGCTGATGGCGCTTTGCATGACGAGGCGAACGTTCAATCGATGTCTCAAGAATCAGAGCGATCGGTTGTTACTTACGGTTTGCAGCCTGGAAATAAAATACCATTCATGCACGACTGCTTTCCGGACGCGTTTGCGGAATCTCAAATCCCCTTTCTCACCGAAGGCAAGCGAAGGACCGACTATGAAAAAGCAGCTGACCGTTTTGATCGCTCTGATCTGGATCGTCTCCAGTCGAGCTCAAGCGCCGATGGATACGTTGATTTTCTCTCATCGCCTGCACAGCGAGATCGAGGCCGGTTGCATCGTCTGTCACGCTCAGGCGGACTCCAGCCTGCAGCCGTCCGACAATCTGCTGCCGGGTATGGAGACCTGCTACGGATGCCACGACCGTGAAACAGCCTGTACGCTGTGTCACAGCAGCCCCGATAACGCCGGCGGCTATGCACGTGTGACCGATTATATCGCGCGATTTCCCCACAGCCGCCACAGGTCGGAAAAAATCACCTGCGTCAGCTGCCACCAGGGTGTTGAAAATAAGGAAAAGAGCGGTGGCCGTCATCTGCCGTCCATGGCAAGCTGTTGCCAATGCCATCACAATTCGGGCAGGCCGGAAGATTGCTACGACTGTCACGCCAAAGGCGAAAACCTCCGACCTGCGGATCACGGGCCCGATCGGCGCAAAGGCCACGGCGTGGTTCAAGCGGCGGACAAAGACGGCTGTTTACTCTGTCACAGCACGAATCAATGTTTGTCCTGTCATCAGCAAAACAAGCTGGACCGCTAGCGCTGTTCATTCGCGCCTGCACGCCGATGCCCTTGCCGGTTTACTGCTGTTCTGTGATCCCCGGCCATGCGTCGGTGCGAAACGGCGAGGCCGGCAGGCCCGCCTGATTATACAGATTGCCGATCGGATTCGCAGCCCAGGCATAGCGGACCGCCTTGGGCTCGCTGATGCGCGCATGAGAAACCACCACTGTCTCGCCCTCTATTCTGGCGTCCGCCCAGACAAACTGGCGATCCTCTCCGGCAAGGGCAAAGCCCTGTAGAGTGCGACCGTTCTTTGCCGTCAAGCCCCCGGCGGTGT